>DASYUK010000199.1:0-2551 GCA_036001325.1 Thermoanaerobaculia bacterium
CGGCTGTCCGTTCCGCTGCGAGTTCTGTGACATCATCATCATGTTCGGCCGCAAGCCGCGCACGAAGACCATCGACCAGGTTCGCGCGGAGCTCGATCTCCTTCGCTCACTCGGCGCGCGCAATCTCTTCTTCGTCGACGACAACTTCATCGGCAACATCCCGCAGGCGCGCGAGCTGCTCAAAGCGATCGCACAGTACCAGCGCGAGCACAATTACCCGTTCCGCTTCGGAACCGAGGCGTCGTTGAATCTGGCGCAGCACGAAGACTTGATGCGGCTGTTCAACGAGGCCCACTTCAACTGGGTGTTCATCGGCATCGAGTCGCCCGATCCCGAGAGTCTCAAGGAGACGCTGAAGCTCCAGAATCTGCGCGAGGACATCATGGTCTCGCTGAAGAAGATCTACGGCCACGGCATCGACATCTTCGCCGGCTTCATCATCGGCTTCGATCACGACACGACCGCGGCGTTCGATCACCAGAACGACTTCATCATGGCCTCGGGAATCCAGGTGGCGATGGTCGGTCTGCTGACGGCGCTGCCGCGCACGCCGCTTTACGAACGGCTGAAGAAAGACGGCCGTCTCCTCGACCTCGAATCCGTCGACAACACGCGTCTCGGCACCAACGTGGTGCCGAAGTCGATGACGATGGAAGAGATGAAGACCGGATACCAGCAGCTGTACCGGCGGCTGTCCTCGCACCGCGCCATCGCCGATCGGATCCGAACGAAGATGCACTACCTGCGCATCGCCGGACAGCAGGTTCCGTACTCGCGGTTCGATCTCGTGCGCATCGCCACGCGCTTCTTCACGAGAGGGATCTCGGCGGGCGGATTCAACCGGTGGTGGCATTTCCTGCGGACCATCGCCGCAGCGAAGGCGCGCCAGATGCCGTTCGTCATCAGCGAATGGATCACCGGTCTGTCCATGAAGGCGTATGCGGAGAAATACGTCATCGAATCGCAGGAAGTCGATCCGGTGGCGGTCGAACGATGCACGGAGCGTCTTCGCAACAGACTGCGCGCGTGGATCGACTCCGGTGCGCTCGAGATCACGCTCGACAGCGTCCGCGCCAATCTGCGTGTGACGCTCAAGGATGCCGTCGACTCCAGCGCCGCGCGGCACATCCGCAGAGTGCTGCGCGACACGAAGGCGAACGTGACGCTGCGCCTCGAAGCCTGCGACACGGTCAAGCTGCAGCGACTCCTCAGAAAGTTGCGGCGCTACAGCGACCGCATCTCGCTCTCGGTCGGCCAGAAACTCCAGGGAATCGTCGACGTCGATACCTCGCGATTCCACCTGGTCTTCGAGCCGTAATATTCTTCGCCGCATGCGAACCGTAAAAACCGCGCTCGCGGTCCTGCTGCTGACTGCGTTCAGCGCCACCGCCCAGTCGAAGTTCCAGTATCCGCAGACCAGGAAGGGCGATCAGAAGGATACGTATGCCGGCAACGTCGTCGTCGCCGATCCGTATCGCTGGCTCGAGACCGACGTCCGCGAATCGAACGATGTCCGGGCCTGGGTCGATGCCGAGAACAAAGTCACGTTCGACTATCTGGCGACGCTTCCCTATCGCGAGACGATCAGGAAGCGCCTCACCGAGCTGTGGAACTACGAGAAGTACACGGTCCCGCAGAAGAAGGGCGGCCATTACTACTTCCGCAAGAACAACGGACTGCAGAACCAGTCGGTGCTATACGTCCAGAATTCGCTCGACGACACGCCGCGCGTGCTGATCGATCCGAACACGTGGTCGAAGGACGGCACGATCGCGCTCAACATCATCAGACCGAGCGAAGACGGACGCTACCTCGCGTACAGCGTGGCCGACGCGGGGTCGGATTGGGTGACGTGGCATGTGATGGAGGTGGAGAGCGGGAAGGTGTTGCCGGACGAGCTGCGCTGGATCAAGTTCGGCTCGACCGCGTGGACGAAGGACAGCAAGGGATTTTTCTACAGCCGCTTTCCGCAACCGGAAGGCTCGGCGATGCAGAGCCTCAACAAGAATCAGAAGATCTATTACCACCGCATCGGCGATCCGCAGTCTTCCGATGTCCTCGTTTACGAGCGTCGCGAGCAGCCGGAGTGGAACTTCGGTAGCGAGGTGACCGAGGATGGACGGTATCTCGTCATTACGGTGTCGAAGGGGACTGCCGAGAAGTATCAGATTCTTGTCCGCGACCTCGCCGATCCGTACGCGGCCCCGGTGACGCTGATCGACAAATTCGAGAACGAGTACGAGTTCATCGGCAACGACGGCCGGATCTTCTATTTCAAGACCGATGTCGATGCACCGCGCCGTCGTCTCGTGGCCATCGACATCGCCAGACCGGAGCGTGCGAACTGGCGGGAGGTGCTTCCCCAGAGCACCGCCCTGCTCGCCGATGTCAGTTACCTCGGCAGCAATTTCGTCGCGCAATATTTAAAGGATGCGCACAGCGAGGTGAAGGTCTATTCACACGACGGCAAGCTCATCCGCAGCGTCGACCTCGGACCGATCGGCACGGCTGGCGGTTTCGAGGGCGAGCAGAAGGACAGCGAGACGTTCTA
>DASYUK010000200.1:0-7510 GCA_036001325.1 Thermoanaerobaculia bacterium
GGCGATGCGGTGGCATCGTCGACGACGAGCAACGAAGAGATCGCCCCGCAATCTCCACCAGCCCGAAGGGTTGCGGGCGGCGCAACGAAAGGCCACGTATTTCGGACGCACCACACTAGCAATCATCGCGCTCCTCGTCACTTCATGCGGCTCGATGCTCCCCTGGCGCGGTGAGGCGCCGGCCAGCGAGGTGAATCTCGCCTTCACCATTCAGAACAATTTGCTCTTCCTGACGACGACGGAGATCAACAACCACCCGGCGCGTATGTTCTTCGGAACGGCCCAGCCGCGCACGCTCGTCGATCCGGCGTTTGCCGATCGCGCGCGCACCCGTCGCTACTCTCTCCAGCTCAATCAGCGCGAGTCGCTGCCGTTCACGCCGCTGGTGGTGAGCCTCGGCGGACTCGGCGATGCGCTGATCGGCTCCGACGTCTGGGGATCGCACGCCGTGACGATCGACTATCGCAGCGGGCTCCTGACCTATCAGAAAGACGGGATTCATCCCGATGAGATGACGCTGTTCCGCTGGCGAGGCGAGCCATCGATTCTCGTCCACATCGATGGACACGCGACCACGATGATCGTCGACACTGCACTCCCCGATACGATCGTCCTCCCGCGCGGAGCCGCGCCGGCATCACGCCGAACGGCGCATGTGATGATCGCCGGCACCGACTTCGGCAATGTTGACATCGCCATCGGCGACGTCACGCAGGCGCGGATCGGAAACCGACTTCTGTCCAAGTTTCTGGTGTCGGTCGATTACGGGCGTAAGCAGGTCGGTCTGTGGCGCGATCCGCGGATTCCGATGTGAATGGTGCTCAGTGAACTTTCACGTAGAATCACTCCGGAGGATCCATGAGGCGTTCTAGCCGGTTAGCTCTGCTCGCCCTCGTTCTCTTCCCGCGCGTCGCCGGCGCACAGATCACGGTTCAACACGGCGACTCGCTCTCGGCTTTAATCAACAATCTGTACGGCGGCAACGGCATTCAGCTCAAAGAGACCGGGCACCAGGCTCACTTCGGCGAGTCGCAGGATTTCCAGAATTTCAGTCTGACGCTCCAGCGCGTCCTGCAATCGCACCCGCTGTTTCCGATTCCGTCAGCCGTCGGTCTCGTGTCGTATCGCTTTAACGAGCAGACCGGCACATACGAACGCGTGCAGGGATCTTTGGGACCGTTGCTCGCCGATCGCGGCGCAACGACCGGCAAAGGCACGTTCACGGTCTCCGGCACATACAGCTTCTCCGATTTCGATCGCGTGAATGGCGCGGATTCGATCGAGCTGGTGCTTCCTCACTGTCTGCTTCCACAGTGCGTCACCAACATCGCTTCGCCGTATCTGCAGGACACGATTCACGTCAACGTTCGTCTCCGGCTAAAAAGTCAGGCGCTCACGATGTCCGCTGTTTACGGCGTCACCGATCGGCTCGACATCGGCATCGTCATTCCGTATCTGCGAAATGATTTGAGCGTCCTGACGAACGCGGTGATCGTTCCCGGGCCGAACTCCGTTCCTCCCGACCCGCATCAATTCGATCTCAACATCGAGACGCCGGGGCAGTACGCGACTGGCAGCTCGATCGGAATCGGGGATGTAGTCGCAAGAGGAAAAGCGCGACTCGGCGCCAAGACGATGCCCTTCGACGCGGCGATCCTCGGCGACATCTCGCTCCCCACCGGTGACAAGGAGAACTTTCTCGGCACCGGTGAAGTGCGGACCAAATTGAGTCTGGTGGCGTCCAAGGTCATCCGCTCCCTGATACCTCACGTCAACGTCGGCTATGAAGCGAACTGGGGTGAGTCGAAGCTCAATGTCATCGACTATCGCATCGGCTCAGAGTACGCACCACGCGACACTGTCACGATCAGCGGTGAGGTTCTCGGCGTCGTTCGACCGAACGCGGCGAAGTTGTTCACGACGACGGCGCTGCAGGGTCAAAGCCTCGTCGGACGATCGGAGATCGACGGCGCGATCGGCGGCAAGTGGCAGATCTCGAAGAATCGCGCTCTTCTGTTCAACCTGCTCGTGCCGATGAATGAGCGCGGCATTCGCGCCAGCTCGGTCGTCACGGTCGGAATTCAGGGAACGCTGTAGGAGAGCCGGGCGTCTCGCCCGCAGCGGGCGCGCGTCTCGCGCGACCGCCCAACTCGCCGGGCGCGACGCCCGGCGAGTGCGGCCGGGACGGCCGCTCTCCTCAGATCCGAGAGAAACGCACGATCTTCCAGCCGTCCGGCAGGCGGCGAAGCTCGTACGTCAGATTCTGCACGGCCGGCGGTACGCCCGCTTCAGCAAAGCGGTCGGTGCGGCGGACGGCGACGCGCGCCGTCTGATCATCGACGAGCTCGATGCTGTTCACGGCGATCTCGACGCGCGTGGACGGCGAGTTGCGGATCGCGCTCGCGAGTTGATCGGAGTAATTGAGCGCGCGCTGCCGGAAGAAGGCGATGTCTTTCTCCTGATAGGCGGCGGCCACTTCGCGCATGAAGGCGTGGATCTCGCGCTCGAGCTCTGCGCGAGTCGGTCGTTGCGGAGCGACGGTCTCGACCCGCGGCGGTGGCGGTGGGGGCTGCGTCGCGACAACGGGGGGCTGCGTCGCAGTGACCACTGGTGGCGGCAGCGTCACCACCGGCGCTACAGTCTCAGTGCGCGCGATCACCGGCGGTTTCTGCTTTTTCTGCGGCTTCTCGCGTACTTCAACGGCCTGCGGGGACGGCACTCCACCACTGGATGAAAGCAGATCGCGGAACGTCTCGATCGCTTCGTTCGCCAGCGTTGCACCGCTCGCGTAATCCTTCTGCGCGATTTTCGCGCGCGCCATGTCGAGCCGAGCGTTCGCTTCGGCGAAGCGAGTGCGTTCGTTGGCTGTGAGCTGACGGCGGGCCACGAGATTCGCCAGCGTCGTCGCTGTCGCGAGCTGCACCTCCGTTTGTCTCGACGCCGCATCGCTCACCGTCGCGGTCGTTGCCGTCGGCGTGACGGACCTCGCGACTTGCGCCTCCGGCGCGCGTCCACGTGTGAGAAGAATCGCAACAACGACGATCGCGATCAGTGCTGCGGCCGCGACCGCGATCCACGCCGAGCTCCGTCGCCGCGGCGCCTCGGGAACGAACTCCGTCGGCGTTCCCGCATCCGCACTCATCGCCGGCTGTGTCATGGCCCGTTTTGCCGCGCGCTGTGGGTGCGGCTTCGTCTTCAGGATCGTCGGCTCTCCGGCCGGCTTGTTGACGTCTGTCCCCGACGGCTCGGCAATCTCGCTACCGATCTGCAAAGTCGGCGCGTTACCCATCTCCACAGAACCGAGACTGCGCTCGGATGAATATGGATTCGGACCCTGCTGCGGGCTGTCCTCCGTCCAATCGATGACGCGATCAAAATCCGGCATCTCCGATTCCTGATCGACGTAGGACTGGTACTCGTGGGAGCGCATGAAGCGATCGAGCGCCTGCACGAACTCCGCGGCGGATTGATAGCGCGCCGCCGGATCGCGGTCGAGCGCGCGGAAGACCATCGTGTCGAGCTCCGCCGGATATGCGCTCTGATCGGAAATGCGCGCCGGCATCGGCCCCCCGAGGATCTTGCTGATGATCTCGGGCGTGGTGTCGCCGGGGAACGCACGCCGATACGTCAGAAATTCGTACGCCACCGCGCCGAGGGCGAAGATGTCATCCTGCGGACCGGTCTCGCCGCTGAATCGCTCCGGCGACATGTACGCGATCGTTCCGCTCAGATATCCCGTCTTCGTCAACCGCGTGTTGTCAAAGCGAGCCAGGCCGAAATCGAGGATCTTCGCCACCCCGCGCGCCGTCACGCAGATGTTCGACGGCTTCATGTCGCGATGCACGACGCCCGATTCGTGCGCATACGAGAGGCCGCGCGCCGTCTGCATGATCACGTCGAGTCGCGCCGCCAGCGGAATCGGCCGGTGCTTCTGCACGACGCGCGAGAGATTGATCCCCTCGACGAACTCCATGACGATGTACGACACTTCGTTTTCTTCGCCGAAGTCGAAGATGGTGACGATGTTCGGGTGATGCAGTTTGCCGGCGGAGCGCGCCTCCATCCGCAGCCGATTGAGCTGGTCGTCATCGCATTCGTTCTCCCCGATGCGGATGGTCTTGATGGCCACGATGCGATCGATGAACGGATCGCGGGCTTTGTAGACCACGCCCATTCCCCCGCGTCCGATGACACCGAGGACTTCGTACTTCCCGATCTTTGTCGGGAGTGCGCTGGCAGTGTCGACCACGATTGGTCTCATTCTACCGCGCGGTGTGGCGCCGGCGATTTCGCCGGCGCTGGCCGGCAGGATTGCCGGCCCCACTCTTGTTGGAGCACAATCGACCTCATCTCAGGAGGCCTCTCATGCGATTCGCGCAGCGCTCGTTGCTGGTGGTGGCTCTGCTTCTCGCCGTATCGTCGGCCTGGGCGGGCGATCCGGCCGCGGCCATCGGAGCAGCCCGGCAGTCGATCAACAACAAACGGTTCGATCAGGCCGTGAAACTGCTTCAGGACGCCGTTCCGGACGCCGCCAATCTCGCCGAGCCGCAGCGGACGCAGGCTCTCGCGGCTCTCCACTTCTACACCGCCGTGGCCTTCAATGGAATGAACAACGGCGCGAAGACGCGCGAAGAGCTCGAGCAGTTTTTCAGCTTCAACCCGCGCGCGAACAAGCTCGATCCGGCGAAGTTTGATACGACCTTCATCAAACAGTTCGAGGAGGTCCGTGCCACGGCCGGCGAGCAGATCTCAGGCAGCTTCGAAGCGGCGTATCCGAACTTCCGAACGTTTCCCGACGCCGAGCCGCGCCAGCGCCCGCTCGATCAATGGGGCGACGGACCGGAGCTCACTCTCCTCGGCACCGCGCGGGAGAAGGACGATTGGAAAAAGATGCGCGATGATGTGGCGCGCCGCAGCTTCATCAACGAGTTCTGGAGGAAGCGCGACCTGCATCCATCGACGGAGGAGAACGAGTTCCGCCGCGATTTTCTTCGCCGCGTCGCATTCGCCGATCAGGCCTTCGTCACCGAGCGCACACGCGGTTCGATGACCGATCGCGGGCGCGTATTCGTGCTCCTTGGACCGCCGCGGCTCGTGCGTATGGCGCCACTCTCTGCGCGCGACGGAGGTGGAGTGCGCAAGAGCGCCGCGACGAATCAGAAGGTGGTCTCCGATGGAAGTTCCGGCGCGCAAGTCCAGCAGACGAACTGGGCGCGAATGCAAGTGACTGAACAACTGAACGCCGCTGCCGCCGCCGCTCCCGAGCCGGTCGTCAAAGGCAGAGTGGAAGTCTGGGTCTACGCGAAAGACCAATTGCCGAAGACCGTTCCTGACAAGCAAGTGACTTTCAAATTCGTCAGCGAGGAGGGATACGGCGAGAACGTCCTGCAGCGCGATTACCTCGTGCTCAAGACGCTGCACGACGCTACCGTCACGCAGTGAAGCGCTGCGCCGCTGCACTGCTGCTTCTCATCTCGAGCTCAGCGGCGGCCGAAACATTCGATCTCCGCGGCTTCGCGACAGCGCGTGGCCTGTACGTCACCGGACAACCGTCGTGGACGCGCGGCGGCTTCGGTAGATTCGACAAGAACAATGCCGGACTCGCTGAGATTCAGCTCGGCGCCGACTGGCGACCATTCGCGCATCTTCTTCTTCACGCGCACGGCGTCGCGCGCAGCGGCCCCTCCGGTCTGGTCACCGCGTATGCAGAGACGAGCTTCGAGCGCGGCCGCAGCGAGCTTCAACTTCGCGCCGGTGAATTCTTCCTCGGAACCTCGCGCGAAAACACAGCCGATCTCTGGTCGTCGCCGTACACGATCAGCTTTTCGGCGCTGAACACGTGGATCGCTCAGGAAGTTCGGCCCATCGGTGTGAACGCGGAGTGGCGAGTCCTCACTTCGACAGCTCTGATCACCACCGCGGCGACGGTGTTTCGTGGAAACGACTCGATGGGCGCGCTACTGGCGTGGCGCGGCTGGACGATCGGGAATCGCCTGTCGGTCTACGACGAAGTGCTGCCGCTGCCCCCGATCGAATCGCTGCGAACCGTATTCATCAAGCAGCGCACGGACGGAACGGTGCCGTTTGAAGCCGATCTCGACAAACGCACCGGCTATGCCACGCGAATCCGTTATGCGCTCCCGGAGCGATTCAACGTGCAATACACGCATCTCGACAATCGCGGCGACCGGCAGTTGCATCGCGGTGAGTACGCCTGGGCGACGCGGTTCGACGACATCGGCGCAGAGCTGCACGCGCGCAAGGCCACGCTGCTCGCCGAATGGATGGCCGGCCGAACGGGCATGGGACCGAAGCCCGTCGGCGTCGATGCCGGCTTCTACGCGGCGTACGCGCTGGCATCGCTGGATGGTGGCCGCAACCGCTTTTCGGCACGCTTCGAGGTATTCGCGACGATCGATCGCCGTCTCATCGAGACCGAAAAGTACGGCGAGCACGGAAAGGCCTGGACGTTTTCCTGGCTGTTTGCGGTGACGCCGAAGATTCGAACAGGCGCGGAGTTCACGCAGATCGTCGGCACACACGACGAGGCGGAAACCGCGGGACTCGAACCGACGATCGATGGGCGCAGCGTCACCGTGGAGGTTCGCTACAGCTTCAAGTAATCGGCATCAGTGTCGATGTCGACGCCGGCGTCTTCGAATGGAATGACCGTTGTCTCGTCGCGATGCGCGTCGATCACGCTGCGCGCGCCGCGATCTCCGCGCAGCGCGAGGAGCTCGGATGCGAATTGCGGCGCGAAGACCGCCGGCACACCGGCGATGCCGCGGTAGCCGGTCGCGACGATCGGCGCATCCTCAGCGACGAGCGCGCGCAGATGCTCGCTCGTGACGAGCGGCTGATCGCACAGCGTGAAGAGGATCCGTGCGCCGCGAGCCGCTTCGACGGCGCGATGAATCGAGACGCTGACGCCATCCTGCGGGCGATCGTTGTCGATGATCGTCACGTCGAGATCTTTGATGAGGTCATGGAACTGACCGCTCGGAACCACGACGATCGTCTTGCCGACCCTTACGGCCACTTCCGCCGCGTGCCTGATGAGCGGCTTTCCACGAAACTCGAGAAGTTGTTTGGGACGGCCGAGTCGAGTGGATAACCCCGCCGCAAGAACGGCGCAGACTACGTCCACGTCTTTGGTTGTAGCGCAGATTCGTGAATCGGCCCGCTCTTGTCGCGGAGCGAATCGGTGCGGCGATGGTTGAACACCGCCTGCAACTCCCCCACGATCGACAACGCAATCTCTTCGGGCGTCTCACCACCGAGATCGAGACCGATCGGGTTGTAGAGCCGCTGCCGCATCTCTTCGGTCGCGCTGAGGCGTTCCATCAGCTCATCGCCGCGCGCTTTCGGTCCGAGAAGCCCGATGTACGGAATCGCCGTCGCGAATAGCGCCTCCAGCAGCGCGGCGTCGTAGAGAAAGTTGTGCGTCATCACGATCGCGGCGTCGTACTTCGAAAGCTCGATCGATGAAGCGACCGATTCCGGATGACAG
>DASYUK010000201.1:0-3088 GCA_036001325.1 Thermoanaerobaculia bacterium
AGCGAGGTATCGCGCGGAAAGCCGGACCCTGAGGCATACATCATCACGGCCGGGAGACTCGGCGTCGATCCGGCGCATTGCGTCGTCTTCGAAGACTCCGCGTTCGGTGTGCGCGCTGCGAAAGCGGCAGGCATGTTCTGCATCGCCGTCAGAAACCCGCGCGCGCAGACGTTTCAGGACCTGTCGTCAGCGGATCTCGTCGTTTCTTCGTTCGACGAGATTTCCTTCTCCCTCTGGGAGAAGGTGCCGCGCAGCGGCGGATGAGGGGCGCCCCTCACCCGGCTGCTCCGCGCCACTCTCTCCCGAGGGAGAGGGGTCTTTTCTTTGCCGAGCTCGCGCTGAGCTCCGCCACGAGCCGAATCAGGTTGCGACCCTGATCGTCGGCAACTTCGTACGCGCGGCACAATGTCTCGAGGTCTTCTTCGTCTTCGTATCCGGCGACCGTGAATCCATTGCGCGGCTGGTCCGACAACTGCGACCGCCGAAGAGTCCACGTGTGTCCATCCCACAGGTACGTCAGGAAGCCCCGCGACCGCGAGCGCCGCGCCTGCCCGAGCTGAGGCAGGATGGACGCATCGCCGGCATCGGCGGTGGCGTTCGCCTTTTGCGCCGCGAGAACGCGCCCGACGAACATCGCCATCATGTCTTTCAGCTTCTCGACCGACGTGGGCGGTTGATAGAACGAGACGCCTGACTGTGAAACGGTCGCCTGACCCTTGGCGGTGGCCTCACGAACGACATTCGTACGGACCACTTCGCAGGTGAACGCGAGCTCCTGTCCCTGCCACCGAAACGACAATTCGAACCGGTCGCCCTTCTTGACGGCGCCGTAATGCTCAATAAATGCGCCATCCATCCCGATATCGAGGATCAGGGCGCTGACGCCGTTGACTGTCGCCAGGATGGGATTCGCTAACTTCAACCGCTGAAAGGTTCTGCGCTCCTTCGTGGCCATCGCGCCGATATGGTAAGCGGTTTGCTCGCATTCCCGCAGAGCCCTTCCGATGAAACTCCCGCTCTTCGATCGCGAGCGACGCAGCGTGCTGCGCGTCGACCCCGACAGCCGGTGGCCAACTGTGCTGCCGGTCACCTTCATCATCGTTTCACTTCTGTCGCTGGTGGTTCTGCCGCTCGTGGTGTCGCGTCACACCGCAAAGATGCGCGACGAGATCAATGGAGTGGCCGAGCCGGCGCGACGCGCCGCCAACCAGATTCAGATCGATCTGTTCGGTGAGCTCGATAAGATCATCGCCTATCAGGTCACGGCCGAGAGTCAGTACCGCGACGATTACTTTGCGTATGTCGCGGAACAGGATCAGAACCGCCGCGCGCTCGCACGTCTCGCGCCGAAGCTCGATCAGGAATTAAAGCGAAACCTCGATGAGCTCTTCACGCAGGCGGAGCGATGGCACCAGACCGTGCGCAGCAGCGAGTTTGTTTCGCGGCAGCTTCCGCAGGAAGTCTTTCTGGCTCGCCTCTTCGAAAGTCATCCCGCGTACGACCGGGCGTTGAAGTCGGCGTCCGATCTCGAGATCGCACTGCATGCGGCGATCGAGCAACGCCTTCAGCAGATCCGCAAAGCGGAGAGTCTGAACGTCTGGCTCACCATCATCCTCACGCTTCTGGCTCTCACCTCGGCGATGCTCGTCGCCGGGCTGGGACGGCAGATGAGGCTTCTGGCCGCCGAGGCCGAGAGGCGGCGGGTGGATGCAGAACGAGAAGCGGAGGAAGCGAAGAAGGCTCGCAACGACGCGCAGAAGGAAGAGCGTCGGGCCGCATTCCTCGCGTCGGCCGTTCAGGAGCTGACGGCGTCGCTCGACTATCAGCAGACGATCGACACGCTGGCGAAGTTGATCGTTCCAAATCTCGCTCAGGCGTGCACAATCGACATCGCCGGCGCCGACGGAAAGCTCCGTCGCGCTGCTGCGGCGCACCGCAACCCGGAGCTCGCTGCGAAACTCGCCGCCGACATCGGCAAGCAGCCCCGCGAGATCCCCGAAATCCTCGTGAAGATCATGCAGGAACGCCGGGTCCGCGTCGTCGGCAACATATCTGGCATGCACGAGTACGCGACCGGCGCGCCGGCGACGACCGGCACCATGCTCGTCGTCCCACTCGTCATCCGCGATCAGACCCTCGGCGCCATCATCGCCATTGCGCCGGAAGGAAAGCCGTTCACGCAGGATGACGTGCCGCTCTTTGCGGAGCTGGCGCGACATGCGTCGCTGGCCATCGACAACGCGCGGCTCTATCGCGAATCGCAACAGGCCGTGCGCGCGCGCGAAGAAGTGCTCGCGATCGTTTCGCACGATCTGCGGAATCCGCTCAACGCCGTCACGCTCGCGTCATCGCTGCTGCAGACTTCAGATGGAATCAGCGCCGAGGACCGCGAGCAGATCGATATGATTGCAGTAGCTGCAAAGCGCATGAGCCGTCTGATCGAAGATCTGCTCGACGTCACGCGCCTCGAAGGCGGGAAGCAGCTACCGATCGAGCCGTCCGTGATCGAGGTCTCGTCGTTGCTTGAAGAAGCGTTCGAGCTGTTCAAGCCGCAGGCGGCCGCGAGCTCGGTGACGTTACAGTGTGCGCCGGCGAAAGATGTTCCGCCGATTCACGCCGATCGTCATCGCGTGCTGCAGGTGCTCTCCAACCTCGTCGGCAACTCGCTGAAATTCACTCCTAAGGGCGGTCTGATCAACTGCGCCGCGGAGCGTCGCGACGGCGAAGTGCTTTTCACGATCTCCGACAATGGTCCGGGAATTCCGAAACAACATCTGAGCGACATCTTCAGTCCGTACTGGCAGGCCAAACGCGCCGAAAGACTGGGAGCGGGACTCGGGCTGCCCATCGCGAAAGGGATCGTCGAGTCGCACGGCGGAAAGATCTGGGTCGAAAGCGACGAAGGAAAAGGAACGCGGTTCTATTTCACGCTTCCTGTCGCGGAAGAAGCACGCGAGGCTGTCACATCTTCGGCGGAATCTCGAGCGCGTCGCTGACGCTCAACTCCGCGAAGAGCCGGATGAGCCGGCGCCCTTCTTCATCAGATGCTTCGTAGACGCGGCAGAGCCGCTGCATCTCCGCGCTGTCC
>DASYUK010000202.1:0-19307 GCA_036001325.1 Thermoanaerobaculia bacterium
CAAGGAACGCTCGTTCTCGTGTCCTCGCAATTGCCCGCGGGCTCCATCCGCCGTCTCGAACAAACACGGCCCGGCGTCATGTTCGCCTGTTCGCCCGAGAATGTGCGCCTTGGCAAAGCCATCGATGTGTTTCTGAAGCCCGATCGGATCGTTGCCGGCGCGCGCTCCGATGAGGCGCGCGAGATCGTCACAAAGCTTCTCGATCCGCTGCACGCGCCGATCGAATGGATGTCGGTCGAGTCGGCGGAGATGACCAAGCACGCGTTGAATGCGTTTCTGGCGACGTCAGTCGCATTCATCAACGAGATCGCTGTGATCTGTGAGAGCACCGGCGCCGATGCCCGAGAAGTCGCGCGCGGCCTCAAGACGGATGCGCGCATCGGTCCGCGCGCTTATCTCTCGCCGGGAGGCGCATTCGCGGGCGGGACGTTGGCGCGCGATATCGAATTTCTGAAATCGCTCCGCCAACTGCCGTTGATCACCGCCGTGAAAACGAGCAACGATCAGCACAAGAACTGGACGCGCAGCAAGCTTCTCGAAGTTCTCGGCAGCGTAAAGAACAAAACCATCGCCGTGTGGGGTCTGACTTACAAGCCGGGGACGGACACTCTGCGGCGATCGACCGTAATCGAACTTTGCCGCTGGCTCGTTCTGCAGGGGGCGCGCGTCAGGGCTCACGATCCGGCGGTGAAATCGCTCCCCGGCGATCTCGACGTGACGCTCTGCGCTTCGCCGAGGGAAGCCGTTGAAAGTGCTGTGGCGCTCGTCGTTGCGACAGAATGGCCGGAATATCGTTCGGCGGACCTTCCGGCCGGCATCGTTGTCATCGACCCGAACGGGTTCATCGGATCACGAAGCGGCGTGCGCTATTACGCAGTCGGGAAGCCATCATGAAACTCGAAGGACGCAGCGCCATCATCACCGGCGCGAATCAAGGCCTCGGCCTCGAGATCGCGCGTGCTTTTGTGCGCGAGGGCGCCAACATTCTCATTTGCGCGCGTGAGAAACGACGGCTCGAGGACGCCCATCAGCATCTCAAAGGATTCGCCCGGCCGGGACAGAAGGTGATCGCTGAAGTGGCAAACGTTTCGCGCGAGGAACACGCCAGCCGGCTGGTCGATCGCGCCACTCAGGAATTCGGAAGGGTACAGATCCTCGTCAACAACGCCGGCATCTACGGTCCGAAGGGAACGATCGATCAGGTGGATTGGGCAGAGTGGGTGCGCACGATCGAGATCAATCTCTACGGCTCGGTTCTGATGTGCCGGTACGTCATTCCGCACATGCGCGAGCGTCTGTATGGAAAGATCATTCAACTCTCGGGTGGCGGAGCGACAGCTCCGCTGCCGCGGATCAGCGCTTATGCTGCATCGAAGGCGGCGATCATCCGCTTCGCGGAAACGCTCGCCGAGGAGATGCGCGAGTATCTGATCGACGTGAACGCCGTCGCGCCGGGCGCGCTGAACACGCGTCTTCTCGACGAAGTGATCGACGCCGGACCGGATCAAGTCGGCCGGCAGTTCTACGAGCGAGCGCTCAAGCAGAAGGCCGAGGGTGGCACCCCGCTCGACCGCGGCGCCGATCTCTGCGTGTTCCTCGCGTCAGAGCAGAGCGATGGGATCACCGGCAAACTGCTCAGCGCGATCTGGGATCCGTGGGAAGAGCTCCTGGAGCACACGCGCGATCTGGCCGGGGATGTCTACACGCTGCGCCGAATCGTGCCGAAGGATCGCGGCCTCAAATGGGGCGATCGATGACTGATCGGCCGCGCGTGGCGATCATCGGCTGCGGCCTCATCGGAAAAAAGCGAGCCGAGGCGCTCGGATCGGCACCGATGGTCGCCTGCGCGGACATCGAGATCGATCGCGCGCGCGCAATCGCCGCTCGTTCGAACGCGGCGTGCACTGCCGACTGGGGGGAGATCGTTCGACGCGACGACGTCGACGTCGTTATCGTCGCCACGATCAACAGTCTGCTCGCGGAGATCGCAACGGCTGCCTTGGAAGCGGGAAAGCACGTCCTCGTCGAGAAACCGGCAGCGCGCAACGTGCGCGAGCTCGAGAGCATCATCGCCGCTCAGAAACGCAGCGGCAAGCTCGTGCACGTCGGCTTCAATCATCGCTATCATCCCGCGCTTCTCAAAGCGAAACAGCTCAATGATGAGGGAGCGCTCGGCGAGATGATGTTCGTCCGCGGTCGCTACGGTCACGGCGGGCGCGTCGGCTACGATCGCGAGTGGCGCGCCGATCCGAAGCTCTCCGGCGGCGGCGAGCTGATCGACCAGGGCGTCCATCTCGTCGACCTCGCTCGGCGATTCCTCGGCGACTTCACGCACGTCGACGGTTTCGCGCGCACCTACTATTGGGACATGGCGGTCGATGACAACGCCTTCCTTCTGCTGCGTACGAAGAATGAAAGGACCGCGGCGCTTCATGTGAGCTGCACCGAGTGGAAGAACCTCTTCTCGTTGGAGATCTACGGCCGGCGCGGAAAGCTGCACGCCGAGGGATTGGGCGGGAGCTACGGCTTGGAACGGCTCGCGTATTACCGCATGCTGCCGGAGATGGGGCCGCCGGAGACGACGATCTGGGAGTTCCCGCGCGGCGACGAATCGTGGCGGCTCGAGACCGCCGAATTCCTCGAAGACATTCGCCTGGGACGAAACCCTTCGGCGACTCTCGACGACGCCCGCGCCACCCTCACCGTCGTCGGCGAAATCTACGAGCGGTCGGGGTATGACTTCCGCTGAGCGTGTCCCGCTGACGGTCTTCACGCCGTTCTACAAGACGAACCCGAAATACTTTGACGAGACGATCATCAGCGTCCTGTCTCAATCATTCTTCGATTTCGAATACCTGATGATCAACGACGGTCCGATCGAGGACGCTCGGCGGATCGAGAAACGATTTCGCGATCCCCGCATCAGGATCATCACCACGAGCACCCCGCTCGGCTTGAGCGGCTCGCGCAATGCCGGACTGCACGAAGCGCGCGGCGATCTCATTGCCTTCATCGACTCCGACGATTTCTGCGAGCCCGGCCGCCTGCAGAAGCAGATCGACTTCATTCGGGCGCATCCCGATCACATCCTCGTCGGCACGGCGCTTCGTTACATAGACGAGAAGTCGCAGACGATCGGCCAACGGTACTATCCGGAAACTGACGAGGAGATCAAGAAACGGATCGTCGCCATCAACTGCGTCGCTCAACCGTCGGTCATGGCGCGGAGGCAATCTCTGATCGACGCCGGCGGATACACTCAGGACTTTCCGTACGCCGAGGATTACGCGTTGTGGTTGCGGCTGGCGAGGTTCGGGAAGTTTCACAATCTGCAGGAGCCGCTCGTCGCGTATCGGATTCACCTGCAGTCGGGGAAACACAGACTGCTGCGCGCGGCTCTTCGCGACAGCACGCGCTTGAAAATTCACGCCATTCGGCATTATGGCTTTCGCGCGACGCCGCGCGCGCTGGCCAGCATCGCCGCGCATACGCTTCTGCTGGCAATGCCTGATCGATTCGTCTATTGGGTTTTCAAGCGGCTGTTTGTCGCCTAGCCGCCCAGGCCCGAAAGAAGAATCCGGCAACAATGACAAGAAGAGTTGACTGGACGACATAGAGCGCCCGGAGAACGTCGTGAAATGACTCGTGAAAGGCCAGGAGCGCCACGATCTGAACAATGGCCAGGGAGCTGTACGCGATCAGAAACACATGATCGCTGACTGTGACCAGAGCCTGCGAAAGCATCAACCCTGTGTACATGATCACGGCCACTCCAGCGAGAGGAAGAAGAAGCGGACCGGCGGCTGTGAACCCGGCGCCATAGAGTAACGCCACGATCCGACTCGACCAGCCTGCGAACAGGACGAGCGGCAATATTGCCAGCGCGAGAAAGATCGCCGTCAGACGCATCGTGGCCGCAAAAACAGGCTGACCCGATTCATGAAGCCCCGAGAGGATCGGGCTGACGATGACGTACAGCGGTACGAAGAGAATCCCGATTGCTCGCGCCATCGCTGTTGCTGCTCCGTACGCGCCCGAGTCGACTGCAGGAAAGAATCGCTTCACGACGATCATGTCACTGTTCTGAAACGCAGCGACGCCGATCATCAGCAGCAGAATCGGCAGAGTGACACGGCGGACTTCCATCCAGTCGACGGAAATTGCGCCGTCGCTCGCCCACTCCTTGCGCAGCCGAATGCCCAGCAACAGCTCAGCGAGTAAGAGAGCGGACAAGTAACTGACCATTGCGGCGCCGGCAGATCTCCAGACGACCAACAGAGCTCCGGCGCACACACACCTCACCAGAGCCTCGGCCACGATGTTCACATTGTGGACGCGGAAGAGCAGTAAGCCGTGAATCACACCGCGATCGACGCTCACGACCGCATAGAGAAGCACGACACAGAACGCAACGCTCAACGGAAGCGAAGAGCGGAAGTTCAGAAGATCGGCCAGCGGTGTCGAGAGCGCGATTCCGGCGCCGGTCACGGCGATTCCAACAATGGTAATGCCACGAATGAATCGGCGACGCAGCACTCCCACCGCCAGGAAATCGTTTCGCGCTGTGTAGCGCGCGCACAAACGAGCGACCGCCGGGGTGAATGGACTCATCGCGACGCCGACGAAATAGATCACCGACAAAGCGGCGGCGAAGTCGGCGTACTCCACCGGACCGAGCACCCGCCCGACATAAATGATGTAGCCCATGGTCAGAGCGGCACTGAGTCCACCGCTCACGACCACCTCGGCGACAATGCGCGAGTTTGTTCGAAAAAGCGTCATCTGTGGCATTTCGTCGCAATGACGAGAAAGCCTTTTGCAAAACGCCACAACCATGGCGCACGTCGCAGAACCGCCGCACCGATGCGATAGTGGAGTGCGCTGCCCTCGACCGTGAGAGAAAGATCTGCGGGAACGACGAAATGTGCATCCAGACCGGCGTCGCGAAGGAGTCTGATGAGACGCCCGTAAGTCGGCGCATAGCCGGCGTCGCGATAATCGGTACCGCGTCGCGTCAGCCGCAAATACCGATTGGCCCACGACAGCGGAAGATACGAAAGAAAGGGCAAGCCATAGTGGGCCTCGAGCGGCCATAGCTTGTTGGGGACAAGCAGGTAGAGAACACCCGCAGGCCTCATCGAATCGGCGATGATCTTCAACGCGCCGGCCTGATCGGCGATGTGTTCCAGCACATTGTCCAGAATCACGAGATCGAACGCGGCGCGCTCCTTGATGTCCTCGATTCCGGCCGGCCTCAGATCGATGTTCAAGAGGACGCTGTCGGCGACGACGGAGCGCGCGAGATTGTATAAGTCTCGACTCGGCTCGATCGCGACGACGCTTCGGCATCTTCGCGCGAGCGCAACAGCGGTGTACCCGTAGCCGCAACCGATATCGAGCACCGCGAGGTCGCTATCTGCAGCGGAGCGAAACGGCCGCGTCGTTTCGAGAATCTGCAGCGCAGAGTCAGCGGCTTTTGAACCGGTGGCGTCCATTCCCGCAAAGTACGCGGGCTGACCGGCCGACTCGGTCATGATCGCCCGTCCAGAACAATCGTGGCTGCCCACCGTCTCAAAGGTGCCATCGTTTTGAGCATACGGCGATCGATTGATTCCAAAACGCGTAGCAAACGGATCCCGCCCGGCCATCCCAGAAACGGAATTGCGCCGATGGAGAGCACATCGAAAAACGTCGCCCGAAACGCTGTGAAGCTCGATTCGATCGATCGTATGTCGGACATCGTCAGCGGATGTTCGTCCGCGGTGTGCTTCGATGGAGTCAGGATTCGATAAAGATTGACGATGGGATTGTGAGCGATCGGCTCATAAAACACGGCCCGCCCACCGCGACGGAGGACGCGCCGAATCTCGCTGAGAGCTCGGGAAATGTCGAGATGGTGAAGAATGCCCGTGCCGCACACCATGTCGAAAGACCCCGGCCCGAATTGCAGAGCCTCGGCATCGGCCACTGCAAATCGCAACTTCTCCTCGGCAATCCCTGCAGCCGAGGAGCGCGCACGCTCGATCGCTTCCGGAGAGATATCGATTCCCTGAACGAATGCACCACGCTCCGCAAGGCGTCGCGCGTAGCTTCCGATCCCGCAACCGTACTCGAGGACCTGCTTGCCGGCGCAATCAGCGTAGATGCAGCTCTCATAATGGAGAACGCCGGCCGAATGGATATAGAAGCCGTTCAGCGTGTCCAGGTCGGCGGCCTCGTAGTAATCGTCGTAGAAATGCTGCTCGGCCGACTTTCGGTTGGAAGTCACTTGGATCGATCTCAATTTTACGTAGACTCAGCCGCGATGTCTTCCCAAACCATCGCCGTTTCGATCCCCACGCGGAATCGTTCCCAGCTCGACTGAAGCCGACATGTCGCGCCGATTCGCAGCCGCAGTCGCCATCATCGTCGGCGCGTTTCTGATCCTGGAGATCGTTTACGCCTACCGCCTGCCGCGGGTCATGGATGAGTTCACCGGCGCGCACTACGTCTACCTGACGTCGAAGCTCGTTCCCTACCGAGATTTCCATCCTCCCAAGACGGTTCTCGCCTACTACATCCAAGTGCCGCCGGTCGCGCTGATCCGAGGACATTGGGATGCGATGACAGGAATGAAGATCGAGCTGGCCGTTCTGTGGGCAGCGGTGCTGGCAGCGGCGGCCGCAATGCTCCGCCGCGAAATCGATTCACGCGCAGTGCTCGCGGCGTTGGCAATGACCGCGGTCATGAGCACATTCGTCGAGCGCGCGACCGAGATTCGTCCCGATGCAATCGCCGCGATCTTCGGACTTGCTTCACTCCTGGCGCTCATTCGACGAAAGCCGGGGCTCGCGGGCCTCTTTTGCGCGGCCAGCTTCTGCTCGACACAGAAGGGGATCTACTTTGCACTCGCCGGCGGGCTCGCCCTCGTAGCCACGGCCATCCGCGACCGAACACGCCAGTCGCTTCTCGACGTCATGCGCTACGGTATTGTCTCGACGGTTTCGGTCGCTGCGTACTTCCTCTTCTGGATGCTGATGTCGTCGCCCGACCGCGTCATCCACCGCGTCATCTTCGACAAAGACATCAAAGCCGCCGCGCTGACCGAGTTGTACGTCGGCATGCGTGCACATTTCTGGACGCAGACGCTCGTACGCAATCCTGTTTTCTACGCTGTCGCCTTCATCGGGCTACTGATTCTGATCCCACGCTGGAGCAGACGGACACTCAAAGTCGGCTTGATCGTTCCGTACGCGATCGTTCTCATCCCACTCTGCCTCTGGCACAAGCAGCCGTGGCCGTATTTCTTCGTCTTCCTCGTGCCGACGCTGTTCGTGGTCATCGCGGTCGTCATGGGTGAGCTGCAGTGGAATCGCATGCTTGCCACAATCGCGGTAGCCGCGGCGATCCTCATTCCCCTGATGCGTCTTCATGTGACGCTCACTCGCACCGTGACCGCGCATCAAAGGGCGATGGTCGACACGGGCGAGCGTCTCCTCGCGTCGGGCGACACTTATCTCGATGGCACGAACATGCTCTTTCGTCACGAGCAAGCGTCCTCGGAGTTCACTTGGATCGACGCGACGACTCTGGCCAGGTTCGGCAGCTTGAGTCTCGCCGAGGTGATGACGATGATCCAGCATGCCGACGCGGGGCGGCCGAAGCTCGTCATCTGGACGTATCGAATCGCCGGTCTCCCTGCGCCGATTCAGCTCTACATCGACAGACGATTCCTGCCACTCTACGGGAATCTTCTGTTCTACGGACCGGCGATTCGCGTTCCCAGCTTCTACGTCGCGTTCGATGGCGACTACGCGATCAATGCGCCGGCGGCCATCGATGGAGTGGCCGTGCGCGACATCGTCAAGTTGAAACGCGGGACACACACGCTCTCGGGTGCTGCGACGGCACGGCTGAAACTCCTCCCGCCGCCAGGGCTGAAAGTCGATCCGGAATTCGCAACGCCACGAGATCTTTTCCCAGACATCTACAATTACTGATCGGTGAGCGAAGATCTGATCTCCATCGTCATCCCCTGCCGAAACGAAGTCGCCACGATCGGACAGGTTGTGCGCGAGGCGAAGGAAGCTCTGGCCTCATGCGGCTATCTCGGTGAGGTGATCGTCGTCGACAACTCCTCGACCGATGGATCGATGGAGGCAGCCCAGCAGGCAGGCGCTCACGTCGTCAGGCAGATCGTCCGAGGATATGGGGCGGCCTGCTTGAGGGGGATCGAGGAGGCGAAGGGCGCGATCATCGTCCTGGTCGATGGTGACGGAACATACGATCTCGGCATCCTGCACCGCTTCGTCGAGCCATTGAAGGCAGGCTACGGAATGGTCCTCGGCACGAGGCGCAATGGCGAGATTCTTCCCGGCGCGATGCGCGCCGCGCACAGACATGTGCTCGAGCCGGTGCAGAACTATCTGCTGCGCAGCAATTTCGGACTCAAAGTCTCCGATGTGCGATGCGGCATGCGTTCGATCACGCGCCAGTCTCTCGAGCGCTTACGTCTCGGCGCAACCGGAATGGAGTTCGCCACCGAGATGCTGATCGAGGCAGCGCGGACGGGTATGGAGGTTGTGGAAGTGCCGGTGCCGTTTCATCCGCGTCCATCGGCGGTCACGCGACGCACGCTCGAAGGTGGTTGGCGCGTGGCGCGACAGATTCTCATCCTCAGTCCCACGCGTCTGTATGTCGCGCCCGGCCTTCTTCTTCTGGCTGCGGGTCTATTACTCGAAGGCGCGCTTCTTCCCGGGCCGATTCGGCTCGGCCGCATCACTCTTGATTTCCATTTCATGTTCGTCGGCAGCGCGCTCGCCATCCTCGGCCTGCAGCTAGTGCTCCTGGGCATCTACGCGAAGACGTACGGTTTGATTCACGACCATCTCGTCGACAAATGGATCGCGCGATTCCATCAGAGCTATACGCTCGAACGCGGAGTGGCGCTCGGCGCGATCGTGTTTGTCGCGGGGCTGGCGACCAACATCTGGATCCTCGTGCATTGGCTCGTGTCAGGTGCCGGAGTGCTCTTCGCGGTTCGACCGGCAGTCGTCGCTCTCACTCTCATGGTGCTCGGCGTCGAGGTCATCTTCGCGTCGTTTTTTCTCAGCCTTCTTCGCGCATCCGAGTTCGGGCGAATCTAGTGGCGATCTCGGTCGTCGTTCCGACTCTCAATGGCGGACCGGGATTCGCGCGGCTCTGCCGGCATCTTGCGCAGATGCGTTCGCGACTCGGCCTCGATGTGCTGGTCATCGACTCCGGTTCGATGGATGAGACCGTGCAGAACGCCCGAACCGCAGGCTTGCGCGTCCACACGATTCGCCCCGATGAATTCGGACACGGCCGCACCCGTAACCTCGGCGTTCGGATGACCGATGGAGAGATCGTCTGTTTTCTGACGCAGGACGTCCTTCCGTGCACACCCGACTGGCCACTGCGTTTTGCGAGCGCTCTCGAAGATCCTTCCGTAGCGGGTGTGTACGGCAGACAGGTTCCGCGCGATGCCACGACGATGGAGATGTTTTTCGTCTCGCTGAACTATCCCGCGCATCCGTTGCGATTCGAACCGCAACCCGGAGGACATCACCCACGTCCCGGCCGCGTGTTGTTCTCGAATGCGTTCAGCGCGGTGCGGCGTGCTGACTTGCTTGCCATTCCGTTTGACGACGTCCCCGTAAGCGAAGATCAGGTGTGGGCGCAGCAACAACTCGCCCGAGGACGAACGCTCGTCTACGAACCGAGGGCGGAGGCGCTGCATGCGCATCGATACACGATTCGAGGGCTGTTTCGCCGCACGTTTCTCGTCGGGCAGGCGCTGCGCATGGCCGGGATGGATCGAGGGGCGACGTTGCCCGAGTCGATGTCGTTTCTGCTCGGAGAGCTCTCCTATTTCATTCGACAGGGACACACCCATCGGATTCCTGAGGTCCTGCTCTACGAGTTCGTGCGCTGGCTCGGCTTCCAGGTCGGACGCCGCGCATGACGACGCCGCGCGTTACTGTCATCATCGCGGCTTACAACTACGCGCAATTCATCGGCGAAGCGCTCGACAGCGTGCTCGCGCAAACCCTCACCGACTGGGAATGCGTGGTCGTCGACGATGGGTCAACCGACGCGACGCCTGAAATCGTGAAGCAATGGGTCGCTCGAGATTCGCGCTTCCGCTATGTCGGTCAGGAGAATCGTGGCCCGAATGCCGCGCGGAATGTCGGATTGAGCCGGAGCAGCGGCGATTACGTGCAGTTCCTCGATGCCGATGATCGTCTGGCTCCCTCGAAACTCGCGAAGCATGCGCGCTATCTCGATGAGCATTCGGACGCCGACATCGTCTACGGACCGGCAACATTCTTTCGGACGGAAGAGCCGGAGAAGATTCTCTATTCGCGAGACGGTCAACTATCCCGGCCGTTGATGCCTCAGGTTTCGAGCGGCAAGGAGGCGTTGCGCAAGCTGCAGATGTTCAACATCATGCCCATTCTCGCTGCGCTCACACGCCGAAGTGTGTTCGACCGCGTGGGCAAACTGAACGAGTCGGTGCGTACGAATGAAGATTGGGATTTCTGGCTGCGATGCGCGATCGGCGGATGCGAGTTTCGCTATGTCGCTTCCGAAGAATCTCTCGCGTTCATTCGCACGCATCCGCAGAGCGCGAGCCGCAGCAGCGAACGACTCATTCGCGATCTGATTCAGGCGGCGCGCACGTTCAAAGGCGGACCGTTGCCGCTGATCTACGAAATGGCCGCGGGGATCGACGACGTCGAGAGCGGACGCCGTCTGCGCGGAGTGCGCCGCATCGTTCGCGCCGCGCGCGGCGCGACGTCGAACCTCGTGCGCATGCGTTGGCTGGTCTACGCCGCCGGAGGTCTGCTCTTGCCGCGCCGCGCATTTACCTGGGTGGTCACGCGGCCGATGCCTGAGCGCGGTCTCGAGATCATCCGATCGCTGACGAAGCGATGAGCTCCGCGTAAAGGGCGAGCGTCGAATCGATGACTTGACGCAACGAGAACTCTTCAGTCGCAATCTGCCGTCCGCGAGCGCCCATTCGCGCGCGCAGAGCGGGATCGCCGATCAGCGTTCGTATCGCATCGGCCAACGGCTCAACGCTGTGCGGCGCGACCAACAGGCCGTTCTCGCCGTTGCGCACGATGTCGCGGCAGCCGGGAACGTCAGTGGTAACGATCGGCAGCTCGCACGATGCCGCTTCAATGAGGGCCTTCGGCACTCCTTCGCCGCCCCACGACGGCAGGCAGACGATGTCGGCCTCGGCGTAGATCTCGCGCGCATCGTCACGAAGACCGAGGTATTCGATGTCGCCTCTGGAGACCCAATCATCGAACGTGCGATCGGCGATCACCTTGCCGCTGCCGTCATCACGCGCGCCGGCGACGACGAAACGCGCGCGGACACCCTGCTCACGCAGTCGCCGAGCAGCGGCCGCAAATTCGGAGATGCCTTTCGTCGCGATGACTCGCCCGACGAAGGCGACGACCGGTATTCCTTCTCGTCGTTTGGGTGCAGGTACGAAATAGTCCGGATCGACGCCCGATCCCCGGATTAGTCTTACCTGGTCGCGGCGCACGACGCCTGCGCCGACCATCAACTCCAGATCCTCGACGTTCTGCGCGATCACGATCATGCGATCGTGGCGAACGAATGCTCGAAAGAGAGCGATGATCAAGCGTCGCCATATTCGATCGGAGAATGAATGCGCGGCAAAGACGTCGCCCATCCCGGTCATCGCATTCACGACTCCACGAACGTGCGCCAGCCGCGCTGCGATGGTTCCGTAGAGAATGGCTTTGAACGAAACGTGATGGACGAGCGTCGGGCGGAGCTGGCGGTAGAGACGAATGGCATCGATCAGCGACTGCAGATCGCTCCACGGTTTGCGCCGCATCGGTCCGAAACGGACTCGATGCCACTGCAACCCCATCGCACGGATTCGCTCGATTTCTGCTCCATCCGGCGTCGCTACGTGCACGTCATAACCGGCTTCGCGTGCCGCAAGCGCCAGCGGCAGACGATGGGTCAGGAAGAATCGCGCGTCGGGCACGACGTACAGCAGCGCGCGGCTCATCGCTGGTTCGCACCGCGATATGAGTCGACGAGCTGGCGATCAGAGAAGACGGTGTCGCTTTTCCGCCCGAGAAAGTACAAGGCCGAGGCTGCGTCGAGCGCGCCGGGGCGGTCGATCAGATACGGGTCGAAATACTTCCACCAGAACGATGTCAGCTTCCCGAACACGCGCATCGCGCGCTTCAGAGTCTTCGAACTCACAAAGCTGATGAGAAAGTACTGATATGACCACGACAACGCGAGCCCGGGACCGGCAGACGCGCCGCTCTCGATTTCTTCAAAACGGCGGAACAGCCGCCGGTGGCCGAGATGGGTGAATCGCGTGAAGTCGTAGCGTCCGCCGTGGACTTGCTGAATGAACGGTGTTTCGCTGAAGACGATGCCATCGCGCCGCAGGACGCGATGCATCTCGTCGACGCAGCGATAGGGATCAACGACATGCTCGAGCACACCCTGGGCGATGACGCCGTCGAATGTCTCATCGTCGAACGGCAGATCATGACCGTCGCAAATGATCGAGACGTTTTCGTTGAGCGAGACGTCAGTCGCGACGAGCTCGATGCTGGCGGTGGTGTGGAGCGGCGCGAGCGCTTCCGAATTCGTTCCGGCGCCGATGATGAGAACGCGCGCCATCGCGCTCGGCGTGCTCACGAGCCGCGCGAATGTCGATAACGCCGACGGTGCCTTCAAGTCACTGCTGTTCTCATAGAGCAGCCGCGCGATTCGCTCTCTTACGCTCCGCCCATTCGCGTTGGGATCGAAGAACGTTTTGCGCTTCTCGGTGAAATCGGCGAACGTGAACACGCTCGTTTTCTCACTGATGAGCACCGGAACGCCGTCGACGATGGGGAACTGTGTCGCACACCGCTCGTTCGTGCATCGGCATTCCTCGCCCATGACGATGCGCGACGCGCAGATCGGACAGCGGAGCCGCTGTCGGACAAAGTCTGATGGAGAGAACATGCGCCGGTGCCTTGTATTCGGGAGTTTAAGCCGATCTCCTTGACGCCGTGCAGTTCGTCGTTCAGCCTGTCGAACTGTGACGAACGTCGAGCAAACGGCACCCGTTCCCGACTCGCCGCCGGCGCTCGAAACGCTCGTTCGCCCGATCGTGGCGAACATGCGCCAGCCGCGCCGCGATGGTCCCGTAGAGAATGGCTTTGAACGAAACGTGATGGACGAGCGTGGGGCGGAGCGGGCGGTAGAGACGAATGGCATCGATCAGCGACTGCAAGTCGCTCCACGGCTTTCGTCGCATCGGACCGAAACGGATTCGATGCCACTGCAATCCCATCGCACGGATTCGCTCGACTTCTGCTCCATCCGGCGTCGCTACGTGCACGTGATAACCGGCGTCGGGCGCCGCAAGCGCCAGCGGCAGACGATGGGTCACGAAGAATCGCGCGTCGGGCACGACATACAGCAACGAATTCACGAGCGGAAAGAGTCTACGACACTTCCTTCATCCTTGACGGCGTCCGAGCGGTCGTTCACTCTTGCTGTCGATGAAGCCGATCAATCTCTTCACGCCCACCTTCCGCGTCGAGGAGACGCTGTCCGAGATCCGCGAGTGCCTGGAAAAGGGATGGACAGGACTCGGCTTCAAGACCATCGAGATCGAAAAAGCCTGGTGCGAATACACCGGCCTCCCCTTTGCGCACTTCGTCTCCTCGGCAACCGCAGGATTGCATCTCGCTGTTCGTCTTCTCAAAGACCGATACGAGTGGGGCGACGGCGATGAAGTGATCACCACTCCGCTGACGTTCGTCTCGACCAACCACGCGATTCTTTACGAGAACCTGCAGCCGGTTTTCGCTGACGTCGATCAACATCTGTGCCTCGATCCACGATCGGTCGAAGAACGCATTACGCCGAAGACTCGCGCGGTGATGTTCGTCGGCCTGGGAGGAAGCACCGGGCAACTCAACCGCATCGTCGAGATCTGTCGCGCGCGCGGCCTGCGCCTCATCCTCGATGCGGCGCACATGTCTGGCACTCGTTGGAAAGGTGGGCGGCACGTCGGCTTCGAAGCTGACGCGACGGTCTTCAGCTATCACGCCGTCAAGAACCTGCCGACGGCGGACTCCGGAATGATCTGCGTGCCCGATGCAGAGATGGATGCCGAGGCTCGCAAGCTGTCGTGGATGGGCATCAACAAGGACACGTACGCGCGCAGCCTCGGCGGATCGTATAAATGGAAGTACGACGTCGAGGAAGTCGGATTCAAATACCACGGCAACTCGGTCATGGCCGCGATCGCCCTTGTCGCGTTGAAGTACGTCGACGCCGATAACGTGTATCGCCGGCAGTTGGCGGCGTGGTATGACGATGGCCTGCGCGCCGTTCCCTCGGTGGATCGCGTTCCCATCCCTGAAGACTGCGAGCCGTCGCGGCACCTCTACCAGATTCAAGCGGATCGTCGCGACCAGCTCCTCGCTGCACTCGGGGAAGGGGGGATCAACGTCGGAGTGCATTACGACGACAACACGCACTACCGGATGTATGCGCGCGCGGCCGGAAGTTGTCCGAAGGCGACTCGCGCCAGCGAGCGCCTTCTATCGCTCCCAATGCACATGCATCTGACGCGCTCCGATGTGGAGCGCGTCTGCTCGGCGATCGCCGGGTTCAGATGATGCGCATTGCCATTTTTCCAGCGCACGATGACAGCGCAGCCAGCGCACGAATTCGATCCTTCACGCTGCAACGGTCGCTCGTAGCAATGGGTCACGATGCGCGTCTACGCGACAGCGAAGGTGCCGATGTCCTGTTCGTTCAGAAACGCGCGACGCCGAATACGCTGACTCTCGTTCGCGAAGCGCGTCAGCAAGGATCGCTCGTCCTCTACGACGTCGACGACCTCGGTCGCGACCTCTGGTACCACATTGCGCCGAGCGTTTTGCATCGGCTGCTGCCGATGGTTGATGTCGTCACCACCGACACGTCAGAGCATCGCGACCTTCTCCTCCGCGATTATGGCGTGCAGTCAGTCGAAATCATCCCCGATACAATCGATTACTACCCCACCGGACCGGTGAGGCTGCCGCTCACTGACACGTCGCCGCTGCGCGTGCTCTGGTTCGGCAATGTCGCGAACATCTCATTGTTCGAGAAATACGCGCATACGCTCGCATCCATGGCCGGCGTGCAAACGGTTGCCGTGACGAATGCGCGTGCCATCGAGCGGCTCTCCGCGCACTGGCCGGCCGTGGACTTCGTCCCCTGGTCGAGGAATGAATTCGTATCGGTGCTGCAGAGTTGTGCACTCACCGTGCTGCCGCATGATGGAACCGAGGCCGATCGGGCCAAGAGCAATAATCGGATGATCGCCAGCATCACCTGGGGTGTTCCTGCGATCGTGAGCCGCACGCCCGATTACGTGCGCACCGCACAGGAAGCCGGCGTCGAATACGCCTTGTTCAACGACGAGAGTGAACTGATCGCAGCCGTCGAACGGCTTCGAACGGCAAGCGCGCGGTTGGCGTATCTCGACGCCGCACAATCCGAAGTCTGGCGCCGCTATTCGCCGGCAGCAGTGGCGATGCGCTTCCTGGAAGTCGTCCAATCTGCCAAACGCCAGAATGCGATCTCGCCGGACGGTTACCTCCGCTGGCTCCGACGAGCCTCGCGCGGGCGTGTCGCTTCCGCGTTGATGCTGGAAGCGATGCATATCGCTTCGCGATTGAGACGACGCGGCGCCGAGAACGCTTCATGAGAAGAGTCGCCGGCGCAGCGGCCGTGATGGCAGCATCGTCCGCCGTCGGCGTTCTTCTCAACTTCGCCACGCAGGCGTATCTCGCGTACCGATTCGGCGCGGGCACCGACATGGATGCATACGTCGCGGCGATGACCCTGCCCGCGCTCCTGATCACGGTATTCATTCCGAGCGTGAGCATCGTCCTCATTCCGATCTTCGTCGAGACCATGCAGAAGAACGGCGCCGATGCGGCCTGGCGGACGGCGAGCAATGTCCTCAACGTCACCGTCCTCGTGCTGACCGCCGGCGTGGCTGTCGCACTGTGGTTCGCGGACGATCTGATGCGCCGGATCGTTCCCGGAGTCGACGCCCCGACTCTGACGCTTTCGATTGCACTGCTTCGCTGGCTGCTGCCTGCAACAATTCTCGCGGTCATCGCCGGGACGCTCGCCGCGCTTTATCAGGCGCAGGAGCGCTTCCTCCCCACCGCTGTTGCCCCGCTCATCGGCTCCGGTGTCCTCCTCGGAACTGCGGTGGCGCTCACACCGTCTCACGGAATGCGCGCCCTCGCCTTCGCAACCGTTCTCGGAAACGCCGCTCAACTGATCTATCTACTGCCCGTTCTCCGAGAGCGCTATCGGCCGGTGGTGAATGTGCGCGAAGCGCAGTTGCGCAAGATCGCATTGCTGCTCGCACCGTTGCTGTTTGGAGGACTCATCGTTCGCGCAACGATTGTCGCCGATCGCCTCGTCGCGTCGCTTCTTCCAAAGGGAAGCCTTTCGCATCTCGAGTATGCGATGAGGATCGCAGCAGTCATCAATGCGATTTTTGCGTCAGGGATCGCCGCAGCGCTGTACCCGCCCATGTCGTCGCAGGCGGCAGCAAGCGATCTGCATCGTTTGCGCGACACACTGGTGTGGGGACAGCGGCTGCTGATGCTGTTTCTGTTTCCGGCGCTGGCCATCGGATGGGTTTTGCGGGTGCCTCTGTTGCAGCTCGTCCTCGAGCGCGGCCAGTTCACGCCGGCCGACACGCTGGCCGTCGCCGCGATCGTCTCCTGGTTCATGCTCGGCGTCGTCGGCGGGGCTTTGGGCGTCCTGCAAGCACGCGTCTATTACGTCCTCAAAGATACGCAGACCCCCGTATTGCTCGGCTTCGTGGAGACAGCCGCGTATTTCGCATATCTGCCGTTCCTGGCGAAGTTCTTCGGCGCAGTCGGTGTGGGAATGGCGAACGCTGTCTATCTGATCTCCGCGTTGATCCTCAACGGGGTTGTCGTATTGCGCAAGCTTCATAGCGACCGAGTGTTGGATTTGCTCGGCAGCGCCGCGCGGATCGGTTTGTATGCGCTCGTTGCCGGCGCGGCGGCCTGGATCGCTGCGACGGCGGTGCACGGTTCCCTGGCGATGCTCGTCGCCGGAACGATCGCCGGTGTTCTCTGCTACGGCTTGCTCTTGTATGTGGTACACGCCCACGAGCTCCACGTCCTCCGATCGCTTCTCGTCGATGTCGGAGTCGAAGATGGAGCGTAACGATACTGATCGCGAGGTCGCTGCAGTCCGTGGCTGGTACGACCAGACGGCAGACAGCTTCAACCTCCGCTATTCGGGAACGGGCGGCGAGTTCTGGCAAAGATTCGAGGAGACACTCGCGCTCGAATTGCTCGGCGATTCTGCCGGTCGCATTCTCGATCTCGGATGCGGCCCCGGCCGGCTCGCCGGCTCGCTGTCGTCGCGCGCCGCGATGGTTCTCGGCGTCGACATCTCGCCGGCGATGATCCGGCTCGCAAAGGCAACCGCGCACCCACGCAACGTCCGCTATTGCGTGATGGATGCGACGCGCGCCGCCGTCGAACCGTCGCGTTTCGACGCCGTGATCTCGCTGGGCATGTTCGAATACATGGCCGATCCTTCTCCGTTCCTGCGCGAGATCCTGCGGATCTTGAAGCCCGGAGGACTGCTGCTTTTCACATCCCACAACCGCGTACCGTTTCCCATTCGCGCCTGGCTTTTCACAGAGTCGAGACTGAGGTCCGCGATCGATCGGGTCCTCGGTAAGCGTCGAGGAAGAGCGCGCGACGAGTGGTTCCAGACGGTCGAGCACGAATCGAATGAAATCTTCTCTGTTCTGAAGACGCTTGGATTCGTCGGCACCGATTATCGCGGGTTTCATTTTCCGGTCAGTGTCGAGTTGTTCTCGATTTCCGCGCGCATTCCTGTGAAGACGCTGGCCAACACCGGGAAATCTGTGGCCGTGACGATCGACCGCGCGCTCGGCCGATGGCACGCCACACGGTTCCTATGTCCCGTGAGCATGTTCACAGCGCACAAACCGTCAACGCTTGACGGCGCGCACGACGATTCGCGAGGTCTGTCCCAAAAGGGATAGCGCGATCACGGGATATTTCAGCGCGCGGTCGCCGATCGCCATCAGTACTCTGTCGAGAACATGCTTCTGTTCCACGGCGCGCAGTCTGGCGGAGCCCGTGAAATCGACCGGCTCCGCCTGATGATGAATCTGGACTCGCTCAAACGATCGATCCAGCATCCGTCGCACATCATCCAAGCGGAACCACACCATATGCCGCGGCAGCTCGAGACTCTTCCAGTATGTTTTCCAGATTCGAGCATCGATCCTGTCGCGGACCATCGTTGAGAACAAGAGCTCCGCTCCCGGTTTCAGTTTCGCCGCGAACCTCTCGAGCACAACAAAGGGATTCAGAAGATGCTCGATCAGCATGCTGGCGATGATCGTGTCGATCGAATTGTCTTTGTACCGTTCAATGCCCTCTTCAACTGGCGCGTTGTGCACGGTAAAGCCGCGGTGACGGGCCTCCTCTGCTGCCGCCGCGGCGATCTCGATGCCCTCCAGCCGCATCCAGCCAAGTTCACGCAAACGACCGAGTCGCGCGCCGTTGGCAGAACCGATTTCGACGAGCAATCCTCCCTCGACAAAGCGAGGCTGCAGGTCGTTATTGGCGTGCCAACGGCCGAGCCAGCGCCGAAAAGCGTTCGGCCGCGTCTGTGCTACAGCCAGATGTTTGTAGCCAAAGTCATGATGGAGCACCCAGCGATCGCTGTCCGTCAACACCGACGCAGGCGGATCCTGGTGAGGCGAGTAGTCGAGAGGATACAGATCGGGAATCGAGTTGGCGTCGGGACGCGGATTCTGAAACCACAGTCCGCAGGACGTGCACTCGCTCACGTAGTACGTGCCCGGAATGGCGTGGAAGCGGTCGCGGCCCGTCATCACGGTACGTGACTCGCGGCTGCCGCAGCGTGGGCATTCAGATTCAACCAGCGCAGGAACACTCACAACCGCTCTATTGTGATCCAGGGCCGAATTTCCTGCTTCTTTCCGATCGTTCTCCGGACTTCGCTTCGCGGGAGACCGATTGTGCTTGTGAGGAGGATGTCATGCGACAGCGAGCTCACGGTCTCGCGCTGATTTTCGGGTTGAGCATGAGCGGTCTACTGGCGGCTGTGGCCGCATTGGCTGCGCGGATTCTAATGCTCGCGCTGGGACTCGACCTGTTGTTGAGGGTACTTGGGGGTTG
>DASYUK010000203.1:0-4255 GCA_036001325.1 Thermoanaerobaculia bacterium
CTGATCGCGTTCAGTCTCTCCTTCGATCTCGACATCGATCCGACTGTCGCTCTCATCTCGTATCAGACCGCGGGGAAGATCGTCGGCTTCGACGGCAGTGCGCTGTTCTTCAACGACACATGGCGCGTCGCGCCGTTCAGCAAAGCGGCGACGATTCCGGATGCGACGGGGAGTGGAGGACAGGCGCCCTCGCCTGTTCCGACAGGCGAGGCGCCTGCCCTCCACGTCGAGTGGTTGAGGCCGGAGACCATCGAGCTGGCGCGCGAGTATGTCGAGAAGATTCGCGACATTCCTGCGCTCGCAAGCGTGATTGATTCAGAAAAGCACGCCGGCTCGAACGAGTGGGCCATCGCGGGAAGAAACACGGCGAGCGGCAATGCGCTCATCGCCAACGATCCGCATCTCTCGCTCGTCACGCCGGCAAACTTCTATCCGATCTCGCTGCGCGTTCCGGGTCGTCTCAACGTCGCCGGCATGGGCTTCCCCGGCGCGCCATCCGTCATTCAGGGACAGAACGAACGGATCGCCTGGGGCTCGACGGTCCATCCGATGGACGTCACCGATCTCTATCAGGAGCAGCTCGTTCCCGAAGCGACTTCGCCGAGCGGGTTCGCGAGCATTTACAAAGGGGCGAAAGAGAACGTCATCCCGATTCCGCTGGCGTTCCGCATCAACGCGACCGGCGACGGCGTGAAGGACAATCTGGTGCCAGTCACCGCGGGTGTTCCGCAGGCAGCGCTGATCGTGCCGCGGCACGGCCCGATCATCCAGCTCGATAAGTCGGGCGTCGCGATCAGCGTGCAGTACGTCGGCTTTTATCCGACTCACGAGCTCGAAGCGTTCATGCTCATCGATCGGGCGAAGAACGTCGATGACTTCAAGAACGCGCTTCAGTTTTTCGATGTCGGGTCACAGAACTTCGCGTACGCCGATGTCGACGGCAACATCGCCTACTTCACGAGCGGTGAGTTGCCGCTGCGCGAGGATCTGCAAGCCGGCACAGTCGCCGGCCTGCCGCCGTACTTCATCCGCAACGGACAAGGCGGCAACGAGTGGCTGCCGGTGAAGACTCCGCAGCCGAATCAGGCGATTCCGTTCGAGATCCTTCCGTATTCGGAGATGCCGCAGGTTCTCAATCCATCGAATGGCTGGTTCGTGAACGGCAACAACGATCCCACCGGTCACACGCTCGACAACGATCCGCTGAACGTGAAGCGGCCCGGTGGTGGAATCCTCTATCTCAATCCTGGATATGACGGCATTCGCGCCGGCCGGATCACACAGCTCGTCCGCCAGAAGCTGAGCGGCGGCGGAAAGATCTCCGTCGACGATATGAAAGCGATTCAAGCCGACACGGTTCTTCTCGACGCGCAAGTGTTTGTGCCGTTCATCATCGCAGCGATGAACAACTCCAAAGCGATCGGCGCGAACCCGACGCTCGCCGCCCTCGGCGGCGATCCCGCAATCGGCGCGGCGATCGCTCGTCTGGCGAAGTGGGACTTTTCGACGCCTACCGGAATCGCCGAGGGCTACGACGCCAGCGATGTCAACGGCGCTCTATCGCAGCCGTCGCAGACCGAGATCGACAACAGCGTCGCGGCGACGATCTACAGCGCCTGGCGCAGCAAGTTCATGGCGAACACGATCGATGCGGTTCTGTCCGCGCTGACCGTTCCGCTCCCGCCGGCGCAGCAGGAGCTCTCCTCACTCCGCTTCCAACTCGAAAATTACGCGACGACAGGAGGCCGCGGCGCATCAGGCGTGAATTTCTTCAACGTGCCGAGCGTCTCCGAGGCTGCCGCGCGTCGCGACGTCGTGATCCTCAAAAGCCTGGGCGATGCGTTGGCGATGCTCTCCAGCGACGCCTTCTCCGCCGCCTTCAACAAATCGGCGAACCTCGGCGACTACCGTTGGGGCAAGTTGCATCGTGTTGTTTTCTCGCATCTGATGGGTCAGGCGCTCTTCTCGCCGGGAGCGCTGTTTGGTTTGCCGCCGCTTCCGTCGGTCGCCGGATTGCCGGGCGTGTCGGTCGACGGAGGCTACTCGACCGTCGATGCCGCGACACACAATGCGCGCGCATCGACCGTAAATGGATTCATGTTCGGCAGCGGTCCCAATCGCCGATACGTCGGAGAGATGCGTCGCGATGGAACTGTGGGTCAGTCGAGTCTGCCGGGCGGTGTCAGCGGAATGCCGACCAGTCCGTGGTTCACGAATCTATTGATGATCTGGCTGACGAACGACACGTTTGCGGTGGTGCCGGATACGTCGCCGCGATTGCCGTTCCTCCACTGAATGCCATGGCCGAAAAACAGTGCGTCCTGGTCGTCGAGGACAACGACATGATGCGAAAGCTCGTCGCCACGCAGTTGGCGACGGACGGGCGGTTTCGCGTCGATTCGGCGGCCACCGGAGAGGAAGGTTTGCGGAAAGCGGTCTTATCGAAGTGCGCGGTGATCGTCCTCGACATGATGCTTCCCGATATGGACGGCCTGCAGTTCATCGAGCGCGTCCGTGCCGAGCGTCCGGACAATCTGCCGTCGATCATCGCCATGACCGGCGCGCCGCAGACGCTCGTCCCCGACGACATGATCGAGGCGCCGTATCGAGGACTCGTGAGCGCGGTGTTCCGCAAGCCGTTCGATCATGCGAAGCTGCGCGACACTGTCGCATTCTGCGCGGGAGTGTGAGTAGGTCGTGGGTCGTGGGTCGTAGGTACCGGGGGCAGCATCGCAAGAACGCTGAAGCCCCCGATACCTACGACCTACGACCTACGACCTACAACCCACGACCATTCAGGGCTTTTTCGTCTTCGTCTTCGACGGTGACTGCTTCGATGGCGGCTGCTTCGGGGGCGAACTTCCGCGGCGGAAGATCCGCTGGAACAACGACGGCTTCTTCTCCGGCTCCTTCGGTTTCTCGATGGCCGGATGTTTGGATGTCGCCGTGACCGTCAACCTCGATTTGGCGGCCTTTGTTTTTTCCATCGCAGCGGCCGCGCTGGCGCGCTCCTCACGTGCGGCCGGGCTGCTCGGGTAGCGCGAGAGATAGGCATCGTACGCTTTGAGAGCTTCGTCGAACTTTCCGGCGAGGACGAGCGCGCGCGCGCCGCGGAGCTGTTCTTTCTTCGCTTCGAACGCGCGCACCTGTGCATGCGTAAACGTAACGGTCGGTCGAGTATCGGTTCGTGCGCGGATGGTTAGAGCGCTCGCCCCGAACGCCAGAAGCGCGGCAGCGATCACGGACCAGAAGACCGAGGCTGGAATCTCGCGCTGCAGCGGCGAGCGACGCATGCCCACGGCGGGCGTGGCGTCGTTGTAATCAGGCTCGGTGACACTCGGCGGAACGGTTCGCGCCGCCAACGTCGAATGCCCACCCTCGACTGCATCGGTGACCAGCTCGGGCGTCTCCTCGCCGACCGGTCCGATCTCCTGCCGGATGCGCTCCAGCTCATCGAGCGCCTCCACCGCCGTTGCGAATCGATCTTCCGGCTCCTTGGCGAACAGCTTCTCCAGGAATCGCGACAGCGATGGCGGGATCTCCGCGTTCACCTCATGCGCCTGCTTGGGTATCGCTTCGACGACGTTGCGCAGGATGCCGGTGACGTCAGGCGCGCCGAACGCTTTGACGCCGGTCATCATCTCGTACAGCACCGCGCCGACGGAGAAGAGATCGGAGCGCGTCGTCACCGGCTGGCAGCGCACTTGTTCGGGCGACATGTAACTCGGCGTGCCGAGCATTTCGCCGACCGCGGTGAGCGTGGAATCGAGCGGACGGGCGATGCCGAAGTCGGCGATCTTCGAATCGCCGCCGGTCGTGATCAGAATGTTGGCGGGCTTGATGTCGCGGTGGACGATTCCCTTCGCGTGCGCGTAGGCGAGTCCGCGAAGGATCCCTTCGACGATGCGCAGCGATTCATCGAGCGGCAGCGGTTTGCGTTTGCGCATGCGATCGCGAAGGTTTTCCCCTTCGACGTACTCCGTGGCCAGCCAGGCGATGACGTTGTTCTCATAACCCGGCTCGTACAGCGTGACGATGTTGGGATGCTGCAGCGCGCCGCAGAGCTCGGCCTCGCGCTGCAGACGTTTGTAGAACTCGTTGGCCTCGCTCTCGTCGTCGAACTTTTCATTGACGTGAACTGTTTTGAGCGCGACTTTCCGCCCGATGCGGCGGTCCTTCGCCAGATAAACCATTCCCATGGCGCCGCGCCCGAGAACGGATTCGATGTCGTAGTGCCCGAAGGTTTGTCGGGTTT
>DASYUK010000204.1:0-5077 GCA_036001325.1 Thermoanaerobaculia bacterium
GGCCGTCTGATCCCGGCCGGTACGGGCATGCCCGCGTACCGCGACGTCTACCTCGAGAAGGACGAACCGGTCATCGTTCAGCCGAGCCTCGAGGATCTGCTCAGACCGGAGACGGAAGAAGAGGACGCGCTCAGCCTCGCCGACTTCGACGACGAGCAGTAATTCGTACTCAGTGGAGCGCCGCCGCCCTCGGCGGCGCGGTTCTCGGGCGGCCTCACGGCCGCCCGAAGTGCTTACGGGTAGAATGAACCGACGCGGACGCCCGCAGCGGACACGCGTTGGAATATCGGTTTGCTTCGCTATGAATTTGAGTGGGACGATGAGAAGGCGCGCTTCAATGAACGCAAGCATGGCGTCGCCTTCGATGAGGCCCGGAGTTGCTTTCTTGATCTGTTTGCAATCGAATCGTTCGACGTCGATCACTCCCTTGATGAAGACAGGTTCGTGATCATGGGAAAGTCGGAGCGTGGCCATCTCCTCGTCGTCGCCTTCACGTTACGCGAACAGACAACGATTCGGATCACTAGCGCGCGCGAAGCGCGGCGGCAGGAGCGGCTGGACTATGAAAAGCAAGTCGATTCGCGCTAACGACGACCCGCTCGATCGCGAAATTGACTTCAGCAAAGCGAGGCCGAACCCGTACTGGCTTGGCGTAGTCGATCGCACGTGCGTTCGTCTGCTCGACAAAGATCTTGCCGAGCTGTTTCCTGACAATGCGTCTGTCAACGCGGCTCTCCGCGCGATCGCCGACGCTGCCCGCCGTTCGAAAGTGAGCGCGCGACGCGCTGCGGTAGCAAAGAAACGCCCCGGAAGATCGCGGCGATAGCCGTCCTCGACGGTTGACCCACGTTACCGCCACAGCGCCGCGCCGGCGATCGCGAGCCACACCACGCCTTTGATCAGAAACGCGATGAACGCCGCCGCACCGATTCTCTCCAGCTTCTGACGCGACGCCGTCGCGCCTCGTGTGAACGGCACGAGCATCGGAACGGCGCGTCGATAGTCTTCATACGCCTCGCCGTGTTCGCGAATGAGATCCCGCTCCTCGAACTGGATCGCGATCAGGATGTAGCCCGTCGTCGCCAGCGCGAACAGCAGATGCGCGTATGTCATCGTCGGCGTCATCCAGAAGGCGAAGAACCATCCCACGTACAGCGGGTGTCGGACGAGACGGTACGGTCCCGGCGTTCCGAACTGCAGCTTCGTGTACGGCTTGTTGCGGAGGAACAACCACACCTGGCGAAGACCGAAGAGGTCGAAATGGTTGATCAGGAACGTCGCAACGAGGACCAGCGCCCATCCAAACCCGAAGAGCGACCGCAGCACGACGCGTCCCACCGGATCGTGAACCGACCACACGATCCCGCCGAGGGGACGCCACTGCCAGAAGACGAGGATGAGAGCGAGGCTCGAGAGCAGAACGTAAGTCGAGCGCTCGATCGATTGCGGCACGATGCGCGTCCATCGCTTCTTGAACCAGCCTCTTGCCATGACGCTGTGCTGGATCGCGAAGAGAGCGAGAAGGCCGGCATCGATGGCGATGCCCTGCGCCAGCGGCACCCGCGCCGGTCCGTCGAGCGTCGTGGGCACCGCAAATCCACCGATGAAGCCGATCGCGTACAGAAACGTGGCGAAGAAGATCGCGTAGGAGATGACTCCGTAGATGAAGAATCCGATTCGCTTGCTCATGCGCTCATCGTCGGTTCTCGCGTGCGATCGCGGTATGGGTGCGGTGTCCCGGATCGACTTACAATCGGTGCGCTCGAGCAGGACAAATGTCCCAGCCACGCCAGCGAATTCGGTTCCTGCGCACGGATGACGGTGTGAAGCTCGCCTGGGCCGAGGCGGGATCGGGACCGCTTCTGGTCAAAGCTGCGAACTGGCTGACGGATCTCGAGTTCGAGTGGGAGAGCCCGGTATGGCGCCACTGGCTCCGTTTCTTCAGCGAACATTTCCGCTTCGTGCGCTATGACGAGCGCGGATGTGGCTTGACCGACCGGCAGGTCTCTGAACTTTCGGTTGACCGCTGGATGCGCGACCTCGAAAGCGTCGTGGAAGCCGCCCGACCCGAAGATCCTTTCGCACTCCTCGGAATCTCGCAAGGCGCGGCGGCCTGCATCGCGTACGCGATACGCCATCCGCAACGCGTATCGCGAATGGTTCTGTATGGCGGGTACGCGCGCGGGTACTACCACCGCGGCAACCCCGATGCGGAACGCGAGTATCGAGTGATCGTCGAGGCGATTCGCGTCGGGTGGGGGAAGGAAAATCCGGCTTTCCGGCAACTGTTCACGTCGCGATTCATTCCGGAAGGGACGCCGGAGCAGTTGGCGTGGTTCAACGAGTTGTGCCGCCGGACGACCTCGGCGGACGTGGCGGCGGCGCTGATGGAAATGCGGGCAAAGCTGAACGTTGTCGATCTTCTCGATCAGGTACGCGTTCCCACCCTCGTCATTCACGCGCGCGAAGACAACGTCGTGCCACTCACCGAAGGGCGGGTCCTCGCGTCAGGGATTCGCGACGCACAGTTCGTCGAGCTTCCGTCGAAGAATCACGTTCTTCTCGAAGATGAGGCGGCGTGGCCACGGTTTCAGGAGGTGGTACTTGAATTCCTCGGCCGTCGTGCCGTCGAAGCGAGCGGCGAGGATCCGTTCGCGTCGCTTTCGCCGCGCGAGCGCGAGATCCTCGCATTGATCAACGAGGGACTTGGCAACGCGCAGATCGGTGAGCGTCTCGCGATATCCGAGAAGACCGTGCGCAATCACATCTCGAACGTTTACGACAAGCTCGGCGTCTGGACTCGCGCGCAGGCGATGGTGTTTGCGCGCGATCACGGTTTCCGAGGCTGACGCAGCGCGCTGTTGATGCCACGCTCCACAAGCGGCGCCATCACGCGGTAACCCGACTCGTTCGGGTGAACTCCATCGGGTGACAACGCGGGAGGAAGCCCCTGTCGCTCATCGGTCATGGCGGCGTGAAAATCGACGAACGTCAGACCACGCTGCGCGGCGTATCGACGCATCCACGCGTTCAGGCGAATGATTTCCTGAGCGGCGCAAGATCGGGACGCCACGGAAACCTGTTTGCCGGCAGCACGGAGCAGAGCACGACTGCGATACCGTTCGCGCGCGCCAGATCGACCATCGACATCAGATTGTTCTCGATCATCTCGAGCGTTGCCGGGCCTGTGTTTCCGGCGATGTCGTTGACGCCGGCGAGAATGACGAAGGCCGCCGGCCGCAGCGCGATCACGTCCTGCCTGAAGCGGACGAGCATCTGCGGCGTGGTCTGTCCACTGATGCCGCGATTGACATAAGGCTTCCCGGGAAATTCGGCGTCGAAGAATCTCTCCCAGCCTTCGGTGATCGAGTCTCCCATGAACACCACGCGCTTCTCGCCGCGCTCGGGCCGCGCCAGCGCGGCGTTGGCCTCTCGATAGCGCGTGAGAAACGCCCAGTCGTTGTGCAGCCGCTCCTCTTCGACTGAAGCGCGCGTCTGCGGAGCAGGCGCGCCGGAAGCGGACTTTGCGATGAGGAGCGCAGCGATCACGGTTCTGTGCATGCCGATATGATTGCCGACGACGAGGAGACGGAGGAAGACGAGGCGCTCAGCCTTGCCGACGAAACGACCGGATCGAATAAGATCGCGCCGACTGAAAGCGATTCACATCGCACAGACTGGAGCGCAACATGACCTTCCGTCTCTTCAAGACGATCACCGCCGCAATCGCGGCATTCGCTACCCTCGGCGGCGCAAGCTACTCCTACGCAGCCGGCAACGATCTCACCGACATCAGACGCGAGATCACGAAACGCCATGGCGAGGCGGTCAAGCGGCTGCAGGATTGGATCGCGCTCCCATCGATCGCGGCCGAGAATCGCAACTATCCCGCTGGAGCGGAGTACATGGCGAAGCTCGCTCGTGACGCGGGGTTCCAGCAGGCGACGGTCATCAACACCGACGGCAAGCCTGGTGTCTTTGCGACGCTGGACGCGGGCGCGCCGAAGACGCTCGGCCTCTACTTCATGTACGACGTCAAGCAGTTCGATCCGGCCGAGTGGACCTCGCCGCCGCTTGAAGCACGACTCGTGGACAGGCCGGGGCTCGGCAAGGTGATCGTCGGGCGCGGCGCGGTCAATCAAAAGGGACCGGAAGCTGCGTTTCTGGCGGCGCTGCATGCGATCCGCGGCGCGGGCAGAAAGATGCCGGTGAACCTCGTGATGGTCGCCGAGGGAGAGGAAGAGATTGGGTCGCCGCACATCGGGCAGCTCGTTCACAGGCCCGAAGTGGAGACCGCATTTCGCAAAACCATCGGCGTCTTCATGCCTTCGGCGACGCAGGACCTCGACGGCGTCGTGACGGTGAGCCTCGGCGCGAAGGGCGTGGTCGAGCTCGAGCTGGTGTCAAGCGGCGAGAAGTGGGGACGCGGTCCGGCGAAGGACATCCATTCATCGCTCAAGGCGATGGTGGACAGCCCGGCGTGGCACCTGGTGAAGGCGCTCGACACTCTCGTCTCGGCGGACGGGAACACGATCACGATCGAGAACTATCCGCAGCCGCGGCCGCTCAGCTCGGAAGAGCGAGCGATGATCGCCGAGGCTTCGAAGCGGCGCAGCGAAGCGCAATCGAAGAAGCAGCTCAGTGTGCAGCATTGGATCGACGATCTGCCGTGGCAGCAGGCGAACGAGCGGCTGGAGTCGCAGCCGACGGTGAACATCGAGGGGCTGGTGGGCGGCTACACCGGCCCGGGCGGCAAGACGATCCTGCCGCACCGCGCGGTGGCGAAGATCGACATGCGCCTCGTGCCCGACATGAAATTCGCGGACGCAATCGCCGCGCTCAAAGCGCATCTGGCGAAGCGCGGCTTCGGCGACATCGAAGTGAATGTGACGGGCGGCTACGACACGACGAGCACCGCGGCGAGCGCGCCGCTGATCCAGGCGCAGGTCGCGGTGCTGAAACGCGCCGGCATCGATGCGGTGATGTGGCCGCGCAACGCCGGCTCGTACCCCGGCTATGTCTTCACCGACGCGCCGCTCAACCTCGCCGCCGGCCACTTCGGCCTCGGTCACGGCAG
>DASYUK010000205.1:0-9205 GCA_036001325.1 Thermoanaerobaculia bacterium
TGAGCCAGAGCAACGCATTGCAGAGAGACATGAGGGCGGCCGCGAGGCCGCCCTTCGTGTGTGTAATTGCCCTCTCACACCGGGAGAGGGTGGCCCTGAGCGAAGCCGAAGGGGCGTTCCTCGACTATTTTCTCAATCGTCGAGTAGCCGTCGACTCGCCGATCTCGATGTCATCGAGCAGATCGTGCACGCAGCGGTGGCGCTCCATCGGCATCATCAGCGCTCCGGCTGCGATGGCCAGCGGCGACACAAGCATCATTTCAATCCTCGCCCCGTCGACGGTCATGAAGAACATCAACGCGAACGCGCCAGCGAGTGTGAGTTGGGAAGGCATACGCGGCTGCCGGCGCAATGCGGATATCGAGGCGCGAGCACATGCGATGAGTGCCGCAGCTCCGAATACCGCCTGACAAAACCAGAGACTCAACATAGTTGCTTCTCCTTACAAAAAGAAAAAAGGGGGCGTGGGTACGCCCCCTTTTTGACAGCGACTTATTCTTACTCCGACCGAAGCAACAGCGGTGCCGCCGGCCGTAAATTGCGCGCTACGCGAGAGATTGATTTACCGCGGCCGTGCGCGATCCAACGCTCTTTCGAAGTAAACCGGCGCCAGCGTCGTGGCCCATGACTCGATGCCGTCGCGGCTCGGCTGCGTCGTCTCCATCCTGGTGATACGACGCGCTCCTTCGGTGCGAAACTCGATCGATCCTTCCCAGATCCCGTCCGCGCGCTCGTGACCGATGACTTTCACTCGCCAGGTGGAACCGTCCTTCGAGCTGACAGTGGGAGTGAAGGGGATGATGATCTCGCGCATGGCGCCATCCTATCTCTTCAGGCGACGTGTGGCTGTAGAAACACCGATCTCGATGTCGTCATCGAGCAGTTCCCGGGTGGAGCGCTGATTCTCCGTCGGGATGAGCAGCGCGCCGGCCGCGATCACCACGAGCGAGATGACGATCATCTCGGGCGGCGTATCGGGAATCGCCAGAAAGAAGACGAGCGTGAGCGCCCCGCTGAGCGTCACGTAGAAACTGAGGGTGCGCTGGTGCCGAAGAACCGAGCGCACAGCGAAAAGACACGCCAGCAGCGCGGCGACGCCGAAGGCGGCCTGGGTGAGAGAGAGAATGAACATGCGGACGATTCTCCACCCGCTTTGCGGCGCCGCAGGTAACCGCCGTCACTTTCCCTTTTTCGACGTTGTCGGGTAGACAGTCGTCGTTTCCCCTGCATTTTGTTCGATTTGAGACTTTGTGAAAAGCAGGGGGAAATACTCGCCGTTCGACCAAAGCGTGATGAGATCGTCGTAATGAGTGCTCTCCGGATCGCCGCTTTGCCCGGGCACATTGATCGCGAGGGAGCGGTCCCAATCGGCGAGATCGAGGATCTCGCGGAAACTCGCGCCATGGACCTGTTCGAACGACGGTGCGCGTGCGGCGGTGACGCCGACGGTATCAGAATCGCCCGCACGCTCGATCGGACCGCGATCGAATTTCGAAGGTGTGGGGCCGGCAATCCTGCCGGCCGACGCCGCCGAGATCGGCGGCGCCACACGATCGAGCGAGTGGCGAAATCTCACGACGTGCAACGTTCCCCATCGCCACGCCGATGGATCATCGCCGAGGAGTTTTTGTGCGTCGGCAAATGCGTTGTGCAGCGTGGTCAGAAGAAACTTTGCGCGATCGAGAGCCGGCCGCGCGCTGATCGCGCGGATCATCGAGCGAGTCGTGAGGGCACGTTCACCGACCGGAACCAGATCGGGACGAAGATCGCGCTCGAGAAACGCAGCGCGCAGCCGGCGTAACCAGATTTCGTACAACGCCGCGGCGGCGGAATCGGTCGTCACCGCGCCATCCCATCCGAGCAGCAATTGCGAGGCGCGATCATCGGGCCGGAGATTGTCGATGTCGCGCAGCAGCGCAATCGTTTCGCGCGCGGCCCGGCTCACGATATCGATTTGCAGAGTGCCCATGTCGGCGAGCGTCATCTTGTGCTGTCCGTCGATCCATTGCCGCAGCACCTCGCGGATCCGTTCCACGCGATACGGCGCTGACCAGGCGTAGCCTAGGTTTCGGCGATCGTCGGGGGAGATGATCATGTGATTCGCCGTGGCGATGAAGCCTTCCTGCGGATTGACGCTGCGCGGCAACTGATCGAGGCCGATCCAGCCTTTCCATTCGTATCGGCCGCTCGCTCCGTCGACAGGAAGCAGCCCGCGCCACGATCGCTTCGGGGCGAGACCCGCGGATTGCTCTCCGATCTTGCCGTCGCGATCGGCATAGATGATGTTCTCTGCCGGCACCTTCCATCGGCGCAGCGCAGCCAGGAAGTCGTTCCAGTTCTGCGCGCGATCGAGCGACAGCGACGCGAGATATCCCGCTGTTCCTGGTTCTGCGCCCACCCAATGCAGAGCGAGGGCTCGGGTGGTGTCGCGCCAGATCACCGGGCCGTGTCGGGTCAGCTCAATGTCGACATCGACCGGCTTACCGCCCTTGACGTTGATGCGCGCGCGCTCGATGCGCATCTCGCGCCAGCCCGCTTCGGTTTTGTACTGGCGCGGATGATCGGTGCGCACAGTCTCGATGTAGAAGTCCTGCTGATCGATCGGGAACACGGTGATTCCCCACGCGATCGACTTGTTATGGCCGATCGAGACACCGGGCAGCGCGGGCTCGGTCGCGCCGATGACATCCCATCCCGGCGCCACGAGATGAACGATGTAGCGCAGCGAAGGAATCGTGATCGTGCGATGAGGATCGTTCGCGAGAATCGGTTTGCCGCTCTCGGTGAGCGCGCCGCTCACGACCCAGTTGTTGCTGCCTGGCGGCGCCTCGACGCGCACATCGCTGCCGAGGTAGTCGCGCAGGATCTCCGGTCCGAGATTCGTGTAATCGAGGCCGGGAATGGGATCGAGATCGACGGACGGCTGCGGATCGAGAAGAATCGAGGCTTTGTCGACGCCGAGCGTCGTCAGCAACTTCGCATTGGTCAGCTCAGCGGCGGCGTTCGACATGAGTCCGTACGCGGCCATGCGCTGCAGACAGTCCTCCGGTTTCCACGGCTCCGGTGCGAAGCCGGCGATGCGGAACTCGGCCGGCAGGTTGTCTTTGCGCGACGCGGTGAACGCGTTGATGCCGTCGGTGAACGCGGTCAGGATCGCGCGCGAATCGGAAGCGTAGCTCGCGTATTCACTCTCCATCGACCCGCGATAACGCAGTTTGCGAGCGGCGATGTCGCGAGCGACGAATTTCTCGCCAAACACTTCGGCCAGTCGTCCCTGCCCGGCGCGTTTCCAGACCTCCATCTGATACAGACGGTCCTGGGCCTGCACGAATCCCTGGGCGAAGAAGAGGTCGTGCTGATTCTGCGCGTAGATGTGCGGCACGCCCCATTTGTCGCGGATGACTTTCACCGGAGCCGCGTGAGCGGACGCGGCGATGAGAAAGAGGAGGATGGGTTTGCGCACGGCGCGTATCGTAAGTTACTCGGGGTGCGGCCTGATTCTGCGAATCGGTCCTTTGCTCGCGCGCGCCAGAGCGTCGAGGAGATACGTCGGGTCGAGATGCTCCGCCCACTCCTTCAGCGCGTCGACCGACGGCAGTGTCATCGGAGGACAGGTCTCGAGTTTGATGCCGCGACGGCTCTCGAATTCGATGCACGGTTCCCACTCGCCATCCGAACGCTGATCGCCACGGACGCGAACGCCGTAGAAAGAATCGTCGGCGGTAAGGCGATGGCGGAGAGGAACGATGACGCGACGCATGCGCCCTTGTGGCGCAGCAACGACAGTGCCCGGATTTGCTACGCTGCAGATTCATGACCGGAGCAATTGTTTTATTGGCTTTGCTGACGAGCGCTCAGCAGCAAGCGATTCTGAAGGAGCTCGTCGAATTCCTCTCGATCCCGAATCTCGCCTCCGATCGAGTGAACATCGAGAAAAACGCCGAGGCGATCAAAGCGATGTTCGCGAAGCGCGGTGTCGAGGCGCGACTGTTGCGCGTCGCTGACGCTCCGCCCCTGATCGTCGCCGATGTGCGTTCTCCGCGTGCGACAAAGACGATCGCGTTCTACGCGCACTACGACGGTCAGCCGGTCGATCCCACGCAGTGGAACACGCCTCCGTGGCAGCCCGTGATCAAGGACGGCCGCCTCTATGCGCGCTCGGCGAGCGACGACAAGGCGCCGATCATCGCCATGCTCGCCGCGCTCGATGCAGTCCGCACGCCGAGCGTCAATCTCAAATTCGTCTTCGAGGGCGAAGAGGAAGCCGGATCGCCACATCTCGCCGAATATTTCGATCGCTACGGCGACGATCTCCGCGTCGACGCGTGGATGATCTGCGACGGGCCGGTTCATCAGAGCCGCAGACCGCTCTTGTACTTCGGCGCGCGCGGAGTCACTGACGTCGAGCTCACGGTCTACGGTCCGAATCGCGCGCTGCATAGCGGTCATTACGGCAACTGGGCGCCGAATCCGATCGTCACGCTCACGCACCTGATCGACAGCATGCGCGATACCGAGGGCCACATTCTCATCGAACACTTTTACGACGACGTTGCGCCGATGACGCCTGCCGAGCGTGCGGCACTGGGGAAGGCGCCACCATTCGATGAAGAGATTCGCAGAGAGCTCGCACTCGGTCGCACGGAAGGCGGCACGACGCTTAACGAACAGATCCTCCGCCCGGCGTTGAATCTCCGCGGCATCTCCGCCGGAAATGTGGGCGAGAAGGCATCGAACAGCATTCCGGCCGAAGCTCGTGCGTCGATCGATTTCCGGCTGGTGCCGAATCAGACGCCGGAGGGAGTGCGCCGGCTCGTCGAGCAGCACATCGCGGCCCGGGGATTCTTCATCGTTCGCGAAACGCCGGACGCCGCGACGCGGCTCGCCCATCTGAACATCGTCAAGATGAATTGGGGCCACGGATATCCAGCAGCGCGCACGGCCATGGATCTGCCGATCGCGAAGAAGGTGATCGAGTTGAGTGGTCCCGATACGGTGCTTCTGCCGTCACTCGGTGGCAGCGTGCCGATGGTTCTCTTTCAACGAAAAGGGACGCCGGTAATCGGCGTCCCCATTGTGAATCACGACAACAATCAACACGCGGCGAACGAGAATCTGCGATTGCAGAATCTCTGGGATGGGATCGAGCTTTTCGCTCGGCTGTTCGCGGGTCTATGAGAGAACGGCGGCCGAGGTCGGCCGCCGCTCCACTGATCAGTACATTCCACCCATGCCGCCCGGTCCCCCACCCGCCGCCTGGCCCTTCTCTTCTTCCTTGATCTCGGAGACGAGAGCCTCGGTCGTGAGCATCAGACCGGCGATCGATGAAGCATTGAGCAGCGCCTGCTTCGTGACCTTGGCCGGATCGATGATGCCTTCTTTGAGCAGATCGACGATCTTCTCGGTACGCGCATCAAAGCCCCAGTTGCCGCCCTTGTTTCTCACATCATTGAGCAGCACCGAAGGTTCTTTGCCGGAGTTGAACACAATCTGACGGAATGGTTCCTCGAGCGCACGCTTGATGATGTTGACGCCGACGCGCTCGTCACCTTCGGCCTTCAGCAGAACCTCCTTCTCACGACCATCATCGCCCTTGACCTTGACGGTGTAGCCCTCGTTGCTGAGAACTTTATCGACGGTCGAGACGGCCCGAATGAGCGCGACGCCGCCGCCGACGACGATGCCCTCTTCAACCGCCGCCTTGGTTGCGTGCATGGCGTCTTCGACGCGGGCCTTCTTCTCCTTCATCTCGGTCTCGGTGGCCGCGCCAACTTTGATCAGCGCAACGCCGCCAACGAGCTTCGCCAGACGCTCCTGAAGCTTCTCGCGATCGTAGTCGGAGGTGGTCTCCTCGATTTGCAAACGGATCTGCTTCACCCGGCCGGCGATCGCTTCCTTGCGGTGCTTGTCGTCGGTATCGGTGACGAGCGTCGTGTTGTCCTTGTCGATCGTCACGCGCTTGGCGTCGCCCAGGTCTTCCCACTTCACGTTCTCGAGCTTGATGCCGAGGTCCTCGGAAATGAGCTTGCCACCGGAGAGGATGGCGATGTCTTCGAGCATCGCTTTGCGGCGATCGCCGAAGCCCGGCGCCTTGACGGCAGCGACGTTGAGCGTGCCGCGCAGCTTGTTCACCACGAGCGTCGCCAGCGCCTCGCCCTCGACGTCCTCCGCGATGATGAGCAGCGGCTTGCCCTGACGAGCGACCTGCTCGAGGATCGGCAGAAGGTCCTTCATCGACGAGATCTTCTTTTCGTAGATGAGAATCCTTGCGTTCTCGAGAACCGTTTCCATCCTCTCGGGGTCGGTCACGAAATACGGCGAAAGATATCCGCGGTCGAATTGCATTCCCTCAACGACTTCAAGAGTCGTCTCAAGACCTTTTGCTTCTTCGACGGTGATGACGCCGTCCTTGCCGACGTTGTCCATCGCTTTGGCGATGATGTCACCGATCTCCTCGTCATTGTTCGCCGAGATGCTGCCGATGTGAGCGATGTCTTTGCCCTCCACCGGCTTCGACATCTTTTCGATCGCGTCGACCGCAGCCTTCACCGCAAGCTCGATGCCCCGCTTCACGTCCATCGGGTTCGCACCGGCGGTCACGTTCTTGATGCCCTCGCGATAGATCGCCTGGGCAAGAACGGTCGCGGTGGTCGTGCCGTCGCCGGCGGTGTCGGAGGTCTTCGAAGCGACCTCGCGCACCATCTGCGCGCCGGCATTCTCGAGCTCGTCCTTGAGCTCGATCTCTTTCGCCACGGTCACGCCGTCCTTGGTGATCGTCGGCGAACCGAATTTCTTTTCGATGACGACGTTGCGGCCCTTTGGACCGAGCGTCACCTTGACAGCGTCAGCAAGCTTGTTGACGCCCTTGAGGATCGCCTGGCGAGCCTCTTCTCCATATGTCACTCTTTTGGCCATTGGCTATCCTTCCACAATCGCGAGAACTTCGTCCTCGCGCAGAATCGTGTACTCGACGTCATCGATCTTGATCTCGGAGCCGGAGTACTTGCCGATGAGAACGGTGTCACCCTGCTTCACATCGAGCTTCATCCGCTTGCCGTCTTCGTTGAACTTCCCTTCGCCGACGGCGATGACTTCCGCTTCCTGCGGCTTTTCCTTGGCGGTATCGGGGATGATGATCCCGCCCCGCAAGGTCTCCTTGGCTTCCTTCCGACGCACGACGATGCGATCGTAAAGGGGCCGGAGCTTGAGCTGGGTCGCTACTGCTGTTGCTGCCATTCGAGACTCCTCCTTGTTTTTTGTTTTGTTGTATTTACGCGGGAGAAACCCGCGAATTCCTGCGTTGTTGGGAGGTTGAGCGGTTAGCACTCAAACCTCGAGAGTGCTAACAATATGCGCAGATGTTTATTCTGTCAATACCCGGGTGAGGGGCGCCCCTCATCCGCGCTTCGCGCACCTTCTCCCGCGGGGAGAAGGCTCAATATTCTCGATCTTTGTCGACGACGTTTTCCAGCGCTTCGCTGCGTCGGAAGTGCTCGTGATTGCGCAGGAAAAATCGCATGGCGCGCTCGTGCGAATCGGCGGCGTGATCGGCGGTATGTGGCGAGATCAACACGTTGTCGAGTGTCCAGAGCGGGTGGGTGGGCGGGAGGGGTTCGGTCTCGAAGACGTCGAGAGCGGCGCCGCGGATGCGTTTCTCGCGCAGCGCATCGACGAGCGCGGCTTCATCGACAATCGCGCCCCGGCTGATGTTGATCAGCACTGCGGTCGATTTCATCCGCGCGATGCGCCACGCGTCGATCATCCCGCGCGTCGATGGCGTGAGTGGTGTTGAGAGCACAATGTAATCTGCCGTCAGAGTGTCATCGATGTCGCCGCTGTGACGACTGACCGCGAGAATGCGCATCCCGAGCGCTTCGGCCCGCCGTCCCACCGCCCGCCCGATCCCGCCGTAGCCGATGATGCCGACGCTTTTCCCTTCGACACGTTCGACCGTGTACGGTTCCCACAATTTCGCATCTTGATTGCGCATGAGCCGGCGCAGATCCTTCGCGAACCAGAGCATCGCCGCGATCGCGAACTCGGCAAGTGCATCGGCGTAGACCCCGCGCGAATTTGTGACGATGACGTCACTCTTGCGCAATTCGTCGAACGGCAACGTCTCCACGCCCGCGCCGAGTGCGTGAATCCAGCGGAGATGCGGCGCGATCAGTCCGCGCAGAAGCGAGCCATATCGCGGTGCGATCACGATGATGTCGGCATCGCGAAGCAACGTCGGATCTGTCGTCGCAACGAAATCGATTCCCGCTTCTCGCAGCAGATTAAGAGCGCTGAACGACGGAGAAGCGACTACGACGAGCCGCATCGATCAATACGCTTCGACGGCTTCCGGCTCGGGCAACGGCTCGACCTCGTGCAGCTCGCCGGCGATGTCTTCACGCTTCGGCTTCCGCCGCAGCTTCTCCATATACAGATAGAACACCGGCGTGACGTAGAGCGTCAGCGTCTGCGAGAAGATCAGGCCGCCGACAACAGCGAGACCGAGAGGGCGGCGCGATTCCGCGCCCGCACCGAACCCGAGCGCGATCGGTAGCGTTCCCATGAGCGCGGACATCGTCGTCATCATGATCGGCCGGAAGCGCACGACGCACGCGTCGTAAATCGCCTCTTCCGAAGACTTGCCGCTCTTCTGCGCTTCGATCGCGAAGTCGACCATCATGATGCCGTTCTTCTTCACGAGACCGACCAGCATGATGATGCCGACGAACGCGTAGATCGAGAGATCGACGCGGAAGACCATCAGCGTGAGCAACGCACCGAATCCGGCGAACGGAAGCGCCGATAGAATCGTCAGCGGATGGATGAAGCTCTCGTACAGGATGCCCAGGACCATGTAGATGACGGCGATGGCGATGATCAGCAGGAGGCCGAGGCCCTGCAGCGATGACTGGAATGCCTGCGCTGTGCCCTGGAAATTGCTCGACACCGTCGACGGCAGCGTCGTCTTCGCCAGGCTGTTGATGGCGTCAAATGCCGATCCCAGCGGATAGCCGGGCTTCAGCGCAAATGAGATCGTCACGGACGGCAACTGCCCGGAGTGATTGACCGCAGTCGGTCCGAAAGTCGGTTTGAGAAGAGCGACCGTACTGAGAGGGACGAGCTGCCCCGAGTTCGACCGAACGTAAAGCATCGACAGCGCGGCAGGCGAGGCCTGGAACTCCGGCTGGAGCTCCATGATCACCTGGTA
>DASYUK010000206.1:0-4794 GCA_036001325.1 Thermoanaerobaculia bacterium
GTGCCAGCGTGGCGACAGCCTGGCCGTCTCTCGTGATCGCTGCGCTCGTTTGCGCTTTGTCGATCTCTACCGGCACAGCGAGAAAGGCGCGGACGACCGTGTCCTTCCCGGCCACGAACTTCCGGGCGTTGTTCTTCTGAATCCCGATGGCCTGGTTGATCTCGATCGTATCGATCTGCGCCTGCGCAAAGGCGTAGCTGGCGCAAAGCACTGCACAGGCCGCCAGAAGCGGCGCTGGACGAATGGATGGCATCGGGAGATTGTGCCCCAGCCTCCGGCATGAGAGTGTGATCGACGCTACAACCCGACGCGTTCCCGCTCTCGCGCGACGCGGAAGCCGGCACGCTCCACTTTTGCCGGATCGCGCAGGGCCGGATTCGATTGGTTCAAGTGAATGAAGCGGATCTTCGCGCGCTCTGAGGCGAACCGCTTCATGGACTCGACCATCAGTGGATGTGGGATCTCGCTGAGATCGCGCCCGGGTAACTCGGTCGCGTCGTAGAACGTCCCGTCGATGTATGCGATGTCGACGCGCGCGATGACGGAGTCGATCGCACTCGACCACCGATCGATATCCGGCAACCACAAGATCGACCGCGTTGGTCCGCGAATGATGAAAGCTACGGTTTCCGAATACTCGTCTCGATGCGGCACGACGATCGGCGTGACGACAATCCGTTCGCTCAGGCGCAACTCGCGTCCATCTTCGAGCGCTTCGATCACGATGTTGCCGAGGCGCACGAGCTGGTCCCACGGTCCGTTGTGCTCGAGGAAGGAGCGCATGCGCGGCATGGCGTAGACGCGAATGCCACGCGTGCCCATCACTTCACGACCGAGCTGCGCGAGGCCGAGGTAATGGCCGATGTGTGCATGAGTCAGGAGAATGCCGTCGGGAACCACGCCGTCGATCATCCGCAACTGCACTGGAAAATCGGGAGTCGCATCGATGATCCATCGCTGATGCGAGACGGGATCGACGATGGCCAGCGATGAGACGTGACGGCGCAGTTTCAGATTGCGCCAGGCGGCCACGCAGTCGGGGCGATTGCAACCCGCTTGCGGATAGCCGCCGTCCTGGGCGATCCCGAGAACCATCACGTACGGTGTAGCGGCGCGCTTCAGCGCGCCGTCCGGCGGGCTGAAGCCCGCCGCTACACTGAAGACCGCTGCGATTGCGATCCGTTTCACTGCATTCTCGGATATCGCTGCAGCATCCCTTCTTCTTTCATGATCTTCTCGATCCTCGGGATGTCCATCGGCAGGGAGTCGGTGACGATTTCCGCGCTCTTGTCGTTGATGAAGATCACGTCTTCGAGGCGGATGTAGACCTTCTCTTCGGGAACGCGCAGCGCCGGCTCGATCGTGAAGACCATTCCCGCGCGAAGCGGACCGAGATCATTGCCGACGTCATGCGTGGCCATCCCGACCCAGTGTCCGAGGCGAGGTCCGGACTTGCGATAGCTGTCGACGAAGTCGTGCGCGGCGCGGTCGTAGATCGGTTTCGAGAATTTCGTGCGGGCGAGGATCTGGTCCATCTCCTGCGCCGCTTCATCTTTGATCGTCGCCGCGGTCACGCCGGGACGGATGCGTTTGAGGATGGCGCGATAGCAGTCGACGTAGAAGCCATACAGCTCGCGCTGCCAGTCGCTGAACTTTCCGTTGACCGGCCACATGCGCGTCACATCGCTCATGTAGTAACCGACATCGGGCGCGTAATCCATCAGCAGGAAGTCGCCATCCTGCATGACGCGCTTGCCGGAGCTGTAGTGCGGAAAGATCGCGTTCGGCCCGCTGGCGATGAGCGAGTAGTAGGCATCGCCCTGTGCGCCGTTGCGATAGAAGACGTACTTGGCCACGGCGTCGAGCTCATACTCGCTGATGCCCGGAACCGTCGATCGCATCGCCTCGAGAATGCCCGCACTCGCTGCGTGCGTCGCTTTCCTGATGATCGCCAGCTCGCGCGCGCTCTTGATCAGACGAAGCTGATCGAGCGCCGGCGTCAGATCGCGGATCTCGAGTTGCGGGAAACGCGTACGCAGGAGCGAGATGAGCTGTCCTTCGCGCGACGGGCGGCCATCCCACGAATCCGAACCGATGTCGGCGACGACGCGCGTCGCCGAGTCTCTGCTGGTCGCCGTTCCCTCTGATGGCGAGAACGGCGTCCAGATCACACGCGGCGGCGCGGCCATCGTCAAGCGTCCGATGCGCTCCGCGAGCACATCAGTTGCGGCGACGGCATCAATGCCCGACAACTTCTTGATCAGATCGACGTCTTCGGCGGAGAGAACTTTGCCTTCGCTTCTTTCACGAGCCTCGTTGCGGTGGGGGAGATAGAGCGTCGCGGTGCGCGACACGCCGTCGAGCAGCACATACGCGTGTGGCACCTCGACACCGGTGAGGTAGTAGAACTCGTTCGTCTGCCGGAAGCGGACGTATCCGGCGGGACTGGGCGCTCCCTGCAGAAGAGCGATGCCGCTCGCGCCGATCGCGTCATAGACTTTCGCGCGCCGCGCCGCGAACTCCTCCGGTGGCAAGTAGGGCGTGAAGAGCGGGATGCCTTCCTGCGCGAACAGCGGCGACGCGAACAGCACGAGCAACAATGCGATTTGTCTCGGCATGCGCGAAGTCTACTGCGCAGTGCCCTCTCCCGCCGGGAGAGGGTGGCGCGAAGCGCCGGGTGAGGGGCGCCCCTCATCCGGCCTCCGGCCACCTTCTCCCGGTGGGAGAAGGGCCTTACTTGAATTGCTGCAGCTTCGCCTGCTGCTCGGCGCTCAGGAGATTGCGCAGATGAATCAGCAGCGTGAGATGCGTCCTCTTGATCTCGCGTTCGAGGGACATGATGCGATCCGCCTGCTCGAGGATCTTGGCCTCGTCGGCGGGCGTTTGCTGCAGCAGCTTGACCATCTTGTCGGTCTCTTCTTTTGCCTGCCATTGCAGATCGAAGAATTTCGACTGCGCTTTCTGCACCTCGCTCTTGATCATCTCGCGCTGTTTCTCCTGCAGACCGAGATCCTGCGAGTGGGCCATGATCAACTCGGGCGGGTAGAGATAGCGCCCGATCGGATCGTCCTGCGGCGGCGTCTGCGCAGCAGCAGTGAGCGGTAAGAGCGCGAGCAGCAGTGTGATCAAGCGTTTCATGAGCGACCTCCCGGGATTTGGGGTGTGAGCTGCGGCACCGAGTCGATCAGTTCGCGTCCCGGCGTGCGCAGGAGAAAGTCGGTGGGAGCGCGCCACGTGGAGATCGACGTCGTGGTCATCACCTCGCGTTTTCGACCGAAATATCCGACAGCGACGAGGAGCACCAGCAGCGCTGCAACAAACGCCAGGCGAAGGTTGTGCCGCGCCGGTGAGGGCACCGGCACTCCACTGAGAAACGGTGGAACATCTTTACTCTCCGATTCGCGAAGTTGCGCAAACGCAGTCCGAAGATCGTCGTCGTTCACGATTTCACCTCGAGCAGCACGCGAAGCTTCTTCTTCGCACGGTCGTAGTGGACGCGTGCGGAACCGGCGCTGACCCCCATGATCGCGGCGGCGTCGTCGACGGTCATGTCGTGATAGAAGACCAGCTCGACGACCTCGCGCTGGCGCCGCGGTAGCTGCGCGAGCGCGCCGATGAGATCTGTCTGTGAGCGCTGGACAGGCGAGGACGCCTGTCCTCCACCGAAACGGAGAAGAAGCGCGTAGCGAACCGCGCGAATGCGATAGTAAGCCGTCGCCTTGCGCCGAATGACGGCGAAGAGCCATGTCTTCAGCGTCGACCGTCCGTCGAACGTCGCTCGCCCATCGAGCACCGTCACATACACGTTCTGCAGGACCTCCTCCGCGTCATCGCGATCTCGTCGACAGCATCCGAGAGCCCAGGCGAAGCTGGCCGGGTGGAGTTGTTCGAGTTCGCGCTCCAACTCGGCACGCTGCATGACTCTCGACCCGATTAGTGCCGCCGGAAGAGTGTCCGTATGACACGTCATACGCGGCCGCTCCTGGCGACACAAAGGAGACGAAAGGAGCGCACCATGCGCAAACTTGCCCTCATCGCTGCCACTGTAACGCTGATTGCCTCGGCACATCTTGCCGTCGCGGAGGAGAACTATCCCCAGCCGGTGCAGGTCGTGGCCGCCGTGCTTCAACTTTCGCCGGAGCAGTTGGCGGCTCTCATCAACATGTTGCAGCAGCGCGAGCAGGCACTGCAGCCGTTGCAGCAGGAGCTCCGGATGCATCAGGAGGCGATCGGAAAAGCGTTGCAGACGCCCGCCCCTGATCCCTTCGCACTCGGACAGCTTCTGATCGAAACGCGAACGATCGAGCAGCAGATCGCGGCGACTCGTTTACAGGCGTCAGCCCAGTTTCAACAGGTGCTCGACCAGGATCAGCTCGAGCGCCTGCAGCAGATCCAGTCGACGGCGGGGGTGTGTCAGATTCTGCCGGCGTTCGAGGCTATGGGTCTCCTGTGATTACATGGATGGATGTTGGTGGCGCTCACGCGCGCGGTCAGTCCGCGAATCAACGAATGCGAGCTGACGTTCGTCGATCGTGAGCCGATCGACGTGGCGCGAGCGACCGCGCAACACAACGACTATGAGCGGCGTCTGGAGGCGCACGGTTGTCGCGTCGTACGCGTCGAGCCGGAGCCGTCGATGCCGGACAGCATGTTTGTCGAAGACACCGCGGTGGTTCTCGATGAGGTGGCGGTGATCACACGTTCCGGCTCGGCGTCGCGCCGAGCCGAGACGGACGGTATCGCTCGTGCGCTTCTACGCTATCGCGCCATCCGGCGTATCGACGCGCCCGGAAC
>DASYUK010000207.1:0-2762 GCA_036001325.1 Thermoanaerobaculia bacterium
CGCCGGCGACGAGCCACCATCGATTGTGTTCCGCCGCCTCGCGCGATGGAACCGCGACGGCCATCACTTCATCACGGAGCGCGGCGCTCATCCGCGTTCATCCGGATTGCTGGCCGCGAAACTGAAAATCAGCAGGAGAAAAGCGAAGACTCCGAGAGCAACCATGACACGCGATGATCGCGCGCCGCGGCCGCGGCGTACATCGTACGGAAGGGGAGAGCGATGACTGTCCAAATGGACGGGGGAAGGATCGTCCTTTTGGCCGATGCTTATCGACTGAAGACGTGGACGATGTTTCCGTCAGGATCTTTGAACCACGCGCCTTTGAACTTCCCCGCCACGTGCAGATCGCCCTTTCGAGTCAGACCGGGCAAGTCGTCGTAATGCTCAAAGCGGACTCCCTTGGCTTTGAGCTCTTTCACGACTTTCTCTGCGTCGTCGACGGCCCATGTTGCGGAGGTCGCTTTGTTCGTTCCGGCGTAGCGTGACTCGTAAACCAGCACGCTGGATTTGCCGCTCTTGTAACTGATTCCTCCTCCTTCCTCATCCTTGCCGGCGGGCTTCAGGCCGAGGGTACCTTCATAGAATTTCTTCGCGACCTTCAGGTCCTTGACTGCGATGGTGGCGATAGCGTCCTGATTTCCCAACATGCTCAATTCCTCCTTGCCCAGCGTGCCTCACGAGTCATTTTCTCGAGCACGAGCCTGGTCTTCGCTTCGTCCAGGTCGTTGCAATAGGCGTGCTTCACCTGTGGTGTGGGGATCTTGATGGCCTCATGAGCGCGCTTGAGAAGCAACGACATGATCAGTCGCTGCGGCACATTAGCGCGCAAAGAATTCTATTACGCGGCGAGGAGCTTTGCAGTAGCGAAGCCGATGCCTGCTGTCGACCCGGTGACCAGCGCGTGCTTTCCTTGCAGTTGAAGATCCATCGCAATCCTCAATCGAAGATGACGACCGTGCCGGTGCTTCCTGTCTCAACGCTGTGCAGCGCCCCCGCCGGCACGACAAACCATCCACCGGCATTCACGGCGACGCGTTTTTCGTCGACGATTAAATTGATCTGACCACGCGCGACGAAGAGTCCCTCCGCGTGATCGTGACGCTCTTCTGAATGTGACTCGTGATCCAACTGCAACAGCTTCAATTTCGAGATTCGTCGCTGGTTCATTGTTGCTTCTCCATAATCCCGCCGAGCGCTTTGTAAACCGCGACCACACTCGTGAAGACCTGTGACTCCGCCTGCGCAACAGCGTCCTCCGCCTGCAACTGCGTGCGCTCGGCATCGAGCAGTGAGAGAAAGTCTTCGGCGCCGGCGCGATAACGCGCGCGAGCAATCGACGATGCGCGAGCGCTCTCGCGCGCCTGATCGTTGAGCTTCACCAGTCGTGTCTGCTGCTCGCGGTAGTTGACGAATGCGTTCTCTGTTTCTTCGAGCGCGCGCAGCACGGATTGTTCGTACAGTGCCTGCGCCTCGCGCGTCTCCGCTTTCGCGCCGCGAAGGCGTGCGCGCGCGCTGCCGATGTCAAACGCGGCCCACGAGAGTGCGGGAGTCACGGCCCATGCGCGAGAGTCGGCTTCGCCGAAGAGATTTCCGCGACCGGCGAGGAACCCCAGGAATCCGGTGATCGTAATGCGCGGAAAGAGATCCGCCCTGGCGATTCCTTCGCGCGCCGCGGCGGCGGCGAGTTGTCGCTCCGCCGCGCGAACGTCGGGACGCCGGCGAAGAAACGTGTCGACGTCACCGATCGGCAATGCCTTCGCCAGCGGCGGATACGACCGCGGAGAGAGATCGACGCCAAGCTCCCCGGGACGACGACCGGTCAGTACGGCGATGCGATGCTCGCGCTCGGCGATCGCCGTTCGGATCGGCGGAACGCTCGCTTCGATTCCAGCGACACGCGCGGCTGCACGCGCCACATCGAGCTCTTCGCCGACTCCCGCGTCGCGACGGATCGTCGTCAGACGAAGTGTCTCGCGCTGATTTGTGAGGCTTCGCTCGGCGACCGCGAGCTGCTGCTGCAGGCCGCGCAGCTCGAAGTAGTTGCGCGCCACTTCTGCCGCGACGATCACTCGAACGTCCTCGAGCGTGGCGTCGAAGCTCTCCGCCGTTGCGGAGGCGGCACGCACTGCCGATCGCACGCGGCCGAAGACATCGAGCTCCCAGAACGCATCGAACCCGGCGCGATACGTCGTGATCCTCCTCGGCTCATCGGTGAAGCCGGGGATGACCTGTTTGCGTTTGTCGACGCTGGCGCTGACCGGGACGATGGGGAAGCGATCAAGAGAGATGTCCTGGAAGACGGATCGTGCCTGATCGACTCGCGCGACGGCGATGCGGATGTCGTGATTCGATTCGAGTGCTGCTGTCTCGAGACTTTCGAGAACTGGATCGTCGAATTGACTCCACCAGGTTGACTGCGCTTGCGCAGGGACGCTGAGGAACAGCGCGATGACGAGCATCGCGGCAACCTGCGGAACCAGGACGCGACGCTGCTTGAATCGCTGGACGAGATTGCCGATGAATGTGAAGAACACCGGCGTCAGGAACAGACCGAACGAAGTGACGCCAAGCATGCCGGCGAAGACGGCGATGCCCATCGCGCGGCGAATCTCCGCTCCCGCGCCCGACGAAAACACGAGGGGCAGCACGCCCATGATGAACGCGATCGACGTCATCAGCACCGGGCGCAGTCGCACGCGACACGCTTCGAGAATCGCCTGCACGCGCGTGTCGCCCTGCTCTTCGCGATGCTTCGCGAA
>DASYUK010000208.1:0-3073 GCA_036001325.1 Thermoanaerobaculia bacterium
ACCGCGAAACTTCGTGCTGTTGACGGGGGCGGTGAACACCTTTTCCAACTGCGAAACGGTGATCGGCGGCATCGTCAGTCCGACCGGCGTGGTCAGAGTCGTCTGCAGCGCTGCCACCGATTCCCCTCGCTTGGTGAGCCATGTCTGCAGCTTGAGCTGCATCGCCGTGAGCGCGTCCTGCGTCATCGTGCCGCGCGATGAGACTTCCTGTGTTCCGTCGCCGGTCGCTGTGAACACAGCAGTGACCGCGCCGGGCAGCAGAAGGATGGAACGCAGCGCGTCGTCGACTGCGGCCATCTCCGCAGGGCCGATCTTCTCCGGCGTCTGCGGCGTGAGAATACGCGCGACTGCATTACGCGCTTCCGTCAAAACTTTCGGTTCTTCGTGTGTCGCCGCCGATTTCGGCGGCGCGGCGGGAGGCGGCGGCGCAGCCGGAGGCACACCGCGCGGGATGGGAACCGGTCCGGCATCCGAAAGCGTGATGAAGCGCTGGTTCCAGATGTTCTTGTTGGCGAAGACCCGGAGGATGCGATCAGCGATCGACTGCGCTTTGCTGATGTCCTGCTGATCGAAGGGCTCCTTGTGCGCTTTGTCGCGGATGTCGAGAAAGCCGACGAGCTGACCGCGCGAGAAGATCGGCACGCCCAGCAATCGTTCTGTCGCCGCTTCGAAGAGCAGCTCGGAGAGGCGCGGCTCGGCGCCGGGATTGTTCACGAAGAACGCCGAGCGGCCGCGGCTGCAGCGATCGACCAACGGATCGTTCGAGCCCGCCGAATGCCGGATCGCCGAGCGGAAGCCATATTCGGTGACCATGTCGTATTTGCGCGTGGCCGAGTTGAGCAGGAAGAGCGCGGCCTTGGTGGCGTGGATCTCCACCGCGCAGTCGTAGAGGATCTCTTTCAGTTTCGGCCGGAGCTCGTCGACTTCGGGATGCACTCCGGGATTCTAGTCGCGCCTCACCGAGCCCACGAACCATCCGAGAACGAAACCGGCGATGACGACGCCCGCGATCACAGCGAAGTCGGATGCATCGCGGTAGTGTCGGAACTCCGCCTGCCCTTCGCGGATCTCGATGAAGCCGGCTGGCACCGCACGCACCCCGCCCCCACCCCCGCCCCGTTCGTGCAGCCCCTGCCCCAGCCCTCCGCCGCCGAAGCCCCACTGCACTTTCGCGACAGGGATGATGGTCGTGCCATCGCGCTCGACGGGATCGGCGAACACCTGCTTCGCGTTCGCGTGAGCGTTGATCAGATGACCGAGGCGCTCGACGAGAGTTTCGTCAGGCATGCGGCTTCATCGATTTCAATTGCTCGACGATCTCTTTCTCGGTCGGGAACCGACCCACGTCCTGCTTCGAGAAGATCGGCTTCTTGTCGACGCTCACTTTGAAGATTCCGCCGCTGCCGCGAACGAGCTCGCTCTCCACTCCTAACTGCTTCTTGATCTCGGCCGCCAAACTGGAGGCCCTCGGCAGATAGTTTCAGACGCCGCAGTAATCGATTCGGATGTGCATCCCTAATCCTTCTCCCCGCGGGAGAAGGTGGCCGCAGCCCGGATGAGGGGCAGCCCCTCACCCGGCGCTGCGCGCCACCCTCTCCCGGTGGGAGAGGGCTTCCTTAGACGGTCTTCACCAGAATGGCCGTGACGTTGTCGAGACCGCCCCGCTCGTTCGCCGCGTCGATCAGCTTTTGACACGCGTCTTCGAGCTTCTCGGTCTCCGTCACGATCCGCAGAATCTCATCTTCGGGAACCATGCCAGTGAGGCCGTCGGAGCAAAGCAGAAAGACATCACCAGATTTCACTTTGATCTCTGAGGCGTCGGGATTCACCTGAAGCGCACCGCCGAGCGCGCGTGTGATGACATTGCGCAGCGGATGCTTCTCCGCTTCGGCTTCGGTGAGCATTCCGGCCTGGACCTGCTCGAATACCCAGGAGTGATCGTTGGTGATGCGATTGAGGCTGTGATCGCGGATCAGATATGCGCGCGAGTCGCCGACGTGGGCACAGGACATGACATCGTCATCAGCGAGGCAGGCGACGACAGTCGTCCCCATTCCGCGCAAGCGAGCATCCTTGCGCATGGCTTCGAGCACGCGCGTGTTCGCCATGCGCACCGCGGCCATGAGTCGATTCGTGGCGCGCTTGTAATGCTCGTCGTAGGCGTGTGGCCACGTGCCATCGTCTTCCTTCGTGTGGAGAATGAACTCGGAGATCGAGTCGACGGCGATGCGCGAGGCGATCTCGCCCGCCGCGTGGCCTCCCATCCCGTCGGCCACGAGAAAGAGGTTGGCAGTCTTCTCAACGAGGAATGAATCCTCGTTGTGCTGCCTCTGCCGGCCAACGTGCGTGAGTCCTTCCGCTTTCACTTCCACTCGATCAGCTCTTCCGGAAGAGACCGAATCCCTTGCCGGAGTCCTTCGTCTCGCCCTTTCCCTGGCGCAACTCGGCCAGCGCGTTCTGAACCTCGATGTTCTCTCTGTCCCACTTCAGGGCCTCGTCGAGATAGCGCTCTGCTTTCGCGTTCAGACCCGCTTTCTTGCAGATCAGTCCCGCGTCTTTGAGGAACTGCGCATTCATCGGCTCGCGCTGAACGGCAGCTTCGATCGCCTGAACGGCCTGACGCATCATCGAAGGAATGCGAGCGGCGGTGATGCCCAAATAGTGTTGCGCTTTCGCATCCTGCGGATTGTGCTTTACCGCCATGTCGAAGTTCTCGTAGGCGGCGCGGATGTCGCCCTCCTTGAATGCTTTCGCACCTTTGGAGATGTACACCTTCGCGATCTGCGACGGATCGGTCGGCGACTTCCCGGCGGGGGCGCCGATTTCGGCGTCATGCTGCCTTCGCCGCACCGGATTCGTCAGCACGTTCACCGCTTCGGTGAGCACCTGGAACTTCCGCTCCGCCTCCGATTTGTCCGGGCCGCGGTAGCGGTCGGGATGGTTCTCCCGCGCGAGCTTGCGAAACTTGTCGCGGATATCCTGCTCGGACGCCGAGCGCTCAACGCCGAGGATTTCGTAGTAGTTGACCTTCATTCGGGATCAGGACTTCTGCTTGGCCTGATAGAGCTTCCGG
>DASYUK010000209.1:0-4381 GCA_036001325.1 Thermoanaerobaculia bacterium
CCCCACGACTTTCCAGTTGCTCTGGCCGAACTTCAGATCCGCTCCCAGATCGAGTCCGCTGAACTCGTTCAGCGCTCCTCGACCCACGATCACTTCGTTGCGTCCCCACTCGAACATCCGCCCGCGCGTGACGCGAAGTTCGTTGTGCACGCCGAACGCCGCCGGCTCGACACCGCGCAGCGGAACGTTGGCATCGGTATGCGTGGAGCGCTTGGGCAGATTGACGACGACGAACAACTCCGGCGAGACAAGCGCCTTTCCGTTGGCGCGCGCGACGGCCGGTGCATCAGACACAATGTTGGCTTCGTTGCGGCCGAGGATGCTCATCATTTCGGAGTCGGCGCCGGAGCGCATGACGATGGCGGCATCGGGCGCGCCGGTCGACTCCATCGTCTTCTTGAATCCCTGTCCGATCGACAGCACCCCGACCAGCACCGCGACCACACCGGCGACGCCGAACATCGCGACCGCCGCGGCGCCTTTGCGGCGCGGCAGCGTGCGCAGATTGAAATTGACGAGTGCGGCGATCTGTGCCAGCCAGTTGGCCATCACTCTCTCCTCAACGCTTCGACAGTATTCAACCGCATCGCCTGCACCGCCGGCAGCAGTCCGGCGACGATTCCGAGGAGGACGACGCAGACCGCGCCGATGAACAGGTCGCGCGGCGGGAAGAAGAAGATCGGCAACGCGCCGTGCGTCGGATCGCCCATCGAGACGAGCAGCCAGGCCAGGCCCAGGCCGATCGCGCCGCCGAGGAAAGCGATGATGCACGACTCTGCCAGGATGAACGCCAGCAGTTGACCATCGGTGAAGCCGATCGCTTTCATGACGCCGAGCTCGGAGACGCGCTCGCGCACCGCCTGAGCCATCGTGTTGCCGGCCACGAGAAGAATCGTGAAGAACACCGCGGTGAGGATCGCCGTCACGATGGCGCCGATGTTGCCGACCTGATCGGCGAAGCCCTTGACGAATGCTTTTTCCGTTTCGGTCTTCGTCTCATAGGGCGAATTGGCGAAGTGATCATCGATCGCCCGCGCCACGTCGGCGGCATGGGCTGGATCCTTCACGCGGATGTAATACCACCCCACCATTCCCTGGCCGTAGGCACGGTTCTCATCGAAGTAGTCGTAGCGGAACAGGAACTGTGTGTTGTCGGTCTCCTTGAATCTCCCGTCGTAGATCCCGACGAGATCGAAGGTCCACATGTCGCCGCCGTTCTTCGGCCGCCAGATCGTCGACTGAATGGGGATCTTGTCGCCGATCCTCCAGCCGAACCGATCGGCGAGATACCGCCCGGCGACGACGCCGGTGCGCGTCTCGGTCCACGCTTCGAACTGCTGCTTCGGCAGGATGAACTCGGGATACATCTTCAGATATTCGTTCGGAATCACCGGCATCTGAGCGAAGAAGTTTTTCGGATCTTTGTAGATGCCGCCGAACCAGGAGGCGTGCGTGACCGCGGCCACGCCCGGGATCTGCTCCATCTGCTCTTTGTAGCTGATGGGGAGCAGTTGGATGATCGAGATCTTGTGCCGCGTGACGAGGCGATCGGCGCCGGCGACGCTGGCACCCATCTGAAACGCTCTGCGGATCGCGGCGAGATAGCCGAAGAGGATGAACGCCACGATGATCGAGAGGATCGTCAGCGTCGTGCGCAGACGATGGCGCTTGAAGTTCGCCAGCAGCAGTCCGAGGAATTTCACGCCGCCATCTCGCTGGAGAGCTGACCGTCGAGCAGATAGAGGATGCGCGAGGCGTGCGATGCGGCGTGGGGATCGTGAGTGACCATCACCACCGTCTTGCCGTGATCGCGATTGAGCGCCAGCAGCAAATCGAGAATGCCGTCGCCGGTCTTGCGATCGAGATCGCCCGTTGGCTCGTCGGCGAGGACGAGCGTCGGATCGTTGACGATCGCACGAGCGATGCCGACGCGCTGCTGCTCGCCGCCCGATAGCGTGCGCGGCGTGTGAGAAGCGCGATGTTCGAGGCCGACGATGCGCAGCACCGCGTCGACATGCTTCTTCCGCTCGGAGCGTGACAGTGAAGTCAGAAGGAGAGGAAGCTCGATGTTCCGTTCCGCGGAGAGTACGGGCAGCAGGTTGTAGAACTGGAAGACGAAGCCGACGTGGCGCGCGCGCCATTTCGCGAGGGCGCGGCCCGACATCTGATCGATGCGCTGGCCATCGACACCGATTGTGCCGGAGGTCGGCCGATCGAGGCCGGCGAGCAGATTGAGCAGTGTGCTTTTCCCCGATCCCGACGGGCCCATGAGCGCAAGGAAATCGCCGCGCGGAATCTCGAGGTCGAGCGCGTGCAGAACGTGCACGTCCTCGCCGCCGCGATGGAACACTTTTTCGACTCCGTTCATCTTGACTAATGTGTCAGCCATTCGTTTTCCTCGTGTAGCGGCGCACTTCAGTGCGCCGTCGGCGTGCTGAAGCACGCCGCTACACTACGGCCTCGACTTCACTTTCTGACCCTCTTTGAGCTCCGCGGGGCCTTCAACGACCACGCGTTCTCCCTCACTGATTCCTGAAAGCAACTTCACCTCGTCGCCTTCGGTGGATGCGACCTTCACGGCGCGCCGCTCCAATCGATTGCCGTCACCGACGACAAAGACGATGTCCGTCTCGCCATCGCGCCGCACCGCGCTCTTCGGGACGACGATCGTCTGATGCTGCGCGACCCCCGCGGTACTGTCGATGAAGGAGACCTTCACGCCCATATCGGGGAGGATGCGCGGATCTTTCAGATCGAATGCGATGCGCACCTTGACCGTTGCCTTCTGACGATCGGCTGTCGGGATCACCGTGATCACGTGCGCGGGGATGCGCCAGTCAGGATACGCGTCGAGGATCGCTTCGACCTTTTGATTCGACCGCACGCGATTGATGTACGACTCGTTCACGTCGACCTCGATTTCCAGCGAGTCCATGTCGACGATCGTGCAGATGCCCGTGCGCGTGAAACCGCCGCCCGCGGAGATCGGCGAGATCATCTCGCCCGGCTGCGCGTTCTTCGAGACGACAACGCCGCCGAACGGCGCGCGGATGATCGTGTCTTCGACGTCCTGCTGCCGCAACTGAACGTTGCGCTGCGACACGGCGAACTGATCGCGCTGCGCGGCGAGTCGTGCTTGCAACGCGTTGTACTCGGCGCGGGCGCGATCGAGATCGGCCTTACTCTGGATCTGCTGTGATTGCAGGCTGGTGGCGCGCTGCATTTCGAGCCGAGCCTGCTCGATCCGCACCCTCGTTTCCTCGAGCGAGCTCGCTGCCGCTGCCGCTTCGGCTTGCGCCAGGTGCAGGGCGCGCTCGGGCGTGGCGGCGTCGAGCTTTGCCAGAACCTGACCGGGGATAACCCGCATCCCTTCCTCGACGTACACATCCATGACGCGGCCGGTGAACTTCGATGAGACGGTGGCTTCGCGTCTCGCCGTCACGTAACCGGTGGCGTTGAGGACCGTAGCCTGCGCCTGGCCGCGCAGGGCGCGGGCGGGGGCCACGCGGACGTTCGCGCGCGCAGGACGGGCGATGAGCCAGACGACGATGCCGATCGCGATGATGAGCAGAGCGCCGGCGGCAAGCCACCACGGCTTGCGCTCCCGATGGTCGTCCGCGCCGCGCTGGATGCGCAGGCTGTCGAGGCTCGCTTTGTCGATGGCCATGTGGAGGCCGGTTCCTCAACCGGCCACCACAGTTTATCCGTTGTTACAAAGTGTCACGAAACAGATGAAACACGTTACCGAGTGTGGCGTTCTCCGTCTTCATCCCTCATCCTTCATCCTTCATCCTTGCTCATGAACCGTTTCCGCCGATCCATTCTCTGGCTCGCGCTGTTGGTGGTCATCCCACTAGGCGCGCTCACGATCATGCAATACCGCTTTCTGCGCTCCCTGCAGCAGACGACAGCCGAGGCGGAGAGGAATTGGCTGCGCAGCTCGCTCGAGGAGGTTACGCGTGAGATCGAGAGCAACTATCGGGCGACCAGCGATCGCGCACTGACGATTTCATCGTCCGCGTTTACGAACATCGAAGAGCTCAGTCAACACATCCGTAGCAGCAGCGTACCTGGCGCGCGAACGTTCTTCGCCATCCACTATGACGACAACCGCGCCGAGTGGGCGTTTTTCGACACGGAAGGGGTGGAGAAGACGCCGTCATCGGAACAAGAGGTCGAGGCCGTAAAGCTGGCCACGGTGTCGTGGCACGTCGCGCACAAGATGCAGCGGCTGCTGCCCCAGCCGGCGCTGCATGTCGACGAGCGCGATCCGCTGAACCGCATCATCGTGCGTCCGGTCCTCGATGACGGACTGCGTGTCGTCGGCGTCTGCGGCGTGGTGCTCGACGAGGATATCGCTCGCGACGCGATGGTGAGCCTC
>DASYUK010000210.1:0-3756 GCA_036001325.1 Thermoanaerobaculia bacterium
TTGAACTTTGACGGCGAGCTGCCCATGACCTTCATCTACGATTCGGACAATCGTGAGCTGGCACGCATCCAAGGGATCATCGACCGAAAAGATCTCGCCGCGCGGCTCAACACATTTCTAAAAGGAAAGCGGAGGTAAGAGATGAAGAGCACTCTCAGCGCAATCATCATTTGCGCATTCGCGCTCGTCGCCATCGGCAGTGAGCTGGCCGTCGGCGCGAAAGCGCCGGCGTTCGCCCTGGTCAATGCCACGAACAATGAGCGCGTGGCATTCGCGCCCGGCGACGGCAAGCTGTCCGCCGTGATCTTCACGTGCAATCAATGTCCGTACTCGAAGGCGTTTGAAGACCGCATCGTCGCGCTGGGACGCGTCTATGGGAAGCGCGGCGTCAGGTTTTACGCCATCGATCCGAACGACGATGATGCCTACCCGGTCGAGAGGCTGAGTGAGATGAAAGAGCGCGCTACGACCAAGAATTATCCCTTTCCCTATCTGAAGGACGGCGACAGCGCGATCGCTCGCGCGTACGGCGCGCGCGTCACGCCGCACGTCTTCGTCATCGATGGTAAGGGCGCTGTGCGCTATCGCGGCTACGTCGACGACAGCGCCAAAGCGGGAGTGCGCCAGCACACCGGCCTTCAGGACGCGCTCGACGCGCTGCTGGCCGGCCGCGAAGTGCAACAGTCCGCGACGAGAGCATTCGGCTGCTCGATCAAGTTCCGGAAGACCTCGTAGCGGGACTTCCATCCATGGCATTCACGCCGCTGCACTAGAATCAGAGCAGTCGGTACCGGTGTTTCGGACATGGTGAGCTCCCTGGAGAACGTGCGCGACTTCGTGTTGCAGCTCGATAAGACATTGTCCGCCCGACGCTTATACGCGTCGGGCAGCGCACCTCACGCCGAGGCGACGGAGACGCTGCACCGGAAGTTTCGTCGAGCCGCGGAAGGTGGCGATTTCACCCTCACCTTCGGCCCGACCGACCTCTTCTACGATCGGCAGTCGCTCCTGAGCAAGCCGCGGCGCGAAGAGGCCTTCTTCTTCCCGCTGTTTCGCGACGGCCTGCGCGAGCTGACGTTCTCCCCAAATGTTTCCGCCGCCAATCTCAATGCGCTTCTCACCATCTTCGAGATCAAGGATCGCGATCTCGGCGAGGCGGATGACACGGTAAACGCTCTCTGGCGTTGTGATTTGTCGACCATCCGCTACAAAGCGATCGACGAGTTGCACGACGTCGAGACCGAGAGCGGTGACGATCTCCTCGAGCTCATCAAGCGGTCCGCTGAGCAGATCGCCATGACCACCATCGAAGTCGAACAGCCTCACGTCCCCGCCGATGACGCGAACGTGCGCGACATCGGCTACGACTACGCCATGGTCCGGCGCGGCTTCGAGGACAGTCTCGATGAGCTGCGGCTCGCCGCCGAACAGAGCGGCGAAATGCGCGCGGAGCTCGGCGACGGCCGCGTGCAGACACTCGTCGAGCGATTTATAGAGATCCTGCTGGTCACGGTCTGGGTGCCGTTCAAGTCGATTGATCCGGCTTTGATCGCGCCGATTCTCGCGCAGCTCATCGACGGCTACTGGTCGACGCGCGAGTTCGAGCGGGCCTCGGTCCTGCTGACTCACGTGCACGCCGCGTCGCGCCAGGCGCCGAGCCCCGTCAGTCGGAAAACGATGCGCGACGTCATCGATCGCTTCCTCACGGACGAGAAGCTGCTCACGATCGTGAAGGAGTTCGAGCGCGGCGTGATCTCGCCAAAGATCGCCTCGGCTGTGTTCGATGTTTTGCCCGATACCAAATTGTGGGCGCCGCTGCTCGATGTCCTGCCTCACCTCACCGATCCGGAGCGGCGTCTCGTCGCGACGTCCACACTCAAGAAACGAGTCGAAGCGAATCATGACCTTCTGACCTTGACGTTTGCTTCGTTCGACGCTGCGCGCATCCGGGCGGCGCTGATGCTCATCGACGAAAAGGAATATGCGCCGCAGGTCATCGCTCTGGTCTCGCATCCCGACGAGACCATTCGGCTTCGAGGGCTCAAGGCCGCGGCCGCAACCGGCGGTCCGATCGCGCTCGAAGTCCTATGGAAAGCGATGGAGAGCGATCCGTCGAAGGCGGTGCGCCTCTATGCATTTCGCAGCATCGCCAGCTCGAATCTCCCCGGCCTGGCCGCGCGCCTCGAGGGACTCGTGATGAGCCCCGAATTCGAGAACCGTCCCAGCTGGGAGCGCGAGAAGTACATCCGACTCCTGGGCACGGTCGCAGGCGCCAGTTGCGAGCCATTGTTCGAGTCGTGGATCCCCAAACGGCGCATGTGGAACAAGAAAGATCTCGAGACTCTCGAGCTGGCGCTGCGCGGACTCGGCGCCTGCGGCGAATCAGGCTACGAAAAAGTGCGCGCGATGTCGGCGCAGCCGGGCAAACCGGGTGAAGTCGCGCGCAAAGTCATCGACACGATTTCGCGATCCGAGATTTCCGGCAAGACGGTCACGGGTCAGGAAGTGCCGCTGCCGAAGACCGAGGAGACGGACCAGTGAGCGAGCCGACGGAGAAGCGACCGACGCTTTCTCAGCCGCTGCCGGCCGCGGACGCGGACATCTTTTCCAAAGGACCGAACGCGATTCTGTTCGCCTTCTATCAGCTCTTCAAGACCGCGCAGATGCATGCGATCGACAATCAGGCACTGATTCGGCCGATCCAGACGATGTTCGAGTTGTCGACCGCGGTCTTCAAGCGCGACGGCCGGGTGTCGCTGCAGATGGGTGACCGCGTCCTTTTCCTGAACGGCACGAGACTCAAAGTGTCGACCGAGGAGTATGAGTTTGCGAATCGCGTGTTCGAATTCTTTCGCGAGCATGGCATGGCCGGATTCGACATCGACGCCGCGCTCACACCCGACAGCATCCGCAAGGTCCTGCAGATTCTCGTCTACGCACCGCCGCAGGATCGCACCTTCGAGAAGATCGATGCGGCGTTGAAAGCCGCCCAGATCGGCTTCAATGTCATCAAGCCGGAAGAAGCAGCAGCGCCCGTCGATGAAGAGATCACCGATCGCCGTGAGCTCACGTTCTACACGTACTCGAAACTGGTTGTCCTCTATCGCGCCTTGATGGCCGAGGAGAAGACGAGCGGAACGAACCGCCAGTTCTTCGTTCGCAAGATCGTTCGTGCGATCCATGAGCTCGTGGATATCGCGGTCGTCGAGAACGAACTGCTCGTCGCTGCGGCGTCCGCGAAGGATTCCGCGAACTACCCATCCCATCACGCTGCCAACGTCGCACTCCTCGCGATCGCCCTCGGCAGAAAAGTCGGCGTCGGCAAAGTCGACCTCGGCGATCTCGGCGTCGCCGCCGTCTTCCACGACATCGGTCTGCGCGCGTGCCCGGCCGAGCTCCTGGAGAAAGGTGGCGCGCTCGATAGCACTGAGCGCGCGATCATCAATCAGCATCCCATTCAATCCGTCGAGTTTCTCCTCGGCGAGCGACGGTTCACAAAGTCGGCGTTGTCGCGCATCATCGTCGCGTTCGAGCATCACCGCACCACGAGCGGCACGGGTTATCCGCCCGGCAGTCGCAAGCCCGATCTCTTCTCGCGCATCGTCAGTGTCGCTGATGTTTACGACGCGCTCACGACGCGACGGCCATGGCGAAAAGCGTTTCGCCCTGACGTCGCACTCGGCATGATGCTGCGCGATTCGGGACAGCGCTTCGATCCCGCGCTTCTCAGCGCGTTCGTCAATCTCGTCGGCCTCT
>DASYUK010000211.1:0-10295 GCA_036001325.1 Thermoanaerobaculia bacterium
ATCCAGGATCACGATCGCGGTCTCGTCGTCGGCGAGACGAGCTGGGGCAAAGGGCTCGTGCAGAGCGTCTACACACTCCAGTACGGAGCCGGCCTCGCGCTCACGACGTCGAAGTACTACACGCCGTCGGGTCGCAACATCCAGCGCGACTACTCTTCGTTCTACGACTACTACGTCGCCGATGATTCCGATGAGGGGGTGGCCAACACCGAAGTTCCGCTCTCGCAGCGGCAGCAGTTCAAGACCGACACCGGTCGCGTCGTGTACGGCGGCGGGGGCATTACGCCGGACGTGATCATCAAGCCGCCGACGCTCTCGCGGACGACGCAGATCCTCGAGATCCGCAGTGCGATCTTCAACTACGCCGTCGATTACGCGGCGAAGCATCCTGATGTGACCAAGGAAATGCAGATCACGCCGGCGATGGTCGAGGCATTCTCGCGCTACGCGGCCGATCAGGAGATCGCCTCGATCGACGACATTCGCCAAGCGCTGCAGAAGCCGGATGACCGCCGCTACCTCGAGCGAGCGTTGAAGGCGGAGATCGTCGCGGCGAAGTTCGGCCTCGACGCGTCCTATCCGTATCGCCTGCAGGGCGACACGCAGGTGGAGAAGGCGCTCGACGTCTTCCCCGACGCGCAGAAGCTCGCCACGCTCGCCGCGGATGCACGTGCGCGGGGCACGGCGTCGGAGCCGGCGCCGTCGGCGCAGGCGGCGCAGGCAACGCCGAAAACGCGGTAGAGGTCGTTGGTCGTAGGTCGTAGGTGCCGGGGGCCTTGTCGCTCCGAGGCCCCCGATACCCACGACCCACGACCCACGACCGGAAGGCGTTGACGACGCATCCCCCTACTGCTAACGTTTCGCCGCTTTTCAGGAGAACCATGCCTGACCTCGGACGGAAGTACACCTGCTACAGTTGCCACACCAAGTTTTACGACCTCGGGAAACCGATTCCAATCTGCCCCAAATGCGGTGCCGATCAACGAGACGCGGAAGATGCGCCGGTCGTCAGTACGCCACGCAGAAGTCGTGTCGTCGTGGAGCCTGAACCTGTCGAGGAGCCAGACTTCGTCGCGGAAGAACCAGTTCCGCCCACGGAGGCCGGCGAAGAGGAAGAAGAGACGTTCGTCGAACCGGAACGCGAAGAAGAGCCTGAAGAGGATGAAGAGGAAGAGGAGTTCTAGATGGCGAGATTCGGGTTGCTGGGTTGTGTCGGTGCGCTGATCCTCGCGCTCATCATCTTTGGTGGATATTTCGTCAGTGTGCGCAACAATCTCGTCGGCCTCGACGAGCAGGTCAACCAGCAGTGGGCGCAGGTCGAGAGCCAGTATCAGCGCCGCTACGACCTCATCCCGAATCTCGTGCGCACGGTGCAGGGGGCGGCGAACTTCGAGAAATCGACGCTCGAAGCGGTCGTCAACGCGCGAGCGCGCGTAGGACAGGTGGCGGCGCCGGCAGGAGCGCCGGGCGCCGGATCGAATCTGCCGAACAATCAGAGCGCAATGGAGCAGTTCGCCGCTGCACAACAAGGGCTCAGCAACGCGCTCTCACGACTGCTCGTCGTCGTCGAACGTTATCCCGAGCTCAAGTCGAACCAGAACTTCCTCGAGCTCCAGTCGCAGCTCGAAGGGACGGAGAACCGCATCGCCGTCGAGCGGCAGCGTTACAACCAGGACGCACAACAGTTCAACGTCGCCATTCGGCGCTTTCCGGCAAATCTGGTCGCGAACATGACCGGCTTCAAGGCAAAGGCGTACTTCCGCGGCGTTCCGGGATCGGCCACGCCGCCCGCGGTGGAGTTCCAGCCGTTTGGCCAACCGACGGCGACCGCAACGAGTGGCACTCGCTGAAGAGAGGGATGAGGGATGAGGGATGAGGGATGAAGCAGGACGAATCTTCATCCCTCATCCCTCATCCCTCATCCCTTTGATCGCGCTACTCGTCGCCTTTGTCGCCGCAACTGCGGCAGCCCTGGACGTCCCGCCCCCGCCCACCCAGTGGTTCACCGACAAAGCCGGTCTTCTCAATGCCTCACAGGCGGAAGCGCTGAACCGCAAGCTCGCTGATTTCGAGCAGCAGAGCGGCGCGCAATTCATCATCTACGTTTTTCCGTCGATCGAAGGCGAATCGATCGAAGACTTCACGATTCGCTGCGTTCAGCACTGGAAGGTGGGGCAAAAGAAGTACGACAACGGCCTCGTGCTCTTCGTCTTCGTGAATGAGCGCAAAGTCAGGATCGAGGTCGGGTACGGGCTCGAAGGGACGATCACCGACGCATTCTCATCACGCGTCATCCGCGAATCCATCGCCCCGCATTTCCGGCAGGGCGACTGGGCCGGCGGTCTGAACGCGGCTGCGGATGCGATCATCGCGAAGATCCGCGGCGGCGAAGCGCCCGTGCCGCCCTATCAACCCCGCGGGTCGACAAGCGGCGGCGGCGTCGCTGGATCGATCATCCCGATCATCATCGTTCTCGTCTTCATCTTCTTCATCCTCCCTTTGCTCACGCGCCGCGGCGGATGCGGCGGCTGCTTCTGGCCGATGTTCTTCATGGGCGGTGGCGGACGCGGCATGACGTTCGGCGGCGGCGGGGGCGGGGGGTGGGGAGGCGGCGGGGGCGGGTTCTCGGGCGGGGGTGGGTCGTTTGGTGGGGGTGGGGCGACAGGAGGATGGTGATGAAGCAGCAAGAATTTCTCGCCGCGCTCGATCAGCCGCGCATCGTCACGGCAATCGCCGATGCGGAGAAGCGAACGTCGGGCGAGATTCGCGTGCACGTGCAACCGAAAGCGGGCGACGATATCCGACGATTCGCGGAACGGACGTTCGAGAGACTGGGCATGACGAAGACTGCGCTCCGCAACGGCGTGCTGCTCTTCATCGCTTCTGAGGAGCAGCGCTTCGTGATTCTCGGCGACAAAGGCATCGACGAGAAAGTGCCCGCAGGATTCTGGGACGACATCGCCGCCAAGCTGACGATCCGCTTCAAAGCCGCTGAGTTCACCGAGGGCATCGTCGAGGCGATTGGCAGCGCCGGCGACCACCTCGGCCGTTTTTTTCCGCGCGCCGCCGCCGATGTCGATGAGCTCTCGAATGAAATCGATATCGAGTCCTGAGTCCGTCGTCGTCGCGATCGGATCGAATCTCGGTGATCGCGTCTACAACCTGCGTCGCGCGGTCGATGAGATGCAGCGCGTCGTCACGATCGTGCGTGTGAGCTCGGTTCACGAAACGGAGCCGATCGATGCGCCCGCGGGATCGCCACGCTTCCTGAACATGGTCGTCGCGGGATACACGCGCCTTTCGCCCGAGGCGCTTCTGGAGCAGCTTCTCAACATCGAGCGCCGCCTGGGCCGGGTGCGAGGTGGTCGCAATGCGCCGCGCACGATCGATCTCGATCTGATTCTTCACAGCGCGAACGTCCGCCGGTCGCCGACATTAACGCTGCCGCATCCGCGATATCTGCAGCGCGACTTCGTCCTGCAGCCGCTGCGCGAGCTGGGTCTCGGCTGGCGCGATCCGATGACAGGGAGGCGATTGTGATGCGAACACTTCTGAACCTCATCGCGCTCTTCGTCGCGATGAATGCCGCGGGTCAAACGATGGTTGTCCGCGCGGCGCGCCTTTTCGATGGAACTTCCGAGGCGCTGCGCGCAAATGCGGTTGTCGTCATCGACGCCGGGAAAATCATCCGCATCGATGACGTGGCGCCTCCGAATGCGACTGTCATCGATCTCGGCGATGTCACGCTGATGCCGGGTCTCATCGATGCGCACACGCACATCGCCCTTCATCCCGGCGATGCCGAACAGCAAAACCTGCGCGAGACGCCGGAGCTTCGCGCGATCTGGGCAACGGTCAGCGCGTTGAAGACCGTGCAGGCGGGGATCACAACAATTCGCGATCTCGGCAACGAGGGTGCCGGCTTCGCTGACATCGCGTTGCGCGACGCCGTCGCGCGCGGACTCGTTGCCGGGCCGCGCGTCATCGCTGCAATCCGGCCGGTCACATCGACCGGCGCGTATCGTCTGACCGGCTACTCACCGTACAACCTCATGCCGCCGCAGGCGGCGGAAGCGGATGGCGTCGGCGAAGTGCGCAAGCAGGTGCGGACGCTTCTCGCGCAAGGCGCCGACGTCATCAAAACCTATCTCGAGACGTATGAGAAACGCGGCACGCGCAAGGACATCCTCACCGGCACGATGAACTGGTCGCAGGAGGAGCTGAATGCTCTCGTCGAAGAGGCGCACCGCGGCGGCGTGAAAGTGGCGGCGCACACCTATTCCGACGAAGCGGCGCAGATGGCGATCGCCGCCGGTGTCGATTCGATCGAGCACGGTCTCTATCTGAAGGAAGAGACGTTCCGCGCGATGGCTCAGAAGGGGATCTACTACGTGCCGACGCTGCTCGTGTACGAATACTGGCGCGACGGCAAGATTTTCGGCACTCCGAGCGCAGAAACGAAAGCGCGACTGACGAAAACCGTCGAAGAGCATACGGCCACCTTTCGTCGTGCGTTGAGAACGCCCGTGAAGATCGTCTTCGGCAGCGACACATTCGAGCTGCCGGGCACGAATGCGCTGGAGCTCGAGCGCATGATCGCTTACGGCATGAAGCCGGTCGACGCCTTGCGTGCCGCGACGTCGCTCGCCGCGTCGTTGCTGGGCATGACCGAGATCGGTTCGGTAAAAGCGGGCCATGCGGCCGATTTGATCGCTGTCGCCGGAGACCCGCTCTCGGACATTCAGGCGATGACGCGCGTCGTATGGGTGATGCGCGACGGCATGGTCATACCCGTAAAATAGACAGATGGTGCCCATCTGGCTCGCGCTATTCGCATTCATCTCCACGACGGTGCCGGTTGACGTCAAAGGAACGATCTGCCGTCTCAACCGCAACGCCGATCGGATGATCCTCCATGCCGACGACGGCAAACGGATGAACGTGGTGGTGGGAGACTCCAGCCGAGTGACCTTCGAGAAGGCTCTCTATCGCGCCGATGATCTTCGTCCGGGCGATCGCGTGCGCGTCGTCGGCCGTGCGAGTGACGCTCGTGTCGATGCCGAATCGGTGGATGTGCAATTGAAAGTCGGTGAAACGATCGTCGACGCTCTCCTCGGCATCAAGCATCCGCTCGTGGGGCGGTTCGGCAGTCGGGAGGCGAAGACGGAGTTCTTCTCGCTCCGTTTGCCCGACGGCCATTACATACGAGTCGACGCGAAGAGCGCGTACGGCCCCAAAGGCCGCGTATGGGTCTCGACGCTGCGCAGCAACGATCTGCTCGAGCTCAGCGGCGAATGGAAGTCCGACAGTCTCTATCGCGCGAGCAACATCCGCGTCCTGACGGATGATGAGTGGTCGCGATGCCGTCCTCCCGAAGGAGAAACGAAGGAGCAGAAGACAGAGCGCCAAACGGCGGAGCGGACGTTTCTCGACGGCAAGGATCCGATCAGCGACGAAGAGCTCGCGCGATTACTTGCAGAGGATGAGGCTGAAGCCAAAGAGAAAGAAAAAGAAAAACCCAAGAAGCCCTAGTGACAGCGCCGCGGCTTCGATCCTGTGGGCCAGACTCGATCGGCCTGGTCACGAGGCAGCTCGTCTGTCGCGATCCGGCTCCTCGTGGCAATTAGAAGGCGTCGCCGTCCTTGTTCACGATGACGAGCCGGTGTGTCTCGACTACACCATCGTCTGCACATCCGAATGGCGAACGCGTTCAGTGCGCGTGAATGGTTGGATGGGAACACGTGCGGTCGACGTCGCGATCGACGCGAGCGATGGGTCATGGATGATGAACGGGAGCTTGTGTCCGGCTGTCGCTGATTCCATCGATGTCGATCTCAACTTCAGTCCATCGACGAATCTGTTGCCGATTCGAAGACTCAATCCTGCGATCGGCGAGCGAGTGGCCGTGCGCGCCGCGTGGTTGCGTTTCCCGAGCCTAACCCTGGAGCCGCTCGATCAAACGTACAGCCGGCTCACTGATGACTTGTATCGATATGAGAGCGCGGGCGGAAGATTTGTCGCCGACCTGCGAGTGAACACCGCGGGATTCGTTGTCGATTATCCCGGAGTCTGGCGCGCCGAGGCGACCGGGTGAATCGACGCTAATGCGTTCCGTACCCGCCGCCGAGATCCGAGTGAATGCGTGCGCGCGCAACAGGTGTGGCGCGCGTGAGCACCGGATACGGATTCACCATCTCATCGCTTTGATTGATGCCGAAATGGAGATGAGGCGGAGTGCTTACGGCATTCCCGGTGTTGCCGACGTAGCCGAGGAGATCGCCGCTCTCGACTTCCACCCCTTCGTAGAGGCCGGGCGCCCAGCGATCGAGATGCGCATAGTAAAACGACGCGCCGCTTTCGTTGGTCAACCACAAGCAGTGACCGCCTTTCGGTTGATCACCGATGTAGCTGATGATGCCGTTGGTCACGGCGACGACGGCAGTACCGCGCGCCGCGAAGATGTCGATGCCTTTGTGCCGCCGCTCGCCGCCGTCGCGCGGGTCGCCCCAACTGTCATAAAGCTGGCGAGCGCTGATACCGACGACCGGCATGCGCAGAGCGGAGAGAGGCGCGAACAGTGCCCGCGCCTTGGCGGCGAATTCCGTGTCGCGGGCTCGCGCCGACTTCGCAGTCTGTGATGGCGCAGGCTGACGCTCCGCCTCCCGCTTGTTGTAGCGATTGAGATCGGACCGAAGCTGGGCGACGAGCTGACTGAAGTCATCGTCTTCCGACTGCGCGATCGCAACCGGCTGTGACGGAGGTGCAACCGCCGTTGTGGCGCAGCCCGTCAGGACGAGGGATACGACAGCCGAGACCAGGCTCAGCCTGCCGACCCACCCACTGCGACGGAGAGGGGCTTCCATGGTTCTTCCCGCGACGGACAGCGTCAGTGTAGCAGGGCGCTCACGAAATCCTCAACCCCTCTCACCGCAACGACTTCGATGTCGGCGCGAACCTCCGTAGCGTTCGAATGAGGAACGATGACGCGGCGAAATCCGAGCGCCGACGCCTCCCGCGCTCGAAGATCCGGCTGTGAAACGCTGCGGATCTCGCCGAGAAGCCCGACTTCGCCGAACATGGCGAGATCGTGCGGCAGCGGCGCGTTGCGCTGCGACGACACGAGCGCGCCGATGATCCCGAGGTCGAGAGCGGGCTCGTCGATCTGAAGACCGCCGGCGACGTTCACGTATACGTCATGCGAGACGAAGTTCGCGATCCCCCTTCGCTCGAGCACAGCCAGGAGAAGCGAGACGCGATTTGCGTCGATGCCCATCGACATCCGCCGTGGTGACGGATAGTGCGTTGTGGAGACGAGTGCCTGCACTTCGATGAGGAGTGGGCGTGTCCCTTCGACCGCGGCGAGCACAGCCGATCCCGGAGCGCCGCTGCGCTGTGAGAGCAGAGCGGCTGAAGGATTGGCTACCTCTTCGAGTCCGCTGTCGTGCATCTCGTAGATCGCCACCTCGTTGACCGGACCGAAGCGATTCTTGTATGCGCGGATGACGCGATAGTTCTGAAATTTTTCTCCTTCGAAGTAGAGGACTGTATCGACGATGTGCTCGAGAGCTTTCGGGCCGGCGATCGTTCCCTCTTTCGTGATGTGTCCGATCAGAAAGAACGGAATCGCCGTTCGCTTCGCGGCCGCCATCAGGACGCCGGCGGAATCGCGAACCTGTCCGACAGAACCGGGCGTCGACGCGTTGACGGAGGTGTGCACCGTCTGAATCGAGTCGATGATCACGGCGGCAGGACGCATCTTCTCGGTCTCGGCGACGATCCGTTCGACGGATGTCTCACTGAAGAGATGAATGTTCGTGTTCGTCGTGCCGAGCCGGCGGGCGCGGAGCGCGATCTGCCGCGGAGATTCCTCGCCGGAGATGTAAAGCACGGGACTATCGCGAGCGAGTTGCTGCGCGGCCTGCAGAAGGAGCGTCGACTTGCCGATGCCCGGCTCGCCGCCGACGAGAACGACCGCGCCGGGAACGACACCGCCACCCAGCACGCGATCGAGATTCGGGAGGCGAATGCTGATGCGCGGCGCGACATCGGCGTCGATCGCGTCGAGCGGTTGCGGGGAAGCCGAGGAGCTCACGGCCGCTGGAAGGACGTCCTCCTGTGCGTAGGAGTTCCAGGCGTTGCAGTCGGGGCAGCGGCCGAGCCACTTCGACGATTGATTGCCGCACTCGGTGCAGGAAAAGACGACCGCCTTCTTGGCCACTGCATGAATTCTAACAACCGCGTCAGAACTCTCTACGATCAGTAGCGATGCAGATTCCCTCTCCCACCGGGAGAGGGTGGCGCGAAGCGCCGGGTGAGGGGCTGCCCTCATCCGGCCTTCGGCCACCTTCTCCCGCGGGGAGAAGGCTCTCGCGTGGCATTCTTACCGTATGCAACTGGAACGGCTTTTCAAGTACGACGACTGGGCGAATCGCGAAGAGGTGGCACTGCTGCGCAGCGTCGGCGCAACCCAACCGGCCCTTCGTCTCCTCGGCCACATCATCGGCGCGCAATGGCTCTGGCTCGCGCGGCTCCGCAACGAGAAATCGAAGATGGCGGTGTGGCCCGAACTGACGCTCGATCAGTGCGCATCGGAGCTCGATCCGCTGCGGGGCGCCTGGACCTACATTCTTCAACATGTAGAGCTCGACGCATCGATCGACTATCGGAATACGAAAGGGGAGGCATGGTCGAGCCGCGTCGACGATGTGCTCATGCACGTCGTGATGCACGGCGCATATCACCGCGGACAGATCGCGACCGTTGTACGGCAGGGCGGTGAGACGCCCGCATACACCGACTACATTCAGGCTACGCGAACGGGCGCCGTCTGAACCAGCTCGATGGGATCGCAAAGAAGACCGCGAGCGCCAGATTCAATAAGAGACTGACAACTGCGCTGAAGTACGCAACCGCGATCAGCACGAGGTAGAACACAGGTCCGAATCGATATTGACGCGTGATCGCCTCGACCGAGCTCGGATCGGCATCCTCCTCGAGCAACCTGGCATGACCGGAAGCGTGTCGCCAGAGAAGCTGGAAAGCCAGAGCGAGATAGAGAAACACTGCGTTGTAGAACACGGCCGCGACCGGCGCGTCGGGATGAGTCAGATAACGCGCCAGCAATGCGGTCGGGAACGGGACGAACGTCACTCCCATCAGAAGCAATCCATTCGAAGCGAGCAGACCCTGATCGCTCCTGCCGATCAGATTGAAGAGTCGGTGATGATTCATCCACATCACGCCGATCGTGAAGAAACTCGTGACGAAGGCGAGAAACGACGGCCAGAGCGATGCTAGTGCGCCGCCGAGTTGGCCCGCGTGGAGATGTTCCGGCGTGCGGATCTCGAGAATGAGCAGCGTTGCGGCGATGGCGAAGACGCCGTCGCTGAATGCCTCGACGCGACTCGTCTCCTCGCGCAGATCAGCATCGCGACTCATTGCCGCACCGTCATCTCGCCGCGCAGGTCGCGTTGCATCTCACGCTTGACGCGCTCAGGCGATCCGCCGCGGCTGAGGAGGTAGTAGAGCTTCGCCAATGCCGCTTCTGCGGTCAGATCGTAGCCGCTGATGACCCCCGCGCGCGCGAGTGCGGTGCCGGTCGCATATTCGCCGAGGTCGACTGTCCCTTCGAGACACTGAGTGCAGTCGACGATCACGACGCCGCGTGCCGTCGCTTCTTCGAGCGCGGCGAGAAAGTCCTGATCGTGATCGGGACCGTTGCCGATCCCGTAGGCCTCCAGGACGAGCCCCTGCAGCGGCGGGCGCAGGACATTGCGCACGAGATCGGGGGAGATACCGGGAAAGAGACGCAAAGCACTGACCACCGGCGCGCGCAATTCATGAACGCGCAACTTGCGACCGTCCGACTTCCGGACGAGGTCCCAGTTCACTTCGATGTCGATGCCGACGGTGCCGAGAGGCGGAAAGTTCGGCGAATCGAAGGCGGCGAAGCCGTCGGCGCTCACTTTGGTTGAGCGACAGCCGCGCAACAGCTTCCCGCCGAAGTAGAGACACACTTCCGGGATGTCATAGTTCGCGGAGATGAGCAACGACGTGATGAGGTTCTCGCGCGCATCGTTGCGCACTTCACAGAGCGGAATCTGCGAGCCGGTGATGATCACCGGCTTTTGCAAACCTTCCAACATGAACGGCAACGCCGAAGCGGTGTAGGCCATCGTGTCGGTGCCGTGAAGAACGATGAAGCCGTCGTACTCGCAATAGTGCCCGGCGATGTCGCGCGCGATGTTCACCCACTCGCCCGGCGTCATGTTCGACGAGTCGAGCAGCGGGTCGTA
>DASYUK010000212.1:0-12973 GCA_036001325.1 Thermoanaerobaculia bacterium
GCGTAGGACGTCGCCACGGCGTCGCCGGCATCGCGCGCCTGCTCGGCATCCAAGCGTCGTACACGTCCAACGTCGTGCGCGATCTGGAAGAGCGCGGCCTGGTTCATCGTGTCGTGCGTGAAGGAAGCAACCGGCACGCGATCCTTCTCACGCGAGAAGGGGCCCAAGCACTCGCGGCGGCGGAACAGCACGACCAGCGCGTGCTCGATGTCGTGCTTGCGGAGCTGACGCTAGAAGAACGGACCGCCTTCGTGGCGACGATGGAGAAGCTCTCGATGGATCTGGCGCCGGACTCGGAAGCATCACCATCGCAGGACGACGGGGACGAGGACGACTAGATCACGAGCAGCCAATGTTCTGGCGTTCAGGAAGCAACTCGTCGTTCTCTTGGCGAAGATGCCGGCACTTCTTGCAGCGCCAAATGACACTCTCGCTGGTCGCGGCTCGGAACGCGAAGTCGTGGTAGGCGCATAAGGACGGCACGCGTTCCAGAAACATATCTGGACGCGCGCTCTGGTCTTTGGTTTCGGCGAGAAGACCGCACCGAGGGCACATCCAAATGCAGGTGCTGGCGGAATACGCGTGGATCATCCAGGAATGCGACCAGCACCGCTTCGGACTCATGCTCGCACCCAGTTAGCCTGACCCTTATCGTCGACGACGACGAGAACCTCGTCAGCGATGTCGCTCTCTTGGACGAGGGCGTACTCGACGGCGGCGGCAGCTCCGAAGCGGGCGCGAACCGCCTCTCGAAGCAAGAACCATGTGTGCGCGCGGGCGTAGAACTCTTCGACGCGGAGCTTGGCGGTCTTGCCTGCGCGGTATTGAGCGCGCCGAACGGTGACGCGAAAGACGTACATCACGCATCCTTTTCGGGAGACGCGGTCTTCTTGCGCGGGCGGCGCTTCGGCTTGGATGGCTTGGCGGGAGCCGCAGAAGCGACAGGCTCGGCTTCGACGACTTCGACGGCGTCGACTGGGGCTTCGACTTCGACGGCGACTGCGGGCGGTTCCTCCGCGGGAGCTTCGACAGCTTCGACAGCCGTGGCGGCAGCGTCTCCGGAATCGACGATGGGAGATTCGACGGTCACAGGAGCGGGAGCCGCAGGAGCTGGCGCCGCAGGCGTCGGAACCATCTTGGTGCGGAGAACGCGGCGAGAAGCGAGCGTGGCGAGCCTCTCCTGAACGTACTCGCGGGTAGCCTCGCCGCCGATGCGCACCCAGGCGACATGCGCATCGAGAAGAAGCATCGCAGCGTCGGGAAGGCCGTAGACGGCTGCAGATCGAGCTTCACGCCAGAGGTGATTCCAGGCGAGCCCGCGCCCCTTCACATGCGCGGGATGGAGCGTGCCTTCGCCAACTTCCCAGGCGCGCGAGCCGAGAGGATCTTCGACGAAGGCCGCGAGCCTTCCATGAAGAGTGAGGCCATCCCCATCGGGGTCGGGAGCGCTCGCGCGGGCGGCGGAGTAGATGGCCACGCGGCCCTGCATGATGGTCGCCTTGGCTCGAACGTTCGAGGCGTACGGTTCGAGTTTTCGAAGCTGAATGAGGGCGTACAAGGCCTGGTAGGCGAGCAGAGTCATTGGCAGGAGCGTACGACGTTGGCTCGTGCTTGACAAGCGCATCGAGTGTGTTACACTGCCTACAGCAGGCTGGACCTTGCGAAGAAAGAAGGCGGACAGATGGATCGCATCAACATGAACAACGACGCAGCGCTTGCCGATGGACCGAGCGACGAAGCGAGCAGCGTGAACGACGCGCCTCCCTCGAAGCCCAAGGCGAAGCGCGGCTTCGGAGCGATGTCGCCGGAGCGACAGAAAGAGATCGCGAGCAAGGGCGGCAAGGCCGCCTTCGCGTCGGGACGTGGTCACATCTTCACGTCCGAGGCTGCCAAGATCGCGGGCCGCAAGGGCGGCAAGACCACTGCGGCTCGGCGCGGCGTGACGCATATGGCATCTATCGGCAAGAAGGGCGGCGACGCGGTGTGGGCGGCCAAAGAAGGCGCGACTGCGGGAGACCAAGCCGCAGCCCTGCCGATCGCCGACGGCGAATGAAAAAGCTCTCAATGGATGAGATCGTGGAGATGACGGCGCACGCTGCGTACGAGGCCGTTCGGGCGTACGCGCGCGGCGTGCAGACCACTCCATTTCTCAGCCTGAAGTCCTGGGACCATGCCGAAAACCAGGACCGAACCTTCTTCCGAGATCGGGCCTACGCGTTCATTCACGGGGAGCGCTCGTCGGAAGACGTCGCCACGGTCCTGAAGGGGATGGGCGTGAGCGCCCACAGTGGGGAAGACGAGCGAAGCTTTCGCTTGCTCATGAGCGTTTGCGACGCGATGGCGACTGCCCTCTTTCAGCACTGGGAGCACCATCCGGCATTTCGCAGCGAGGCGCGCATCGAAATTGAAACGGACAAGGAGCGTGGGCAATGAGCTTGGACGACAAGATTCGTGCGGCCATGGAGACGTTCACCCGGGGCGTCATCGACGAGATCGCTGCCATCGATTTGGGTGAGCTGATCGACGAAGTTCGCGCGGAGGAACATCGCGAGCAAGACGCCTTCGAGGCCGGCCGCTTCTACTTCGACGTGATGTCGTCGTATCCAGCATCGATGCTGGTCGAGAAGAAGGCGTTCATTCGCGCCGCGTTCAGCACGACGAACGGCAAGGAACACGAGGCAGTGAGCGTGAGGACTGGCAAAGTCATCGTCCGCCGAAAGCACCGAAACTGGGTCGTCAGAGATGTCCGCAATCTCGGCTACACGATCGAGGATTGACGACTTCGCCTTCTAGAAAAGAGAACGGAGACTTACGGAATGAAGACCCTTCCGCAGTACACGGACCAGCTGATCAAGCTGTCGAGCGCCGTGAAGATGACGGCGCGAACCATCGCCGAACAGAGCGGCCTCCCCGTCGCGCGCGTCGAGCGCATCTTCGACGGTGGCGCGTTGACCGACAAGGAGCATCGCGCGATCTGCCGCGCGCTCCCGCGCATGAAGCACTACCAGCAGCTGCTCCTGGAATTTAGGGCAGCTCCGGTGCCCGCCGAGCCGGCGGAGAAGAAGCGGCGTCGCACGGTGCGGGCCGAGTCGGACACCTCTGCGGCGGCGCGCAGCTCCGCGGATGAGGTGGACGCGGTGACGGTCGTTGCCGCCCCGAAGCCGGACCTGAAGAAGCTCTCGCCAACGCCAACGGGAATTCAGCTCGCGCAGCCCGCGTCGTCGATCAAGCTCGACACCAAGGGCGTCATCGGGATGTACACGAAGCTCGAAGAGATCGATCCCGATACGGCCAAGTTCTACCTGGGTGCGAATGTGATCAACCGCGAGATCAAGTCGAAGCACGTTGAGTTCCTCGCGAACGAAATGCTCGAAGGGCGATGGGTCGAGTCGCACCAAGGCATCGCGTTCGATCGCGAGTCCAGGTTGCTCGACGGGCAACACCGCCTTCACGCGATCATCTACTCGGGCAAGACCGTGAAGATCAACGTGACGTACAACGCCGACCCGCAGAGCTTCTTCGTCATCGACACGGGGAACAGCTCGCGTTCGCTCACGGACGTATGGTCCATCGCCGACAAAACCGGCAATGGTCTCGGAGTGGACGTGTCGCAGAAGGCCGAGGGCGGAAAGAGCCGCATCATCTCGGCGCTCCGCACGCTTCACTACCTGATTCGCGGTCGGCAGGCGACGCGGTGGTCGACGACGGACCTGCAAGAGCACCTTCGCGCGTTTCCGGAAGTGACCGACGCGCTTCGCCTCATCAACTGCGCGCGGCCTGCCCTCGGTCGCGCGGGTTTTCTCGCCGGAATCTCGTTCGCGCAGCCTGTAGAAGATCAAGAGTTCATCCGAGACTTCATCAAGCGCGTCACGACGAAGGTCAACATGGACGCAGGCCATGCCGCGTTCGTTCGCGCATACGAAAACTTCGCCGAGCGATCGGGCAAGCACGGCCAGGCCGACACGAACCTGGCGCTCGCCGTCGTCACGATTCGCGCGCTCTGGTCTCGCAAGAAAGATCGGGTGGCCGGCCGCCTGTACGTGAAGGACGTGAAGGACGTGAACGTCGGGAACGACGATGCCTACATCTACTATCGAACCCTTCGCGCAAAGAAAGGGCTGACGGTCGCCTGATGCTCTCCAAGTACAGTTTCCCGGTTCTGTTCATTCTCTTCTGCGGGATCGGCGGCTGGATCATCGGCTGCTTGCTCGCCATGGCTTGGAGTCACTGATGGAAGTCGACAAAGACGTGTTGCAGGTCGCGCTCGCCCGCGCGATCACGGACTCCTTCACGCCGGAGATCAAGGAGAAGGTGATTCGCCAAGCGATCGAGCATCACCTCTTCGAGGTCGATCGTCGTCACAACAGCGGAGGCGAGAGCCCCATCTCGGGCGCGTTCAAGAACGCCCTCAACGACGCGACGCGCGAGATGGCGCGCCTCGTGGTGAACGATCCGGCGAACACCGAGAAGATCAAGGGCGCCATCCAGCGCGCGCTCGACGAGGCGCTCGCCGACGTATCCTTCATCGAGAAGCTCAAAGAGCGTCTCGTCTCGGGGATGGGTCGAGGCTACTGATGGACCCGGATGCAATTCGACGGTCGTGGGAGCAGGTGAAAGCGCGCGAGCTGGTCATGCGGGCGGCGAAGGAAGCCGTGCCCGACGTTCCCGAGTGGAACTGGAAGCACAAGATCGTCGATGAGTCGGGTTCCGAGGAACGCTTCCACGCACGCGTCGAGACCTACGACGCGAGGCGCATGTCGCGCATCAGCCACCACTTCTGGTGGCTCGTGCATAACTGCGTCGCGCATCCTCTCATCGGCGTCGCGCCGCTCAAAAGCTTCTTCGACTTCCACGACTGGACGTCGAAGAAGATCAACGGGGAGGACTGAGGGCGATGAGCAAGGCGCGGGCGGCTTTCGAAGGCATGTCTCCAGAAGATCTCTGGAACATGCTCGGAGACTTTCCGCGCGTGGCCGGCCCTTGGCGTCATCACTTCACCGAGACGATGCGGGTCGAGACCATCCTCGTGCGCGACGTGCAGCTCCGCCGCGACGAGCCCTACGACCGCCACTCGCCGTCGGGCTCCGTCGCGAGCGTGTGGGGTCCGACGTCAGATGGAAAGTGGCTCTGGAGAGCAGGCTTCTCTTGCCGACGCGCAGGCTCGAAGGAAGAAGCGATGGCGCTCGCGGACGCCGAGCTTGCGAGGAACAGGTATCTGCTGGTGAAAGAGAGAGAATTCATGACCCGGCAAAGCGAGAAAAGCGTGTGGCTCGACGATGAGCGTCCGGCGCCGTTCGGATGGACGCACGTCAAGACCTCGGCGGAATGCATCGAGATCCTCAAGCGCGAGGACGTCGGCGCCATCTCGCTCGATCACGATCTCGGCGGCGACGACAACGGCTACATCGTCGCGTGCTGGCTCGAAGAGCGCGCGGCGGAAGGCCTTCGCGTTCCCGAGATCATCCGCGTTCATTCGGCCAATGCCGTCGGGCGTGCCCGCATCGAGCAAGCGATCGTGAGCATCTCGAAGCTCGTGGCGGCGAGGGATGCGTCCGACACTTGATACGATAGGCTCGGTAGGCTATTCGTAGTGCATATATGAACCGCTCAAGGGAGCGTGAGGATGAAATGAAAAGCATCAAGATCGAAGACGGACTGTACTTGTGCGAGCTGCCCGTGACTCCGGCGTCAGCCGATCCGCCGAAGCGGCTTCCGACCCACCACGTGATCGTTTCAGATGTCAGCGGCTCGATGTCGTCAGATCTGCCGAAGATGCGCAAGCATCTCTGCGACAAGCTCCCGAAGCTCCTCGGCAAGGACGACACGTGCTCGCTCTTGTACTTCAGCGGGCGCGGCGAGTTCGGCGTCATCTTCGAGAACGTCGGCGCGGAGAACGCGAAAGACTTGCAGGACATTCGCAAGATGATCGACCGATGGCTCGTGCCGATTGGGCTCACCGGCTTCAAAGAGCCTCTCATCGAAGTGGAAGCACTCTGCAAACGCGCCTCGAAGAAGAACCCAGCCCTGCAGCACTCGCTCTTCTTCATGAGCGACGGCTGCGACAACCAGTGGGACAAGGCCCAGATCTTGGCCGCTGTCGAGCGCGCTGCGGGCGTCGTAGCCGCTTCGACGTTCGTCGAGTACGGCTACTACGCCGACCGCGCGCTGCTCTCGGCCATGGCCGACCGTGCCGGCGGTAAGCTCGTCTTCGCAGAGCAGTTCGATGCGTACGAGCCGATCCTCGCCGCCGAAGTGTCGGGCGCCGTGGAAGGCAAGCGCGTCGAAATCGCCATCCCTGGCGACTTGATCGGTGGCGTTGCTTTCGCGGGCGTCGATGGCGAGATTGCGACGTTCGCCCCGAAGGATGGCAAGATCCTCGTGCCGGAGAACGCGAAGTTCGTGTACTTCATGGCGCCCGAAGGGACGGGGGAGAAAGAGCCCGTGCTGATTCCGGCGGAGATGCACTCCGCGATGTACGCGGGGCTCTCGGTGTTTTCGGTGAGAATGCAGTCGAAGATTGTTCGCGGCCTCCTTCGACGTCTGGGCGACGTCCACTTCATCGATGAGTTCAGCGTGTGCTTCGGAAAGCAGAAGACGACGCAGTTCATGCAGGAAGCGAAGGATGCCGCCTTCGTGACGGCCAGTCGCTACACGGTCGGCCTGAGTATGGACCACATGCCGGCGAAGGACGCATTCACCGTCCTCGAACTCTTGTCGTTGCTTCAATCCGACGAGCGCCACCGCGTCCTTCTCGACCACCCCTCGTTTTCGTACTCGCGCATCAGCCGCGCCCGCGTCGATGCGGACGAAGTGATCGATGAGGAGGCGCAGAAAGAGCTGGACCGCCTGGCCGCAGAAGTGGCCAAGGCGAAGACCAAAGACAAGGTCAAGATCGCGAAGGAAAAACTGAACGAGTTCCTCGGCAAGTTCGGCCAGGGCGGCGTCAAGTTCACTGCGGATGCGGCGCCGAACGGCTACCCCGTCGACGGACTCGTCTGGAACGAGGACCGCCCGAACGTGTCGTTCCAGGTGACGAAAACTGGCCACGTCGATCTTTCCGGGCGCATCCCGGAAACTCTGAAGGGAAAGATCCCGGAGACATTTCCGACGAAGATCGTGCGCAACTACGCGATCGTGCGCGACGGGCTCATCAACATAGGCGTGTTGCCCGTTCTTCTCACCAAAGACGCATTCGACACGCTCAACGCGCGCTGCGGCAGCGCTGGCTACGTGGGAAGCAGCACGGCGGCCCTAAGAGAGGCGGCCCGCGAAGACGGTCTCGTCGAAGCAGTCCTCGACCTGCGCCGCATGCCAGTGCTGAATCAGGACGACGTCCTGGAGCCTTCGGCCGAAGCACTGTTCCGCCTGCAGCGCGAGCTGCAGCTCGCGCGCTGCAAGCAGAAGGTGATGAACCACTACCGCAACATCCACGCGCCGCGCATGTCGAAGTCGTTTGTCGACACGTACGGCAAGGAGGGCGAGGAGTTCCTCAAGTCCGTCGGCGTGAAGGACTACGGTTTCTCGCCCGCCCACACGATCCAGGCTGAGTCGAAAGACTTCTACATGGGCAAAGAGCTGGGTGTGACGCTCAAGGGCTGGATGACTCTTCCGAAGGTCGAAGACGCGAAGGCGGGGAAGAAGACGGATCCGGCGTCCACCGCGATGAAGCACTGGATCACGGGCGTCGAAGCGGCCGTCGCCGCGGCGGCGAAGGGAGTGGACGTCACGGCCGAAATCGAAACGGAGCAGAAAGACGCCGTCGCAAAATGTCGCGCTCTTCTCTCGCGCATCGCGCGCATGAAGTTCTCGATGACCGTGGGCCAGGTCTGGTTCAAGGAGTTCCTCACTCTCGACGAGAACAGCATGAAGCTGAGCTTCGACGGCGCCGCGCCGGTGGACTGCAAGGTCGAGATGAAGGACATCCAGATCCCGATCTGAAGGAGGTCCTCGTGGCGAAGTCCAGGTGGAAGGGCAAGGCACGGAGCCAGTCGCGGCACGCAAAGCGTCGCGCCCTGGAGAGGTACGACCTGTTCCTGACCGATCAGGATCTCACTCACATGGCCGACGCGATTCGCAAGAGCACGGGCAAGACCGAAGAAGCGACGTTCGTACTGCGCCAGTCTCTTCGTGTGAGCCTCTGGGACGTCCTCGTGAAAGGCAAGGTCTGCCGCGTGGTGTACGACAGGCAGAGGCGCACCATCGTGAGCTTTCTGCCAGAGGGCGCGCTCGGACTGGACCACGACGATGGAGCGGAAGGTGGCGACGCGGAACGAGTCGCGGCGGAAGATTCGAAACCTCAAGAGCCGGAAGCACCTTTCGACGAGGCTCTTGAGGAAAAGAAGTCGCGTCCGATTCAGGAAGAAATTCCATTCGTGCCGCCCGCCGTCTCCGTCGCGCGTCGCAGAAGGAAAAGGAAGGGCGCGTCCAGTCTCTCCCATTTGGCCGCAGTGCTGACCGCTCGGCTTCGAAAGGAGTCGTCTATAAAAGCGCGCGAGTCCGAGGATCGAGGAGACGAGGACGAAGAGCCGGAAGACGACTTGGACGCGTCGCTGAGCGTCTACGCGCGGGAAGGAATCATCGCGCTGACGATTGCGATCATGCTGATTGCTGCGGGAAAGATACTGCTGGGGGAATGACAATGCTGGAAATTCAGAAGGCGCTTCGAGCTGGCGTCACATACGAAGAGCTGCTCGCGAAGTACGCCATCAAGCACCGTCGTCACGGCGCTCACCCGAACCTCGTGCTGCTCAAGTACCATCAGGTCGATTCGCCCTTCGCCGAAAAGCTCGTGCGCGAGTGCCGAGGCATCGTGCTCGACGAAGCGGACGACTGGAAGGTCGTCGCCCGCGCCTTCGACAAGTTCTTCAACCATGGCGAAGGCCACGCGGCTGCGATCGACTGGACGACGGCGCGCGTGCAGGAGAAGGTCGACGGCTCCATGTGCTGTATTTTCGCCTACAAGGGCGAATGGCACGTCGCGACGACGGGGACGCCCGACGGCTCGGGCGATGTGAACGGTGTCGGCACGTTCGCCGAATACTTCTGGAAGACGCTCGACTGGTACGGAAACCCGTTCACGATGTTCGACCCCGTCGACGGTATGTGCTTCTTTTTCGAGCTGGCCGGGCCCGCAAACCGAGTCGTTGTTGTGCACGATAGGCCGCACCTGACGCTTCTCGGCGGTCGCCGCTCTTGGGACCGGGAGATGACGATTGACTACACGAGCGCGTTCTTGTCGGCCGTTGGATGCGAAGTTCCTGCTGTTCGCTCGTTCGGGTTGCAGTCGTTCGAGGAGCTGGCCGCATCGTTCGCGACGATGTCGCCGCTCGCCCAAGAGGGCTACGTGGTCGTCGACGCCGCCTTCAACCGCGTCAAGGTCAAACACCCAGGCTACGTCGCGCTCCATCATGCGCGCGGTGGCATGACCAAGAAGGCCTTCGTGGAAATCGCTCGGTCTGGCGAAGTCTCCGAAGTTCTCACCGCGTTCCCCGAGTTTCGGCCCTTGTTGGAGGACGCGCAGCGCCGCGTGGACGGCTTCGTCGCAGAGGTGAGCGCAGACTACGAGCGCCTGAAGGACATCGAAGTCCAGAAAGACTTCGCCATCGAGGCGGTGAAGACCAAGTGCTCGGGAGCCCTCTTCGCTGTTCGAGCGAAGAAAGCGTCGAGCGTGCGCGCGTTCATCGCGACGATGCGCATCGAGAACCTGATGCAGCTGCTCGGCTACAAGGCTGAGGAAGCGGCGGAAGAAGCGAAAGAAGGAGAGGAAGCATGAGTCACATCCCCTGGCCCGACATCGAGGGCTTCCACACCGTCCGCAAGTCGGTGCAGAAGTACCCGGAGCTGCTCGGCGGGGCAGACCTCATCCGCTACCGCGCCAAGGTGAAGCTCCACGGCACGAACGCGGCCGTGCAGCTTCGTGACGGAAAGGTCTTCGCACAGAGCCGCACGCAGATTATCAGCCCGACGAGCGACAACGCCGGGTTCGCGGCGTGGGTCGAGAGCCGGAAGGCGGAATGGAACCGTGTGGAGGCCCTCACCGGCTCGGTGATCGTCTTCGGCGAATGGTGCGGCCCAGGCATCATGAAGGGCGTCGCGATCAACAAGGCTCCGAACAAGGTGTTCGCCATCTTCGCCGCCGCGCGTCTGCCGTTCGATGCGGAGGGCAAGTGGATCGTCGACCCGGTCGCACTCGAAGCCATCGCAGAACACGTCCACGATGCCTACGCCCTTCCCTGGCATCGGGACGCCTTCGACATTCCTCTCCTCGCCGAAGCCGATGCACTTCAGCCGATCCTCGACGACATCAACCGAGAAGTGGAAGTCATCGAGGGCTCCGATCCGTGGGTCAGGGAGACCTTCGGCATCGACGGAACGGGCGAAGGTCTCGTTTTCTACCCAAGCGACGAACACATCACGACGTTCAAGAACCTCATGTTCAAGGCGAAGGGCGAGAAGCACAAGACCGTCGCCAAGTCCGCGCCTGCTCAGGTCGACGCCGCCGTCGCCGAGTCCATCGAGGCGTTCGCGACCATGATGTTGACCGCCGCGCGTCTCGAACAGGGCGCTCGGGCGGCCGCAGGCGGAGACCTCGTCTTCGAGAAGCGCCTCATCGGTCCCTTCATGGCTTGGGTCGCCAAGGACGTGGAGAAAGAGTCGGCGGCAGAGCTGGAAGCGAGTTCGCTGACCTGGAAGCAAGTGGCGAAAGCCGTCACGGACGCGGCACGCCGCTGGTACTTGGCGAAGGCTGAGGCGCTGTAGCGCCGCAAGATAACGCCGCCGAGTCGAGTCGACCGACGGAGCGGAAGTCTCGGGCGGCAGCAGAGGCAAGTTCGTTGGCTGTTTGCTCACCAGCCTCGTCGGCTGGGTGGGGAAGTCGGCCAACGTCTTGTCGATGAAGCTGCCGCCCGAGGCGGGCCTATGTGGAGTCGGCGGTGGGCCTGTGGAGGAGTCAGCATGATGCGCACGAATTGGAAGGATGAGCTTACGGAGTACCTCGGCTACGAAATTCGTCGCTGCTCGGACGGCACATGCATCGTCGATGCGCGCATTCCACACGTCTCGTCGAATTTCGCTTTGAACCTCGTCGGCGCGAAGTCCATCGTGCTTGCGCACGTTCATCGCGAGCGACATCGTGCGAAGTGGGGCATGGCCGATGACTACGAGTGGGTGTACCTGAGCGAGGTTGGAAGAGCCCATTACCAGAAGCGTGGGAACTGTAGTACACTCTGTGGACTGGATCGGCAGGACTGGCTTCGATGCCTGCCGATGGATCTAGGAGCCTTCACGATGTGCAAGAGCTGCCGCCTCGTGTTTCGAAAGAACGTCGCCGTATGAACCTTCATGTCTTCGTTGCGGCAGCCTGGGCGTGCGCCCCGCGCGTGCGTGCGCTGCACGGCGCCCTGCGCGCCGCCGGGTGCGTACCGCGCAGCCATTGGGCGGACGAGAGCGACGGCTCCGAGGCGATGGAGTTTAGCGACCTGTCGTCGGACGAGGACATCGACGTCGCGTGGCGCGCGAACCGTGAGGGGATATGCGAATCGCACGTCGTCATCGTGCTTGCCGACACGCCGACGCGAGAAGGGCATGCAGAGGCCGAGTATGCGCGCATGATGGGCAAGTCCATTCTGTGGGTCGGCAAGCCGACGCTCACGTCGCGGCGGTTCAAGTACGAGACGTTTCATTCCGACCTGGAAGCTGTCGAGTTCGTCTCTCGATACGTGGTCGACCAGTACGTGCGGAACTACATCGACCGCGGTCACCTCGTAGGGGAGATGAAGTTGGCGTTCGACGAGGCGGACTAGATCATGAGTTGGGGCGACGGAAGCGAAGACTGCGAGAGCGATGGGCGCTCTCCGTCTTCGTCGCCGTCGCCGCCTCGTCGGGCGGGCGCGCGCACCGAGAACGAGTCCGACTCGGCGTTCAGCCCATCCACGTTGCATCCCATCTGGGAGACCTGGTCGAGGCCCGTAGCGCTTGCGGTTCGCGCCGGCTTCAGCACGTTTGACAAGATCCACGCGACCGGCCTCGACATGCCTGGATTTCGCTTGCGCAACTGCCTCGCGTGGCTCGAACTTGCAGGGATCGTATTCTACGTGCGCAGTTTGGCAGAATGGCGGCTTGCGCCGTATGGCGTGCGCTGGCTTGCAGCGACGGCGGAGAAGACGAACGGGGCGGCGGAGAGGACGAAGAAGCGAGAGGAGTAGACCATGGACCGATCGATAGAGAGCGACGTGTACGACTGGAATCGCATGTACGAAGATCAGGTCGAAAAAGTAGCCATGCTGCAGGGAAAGCTCAACGAAGCGAACATCGACAAGCTGATGGGCATGGTCGAAGAGCAGGTCGAAAAAGTAGCCGCGCTACATCGCAAGCTCGACGAAGCGAACGCCGACAAGCGGCGCCTGGTCGACATCGTTCTTCGGCTCGATGCCAAGTACGACGGCGCGATGACGAGCAAAGAGAAAGCGCTCCTCAAGGCCATCGGCGAGGAATTCGAGGAAGGCGATGGCAAACCGTAGAGCCCACATGGCCATTCTCGGCGCGCATCGCCCCGAAACTGGTTTGCAGAACCGAACCTCGTGCTCGTTTCCGCTCCTTCGCGAGCAGCGCGGCGAGCCCATCGCGTCACCGTATGCGCTTCATCTCGGAACGGGCTGGATGGGCAAGCCCGTCCCCTGCGCCGTCATCGTTGCATGCGGCGAAGAGAGGCCGAACCGCGTCGCGCACGAATGGAAGCACGTGACATGCAAGCGCTGCTTGGGGGTGAAGTCAGGCGCGCACGTCGTCCGCAAGAAGTCAGCTTCGCCTCGCAAGAAGCGCGCGGTGAAGGCGGCGAGCGTGAAAGAAGCGCCTCAGAAGGAACTCTTTCCGTGTCGCAGCGCGTGAAGCGCGGAGAGCGAAAGCGTCGTCAGGTCGAGCGTTGGACGACGACCTTCGCGGCGAGCGTCGTCGCCGGCCTCCATGGCAACAAAGC
>DASYUK010000213.1:0-3050 GCA_036001325.1 Thermoanaerobaculia bacterium
AAGACAAGGGTGAAGGTTCAGCATCGGAAGGAGCACGAGGTCGTAGGTCGTAGGTCGTAGGTACCGTGGGCCTTTGGGCGCTGAGGCCCCCGACACCTACGACCTACGACCCACGACCCACATCGCGTCGCAGTCGCCACCGCTCATTGATCCTTCGAACGAACGAAGAATCGCCGGTCGCGAGCCATTCCCCCAGAACATCAACGCTCACTTCGTCGAGCGCTTCCACGATCGAGAGACTGGCCGCTTCGGCAACGCGCGCAATTGATTTGTCGAGCTCGGCGACGACGCGGGCGGATCGCGCCATGAGCGCGGCCAGATCGATTTCGTGCTCCATCGCCAGCATGCGCGTGGCGGCGAGTGTCAGGATGACAGCCGCGTTCCAGTTGGTCTTCTCGTCCCAGCGCGGCGGGACGATGAAGTCGGCGACGCCGGCGTTTGCAGCGAGCGCCGCGACGTGTCTCTCGGTCGCGACATGAATCGGCTCGAGGCGCGAGTGGAACAGCATCGCGTAGGTTTCCTGGTCGCCGTCGAGCGATAGCGACTGCGCGATCGCCTGCTTCGCGGTGGCATCGATCTCGACCGGCACTGCGGCGATGAATGCCGCACCGTGGCTTTTCGCGAGCTCGGTCAGTTGTTCGAGCGCGGCGATGTCCGTCGTCACCGGAAAAATCACCGGGATGGCGACCCCCCACCTGCCGCGTACGCTGGCGAAAAGCATCTCCAGGCGGTCGAGGTCGAGAGGCCATGCCGCGATCACCGTCGTCTCGGGCCGCGCCTTCTCCGGCAGTGCACCGCGCGTGGAGATGAGGTGCATCGCCGGGACGTCGCAGAACTGCAGGATCTCTTCGCCGCGGCGGAAAATCGCTTCGGCAAACTCGCTCGCTTCGATCAGCAGCGGCGAGGCCAGACGTGCGTCTTCCAGCTCGTCCGACGGCCGATCGCACACCAGCACCTCGAGCCGGTCGCTCGCGCTCGCGCGCAAGTCGATGTAGTCGATCGAGACCGGCGCGGCGCGGCGCGCGCTGTAGGGGGCAACCGTCGTCGCGCACCAGAACGGCGCTTCCGGAGCGGCAGCGCGTTTGATCCGCAACGGCCTCGATTTGCGATAGACGATCAACCGCTGTTCCGGCCGAGATACGGTGCGACGAGATTGCGCACGTACTTGGCGACCATGTCGAACTCGAGGTTGACCTTGTCGCCGATGCGCGCCGTTCCGTGGTTCGTGCGGCGCAGCGTCTCCGGAATCAGCGCCGCCGCGAACGTCGACGCCTCGGGATCGATGATCGTCAGCGAGACTCCATCCACGGCGATCGATCCCTTGCTCACGACGAGATCGGCGAACTCCTCCGGAAAGCTCCAGCGGTAAACCGCGAAGTCCCCCTCCGAAGTGATCGAGGTGAGGGTGCCGACCGTGTCCACGTGTCCCTGGACGAGATGACCGCCGAGGCGATCGCCGATGGCCAGCGCTCGTTCGACGTTCACGAGCGCATCTTTACCGAGGGCCGCCAGCGTCGTGCGCGTGAGCGTTTCGTCGGATACGTCGGTCACAAACGAGCCGTCGATCTCGGGAATCGCGGTCAGACACACGCCGTTGACCGCGACGCTTTCGCCGCGCTCGTATGGCTCTTCATCCGTGCTGCGCAGGCGCAGACGCGCGCCATGGGCGACCCTCTCGAATGCCTCGATCGTCGCGCTGTGATGAATGATTCCTGTGAACATCAGTTGGGGTACGCCGTGATCATCAGATCACGTCCTAAGAGCTCCACGCGATCAAAACGAAAGCGGTGCGCTTCTGTCAACCGGCTCACCGCCTCGCCGGAGAAGATCGACGGTGCTTCGCCCCCGCCGACGAGAGCGGGCGCGACGAAGAGGATCATCTTCTGCCACAGACCGGCGCGGACGAACTCCGAGAGCACGAGTGCGCCCCCTTCGACGATGATCGATTGGATGCCGCGCGCGTACAACTCCGACAGCACTTGACCCAGGTCGGCGCGGCCGTTCGTGCGAACGACCTCAACATTCGTCTTCGCTTCGACGTCGGCCGAACTGAAGACGATGGTCCGGCCGCCATCGCTCAGGATCTGCGCATGCGGCGGCATGTTGCCGTCACCATCGAGGATGACTCGCGTCCATGGTGTGATCGACGCGTTGAGTCCGAGGCGCCGCGTGAGACGGGGATTATCCGCGCGAACCGTTCCGCTGCCGACCAGTATCGCGTCGTACTCCTCGCGCAGGGCGAGACCGCGCTCACGCGCATCATCGGCCGTGATCCACTGGCTGTCGCCGGAGATCGTCGCCAGCTTTCCGTCGAGCGTCATCGCCGCTTTCAGCAGGACGAAGGGAAGCTTTTGCGACACGGCCCACACGAACCTCTCGTTCTGCCGGCGCGCCTCCGGCTCGCAGATACCGGTGACGACTTCGATTCCTGCGGCGCGCAGTTTCTCGATGCCGCGGCCATTCACGACGTCGTGCGGATCGCGCATGGCGATGACCACGCGCGCAACGCGGGCGCCGACCACGGCGTCGACGCACGGCGGCGTGCGCCCCTGATGCGCGCACGGCTCGAGGGTCACGTACATCGTCGCGCCGCTCGCGTCGCGCAGTTGACGGAGCGCTTCGACTTCAGCGTGTGGCTCGCCGGCGCGCCGGTGCCATCCCTCGGCGACTATCTCGCCATCGCGAACGATCACGCAGCCGACCATCGGATTCGGACTGACGGAGTATCGCCCGCGCTCGGCGAGCGCGATCGCTCGGCGCATGAACTGCTCGTCGCTCACGAGAGCGATTCTAAGTGCCTTCTCCCCGCGAGAGCGCCCTCACCCGGCCTTCGGCCACCCTCTCCCGCAAGCGGGAGAGGGCGCTGAAGATTATGGGATCGTCACGTACCGGTAGCTGGAGAGCGGCGGCCCGGAGCGCGCCGGCGTGGTCACATACATCGCGACCTTCTGACCGCTGTGCAGACGATCGATGGTGTTGCGGAAATCGGTCGTATTGTTGATGCGCTGACCGCGCACCTCCGAGATCACGTCGCCTTCGGAGATCCCCGA
>DASYUK010000214.1:0-4483 GCA_036001325.1 Thermoanaerobaculia bacterium
CGACATAGATCGTTCAAGGGATTGTGCTCGTGCCGCTCGTCCCTGACGTTCCTCCAGTTGCAGATGTTGCCGTATTGCCCTGCGTGGTGCTGCCGACTTCCAATTCCGGATCAGACTTCTTATGTTTGTTCTTGTGGTGGACCGTCACGATGTAGTTGTAAGGTGAGCATTGTACGAAGCCGCTCGCTGTGATCGTGCAATCGGTCGGTGACGCCGTGCAATTGGCGGGAGCGTGCGCGGTGACATTCGGCGTCTTCATCCCGCGGTCTGTTGTCGTCGAATCTACGAATCGCACTTCTTCGACCTTCGGCGTGTTGTCCCCCGGTTTGGGTGCCTTGTTCGGTTTTGGCTTCCATGTGACGATCTGTCCTTCGTAAACCCAGACTTTATCGGCCTCCACGTACTTATCGTCCTCGTCCTTGACTTTCACATTCACAATGCAAGGGTCTGTACAGAGTGTGGCCGTGCTGGGCATGCAAGCCAGAGACACCGTCGTCGTCAGCGCAGTCATTGCGGCTGTTGATCCAGTGCCGGTCGGGGCAGTGGTTGTTGTCGTCTGAGTCTTCGTACATTCGGCGACTGTGAAAACGGCCACGAAGACGAGAAACGTCAGTGCGCCACGAAGCATCTTCATATCCGCGATCCTTTCTTCGGTTTTTCTGCTGAAGCACCTTCCTCGGACTCACCGCCAGCAACGCTGGCAGCAACTGATCGCTATGTCGGCGAACCGTTCGTGGTGATTCGATCGCGATACGCCTTTGTCGACCGCAACGTGGCGAACTCCGGGTCGCGGTCGAGCTCGAACAACTGATACCCCGCGGCGATCGCACGATGAAGCCACGTGATGGCCTCGTCGGGATTCTGACTCGCGTTCGCGACTCGAGCGGCCTGGTACATCCGTGTCGGATTTTGCGGATCGATCTCCAGCGCGCGTTTCATGTGTTCTCTCGCCTCCGCCGTTTGCCCTCTCTTCGCAAGGCAGACAGCGAGAGTGCCGTGAGCACGCGCGCTATTCGGATTCACCTGCAAGTCTCTGCGGAGTAATTCGATGGCCTGTGTGTAAGCGGCCACGGCGTCTTGGCGGCAAGTGGTCGACCAGGTACAAGCATCGCCGAGGTTGGCCCAGCGAACGGCGACTGATGGCGCGAGATCGATCGCTTTCCGATCGTATGCCGCGGCCTTGTCAAAATCCCCGAGGTAGTAATAGCAGTATCCGAGATTCGAGTACGCACCGGGTGCGCCGAGCGAAGCTGCCTTCTCGAATATTGTTGCGGCTTCCTGCAGATTGCCTTTGTTGACGCTGACCACACCGAGGTTCATGTAGCCCCACGAGTTCTGCGGATTGAGACGGATGACCTCACGGAACTCGTTCGCCGCATCGTCGTAGCGACGTCGATTCACAAGCAGCAGCCCGAGTTGGTTATGGCTCGACCACCATGTCGGACGGAGGTTGACCGCTCGACGATACGCCTGTTCCGCAGCTACGAGTTGGCGCTTCCCACTGTAAGCATCGCCGAGCCCGAAAGCCGCCTCGGCCGAATTCGGGTTGAGGGCGATCGCTCGCTTGTAACTCTCGATTGCCTCATCGTAGTTGCCGGTGAGCTGCTGGATGCTGCCGAGCGTCATTAATACGTCGGCGGAATCGGCGTCCAGGATGCGGGCCCGATTACACGCTTTGATCGCCTTGTCGCTCCATTCTTTGTTGTTCGTGAGCAGGTATTTCGCGAGATAAGCTCGTCCCAGCGCGGCATTCACGAGTGCCGAATTCGAAGCGGTTTCTGTCAACTCGTGCAACAACGCGATCCCGGCATCGATCGCCTTCAGATCATCGCCGTGATCGAGATGACCCAAAGCGCGGACGAAGAGATCTTGTTCTTCAGCCGACTCCAAACCGACATGATGCGTAGCCGGGCGACGCTGTTCGATGCCGAGATCCTTCGCGATCGCATCGGCGACTTCGTCCTGGACGTTCCAGATGTTCTGAACCGATCCATTCACGGCGTCGCCGCCGACTGCCGTTCCACGCGCAGGATCGAGCAGGGAGTAGCTGATCCTGAGGGTATCTGCCGAACGCTGCAGGCTCGCATTGAGCAACAACGTGGCGCCGACCTCCTGGGCGATGCGCCGGAAATCAGCGCCCTTAGCGACCAGTGAGGCCGAAGATGCGGGAGGAATCACCTGCACTCCCGAGTACTTCGCCAACCGCGCGCTCACCGCTTCGGCGAACCCTTGGCTGAAGAGCTGACCGTCCGGCCGCCCGCTCAGGTCTTTGAACGGGAGCACGGCGAGATATTTCTGATTGGGCAGAAGTTCCCGATGACTACCGAACCTGTGCGATGAGTTGACGACCGCGACGATCACGACGATGACCGCAGCGGCGACGCCGATCGCGCGTGTACGTAAGAACCATCGATTGGGAACTCGCTGACTGCCGCCTCCCGTCTCCGGCAGATGATCGCGCAGCGTGCGCAACTCATTAGCCAGATCGCGCGTCGACGCGTAGCGATCGTTCGCATCCTTGGCCAGACATCTCTCGACGACCCAGCAGAGTGGCGGCGGCAATCTCGGATTGAGACGCTGGATCGGCTCCGGCTCGTCGCGCAGGATGGCCGCGAGAGTCTCGACCGTGGACTTGCGCTCGAACGCGCGGCGGCCGGTGGCGAGCTCGTAGAGGACCGACCCGAGTGAGAACTGGTCCGATCGATAGTCGACCGCGCGTCCGCCGCCAGCCTGCTCGGGTGAGACGTAGGCCGCTGTGCCGAGGACTCGTCCCTCGGGAGTGCGGACGGCCGAGAGCTCGCTGGTCGAATCAGCCGATGTCACCGGACGATTCACTCGCGCCAGGCCGAAGTCGAGGATCTTCACGCGGCCATCATTCGTGACCATGATGTTTTCCGGTTTCAGATCGCGATGGACGATGCCGCGCTCGTGTGCCGCCGCGAGTCCGTCGGCGATCTGCGCGGCGATGTCGAGCAGTTTGCGAATCAGAACCGGGCCCCGCTTGAGCAGATCGCGCAGGCTGATCCCTTCGATGAGCTCCATGGCGATGAACGGAGAGCCTTCGAACTCGTCGATCTCGAAAATGGTGATGATGTTCGGATGATTGAGAGCGGATGCCGCACGGGCCTCGCGCTCGAAGCGCTTGAGGTATTCGCGACTGTCGCTCAGCTTGTCCTGAAGGATCTTGATGGCGACATCGCGACCGAGCTTGCGATCGCGGGCGCGATAGACCGCCCCCATGCCGCCCTCTCCGAGCGGACCGAGGACCTCAAAGGAGCGCACGCGCGCGCCGGCTGAGAGCTGCATTTCCGGATGGGCGGATTATGTCCGCTTCCGGCATTCCTGGCGAGGAATTTCTCGGATTGAGCTAGGTGGAGGTCGGCGCGAGGTCGAGCTCTTTGAGCGCGCTCTCTTCGCTATCGAAGATCGTCGCGTAGTTCGCCAGCCCCATGATCTGAAACGTCTTGTGGATGACCGGGGTGAGGCAGCAGAAGGCGATCTTCCCCCCATTGTCCATCATCTTCTCGATGATCTCGATCAGGATGGAGATGCCGATCGAATTCACGATCTTCGTCTCGCGGAGATTGAGCAGCAGCGTGCGCACGCCGTCATCCATCAGCTCGTACGCGCGATTGGCGATCTCCTCGCCTCCCAAGTTGTTGATGTATCCCTTCGTGTAGAGGATCGCGCCCGCCGGGCGCCGTTCGACGGCCACTCTCAATTCCTCAGTCATGATCTCTTCTCGTACTTCACCATGTGCACTGTGGTGCCTTCAGCACCGCTGCTGATCTCCACCTCGTCCATGTGCGCTTGCATGAGCTGGATGCCTCGGCCGCGTTTATACGACGGACCCAGCTTCTGTCGGCGGCTGCGCGCTTCCTCGATGTCGAAACCGCGGCCGTGATCGCTGATCCAGACGTCGACTCGCGGATTTCCGTCGCCCTGGAAGGTGCCGACGAATCTTAGATAGATGCGCTGGTCGGCGCAACCGGAGTGCTCGCGCGCGTTGATGCACGCTTCGATGATCGCGTGCGCCATCTCATCGATCCTCTCGGCACTCATTCCCATCTCTCGGGCCATGTTGCCGGCCGCACGGGCAGCAGCGATCTCGATGTCCGGGACCATCGGAAGAGTCAGCTCCATCTGCCGCTCGGCAGTCATCGTCATTTAGGGGGTCCTGGGGCGGGGCAGATCGTTCAGAAGGCGAGGAAGAGGGCCGCAGCGGTTTTCAGCCAGCTCGGAATTTCGCCCAGTCGGTCGAGCGCGAAGAGCGCGATCGTGTTCACGGCCAGCATGGATGGAAGCAGATACGCCGCCGGCACAAGCGACTCGGCTTTGCTGCGGGCTTCTGCGAGATTGTTCATGAATGTCCCCCTCGTTCGGAGCCACCCTTTCGCAACGGAACTGCCACCCTTGCCCGTCTGCCTTCAAAGCCTCTAAGCCTCTGATGACACGAAGTTTACACGATGTGAACAGGAAATGG
>DASYUK010000215.1:0-2673 GCA_036001325.1 Thermoanaerobaculia bacterium
CATGATCATCATCGGGCCCGGCTCGCTCTACACGTCGGTGCTGCCGAATCTCGCCATCAAGCCGATCGCCGAAACGCTGCGACAGGCCAAAGCGCTGCGCGTCTACATCTGCAATGTGATGACGCAGCCGGGCGAGACCGATGGCTATACGGCCGAAGATCATTTGAGCGCGATCGTGGAGCATGCCGGACTGGTGGTCGACGTGATGATCATCAATGGCCGGCGTCCTTCCGAGTCGATCCTGCAGGCGTACGCCGCGCAGAATCAGTTCCCGGTTCAGTTCGACATCAACGCCGTGCGCGATCTCGGCGTCACGCCGTTTTTCGGCGACGTCATTGCAGAGCAGAACTATGTGCGGCATGACTCGGCCGCGCTTGCGGAGACGATCTTTCGCCTCTATGACCGCTACGGCCGCACGCTCGAGCGGATGCGGCGCTCGGAAGGATGACGATGCCCAGGAAAGACCTCGAAGTGATCATCCTCGCTGCCGGCCTCGGCAAGCGCATGAAGTCGTCGACGATCAAGATCCTTCATCGCGCCGCGGGCCGTTCGATCATCGACTACGTTCTCGATCTCGCCGCCGATCTTTCCGATACGCCGCCCGTGATGGTCATCGGTCATCAGCGCGAGCAGGTGCAGGAGGCAGTGGGGACGCGCGCGCGCTTTGCCGTGCAGGACGAGCAGCTCGGCACGGGTCACGCGGTTCTTCAGGCTGCGCCAAGTGTGAAAGCCAGGACCGTCCTCGTTCTTTCCGGTGATGTTCCTCTGACGCGGCGCGAAACGCTGCAGAAGCTCATCGACGAGCACGAGCGATCGCGAAACGCGCTGACGCTGTTGACGATGAGGCTCGACGATCCCGGGCTGTACGGCCGCATCGTTCGCGATTCGACCGGAGCGGTCACGAAGATCGTGGAAGCGAAAGATGCTTCGGCGGAAGAGAAAAAGATCGACGAGGTGAACGCCGGTATCTACGTCTTCGACGCCGAGCATCTCTTCGAGAATCTGCGCAATCTGTCGAATTCGAATGCGCAGGGCGAGTACTACCTCACGGATCTGCTGGCGGTGCTTCGAAATGCCGGCAAGCGTGTAGGAGCCGTGATCGTCGACGATCCGGTCGAGGCGCTCGGCGTCAACTCACGGTCGGATCTCGCCGCTGTCGAGGCGGAGATCCAACGGCGCGTCGTCGAGAAGCTGATGCGAGAAGGCGTGACGTTTCGCAACCCGTCGACTGTCGTGATCGATTCGACGGTCGAGATCGCAAACGACACGGTCATCTATCCGTTCGTAACGCTCGAAGGCACGACGAAGATCGGCAATGGCTGTGTGATCGAGCCGGGCGTTCATCTGCAGAACGTGACCGTCGGCAACAACGTGCATGTGAAAAGCGGCACGGTCGCGGAAGATGCGGTCATCGCCGACGATGCGATGGTGGGTCCTTATGCGCATCTGCGGCCCGGCACGAAGTTGGGGAAGCATGTGAAGGTCGGCAACTTCGTCGAGACGAAGAAAGCGGTGTTCGGTGAAGGCGCGAAGGCATCGCATCTGTCGTACATCGGCGACGCCGATATCGGCGCCGACGTGAACATCGGCGCGGGGACGATCACGTGCAACTACGACGGTGTGAACAAGCACAAGACCGTGCTCGAGGATGGCGTGTTCATCGGATCCGACACGCAGCTCGTCGCACCGGTTCGCGTCGGCCACGGCGCTTATGTCGGCGCCGGCTCGACGATCACGCAAGATGTTCCACCCGATTCTCTCGCGCTCAGTCGCGTGCCGCAGAAGGTTATCGAGGGCTGGGCGACAAAGCGGCGTGAGGAGCAGAAGAAGAAGAAAAAGAAGTAATCAGCGACGAGTCAGATCGACGCGCATCCTGCCAAAATCAATCACCGCGTGAAAATTCTTCAGAAAGTTCTCACCGATGATTCCCACCGAGCGCTCCTGCTCGCCGCCGCTGTACATCGGTAGCGTGCGGAACGCTCCGGCCCAGCGGTCGATGCCGATCTCGACCTCTTCGATTTTCGACCCATGTTTTCTCGCTCCGCCGAGACCTTGCAGCGTCGCGCTGTGCACGCGCGGAGCAAACATGTTGATCGGCAGCGAGGGAAGTTGATGCTCATTGAGGAAGGTCACTTCTGATCCGGTGTCGAGCACAAAGAGAAACCACCCGCGTTTGTTCACGGTGCCGCGCACGTGGGGGCGGAATTGATCGAAGAAGAGATTCTGATCGGCCACGGGGCGTTTATCGATCGACGTCAGGCGCGTGAACCGGACATGGTTGCTGTCGAAGTTGAAGTCGAGCCGGAATTCTTTCAACAGATTGGCGCCGAGAAGGAAGTCGATCTTGAACTCTTTCTTCCCCGTGACGAAAAAGCGCATCTTGTCGTCGGGCATGATCGCGACCGGCACATCGGCCAGGGCGATGCCGCCGATCTCGAGCATGTCGATCATGGCGAAGTCGACGGAGATCGGTTCGCCGAGGAGTCCGTAAAACGTGCCGCGTGATGTGGGCAGGCGCTTGACCGGAATCTGCGATGCGAGGCGCTGCGACATGATCGACAGCACGGCGCCCGAATCGATCACCGCCGTCGTCGTCGATTCCGCCTTGTTCAAACGCACTTCGATGCGCGGCACGTCGGGTCGGCCGATCTTCATCCGCACTTCGTCGGTGCG
>DASYUK010000216.1:0-5353 GCA_036001325.1 Thermoanaerobaculia bacterium
ATTCCGTCTCGTCATCGCTGCGAATCGCGACGAGGACCACGATCGCCCCACTCTCGCCGCTCATTTCTGGACCGACGCCCCGAACATCCTCGGCGGCCGCGATGCGTTGCATGGTGGGAGCTGGCTGGCGATGACGCGCGCTGCCCGCTTCGCCGCGGTAACGAATCTTCGTGGCAGTGTCCGCGATGCGCAAAAGCGCAGCCGTGGCGAGCTGGTCAGCAATTTCGTGCGCGGCGACGCGGAACCTCAGCAATATATCGACGATGTCTCGGTGCGTGCCGCGGAATACGCGGGCTTTCATCTGATCGCCGGCACGTTGGCTGAGGCCGTCCAACTCTCAGGCGTTGTATCGAAACTCGGCGACGGCGTGCGTGTGCTTACCAATGCGCCGCCCGGGATCCGGTGGCCGAAGGCGGACACTGCGGAGAATGCGATGCACAAACTGCTGGGCATCGATGATGCGGATGCGCTCGCCTCAGCAGTTCTGTACTTTCTGTCAGAGGGACTCAACACGAATCGGATCGAAAACGAGGTGTTCGTCGCCGGTGAACGCTATGGCACCCGCTCCTCGACAGCGATCGTCGTGACTGACGAGGAGATCATCTTCGCCGAGCAGTCCTATCTCCGCGGTGGCGTGCGCGACGGTGCGCCTCGGCAATTTCGCTTCCCGATCAGTGCGGCATGAGGGCAAATGCCTTGCACTCTTCTTATCGATGAAGGAGGTCAAAATGGCTCTCTGGAATCGAATGCGAGAACGCGTCGGCTGGGAACGGGACGACGATCGCGACCGCGGTCGTGTGAGCGGCGACTGGCGCGGTGAAGCACGTGATGACGACCGCGGTTACGGTCAACGCTGGGGGAGTGGTGACTATCGCGCGTCTTACGATCGCGATCGGAGCAACGAAGAGGATTGGGATCGAAGCAATGAATGGTGACCGGTGGAGCGCCGCGCGAACTCGAGCGGCATCTCCTTACTCGCTCCCTTTTCCCAGATGTGGCTCTGCGATCGTGAGCCGATTTTGCACATCATGAACGCATAAGCAGTTCGCCACGACATCCTCAGCGTGCCGCTTCGCCCAACGGCTGCTCACGGTTCCTGTGAGCGTGGCTTCCCCATTTTCAACGCGGACGTCGATGTTCGTCGCATCGAGATCCTCATCGTCCGTCAGCCGCTGATGGATCTCCTCGGCAATCCGGTCGTCCGAGCGCGTGTAGTTTTTCGGGAACCGGACCGGCCGCTCGCGCGCATAGTCGTCGCCGAATCCTCCGCGGTGAGTATCCCGCGCATAGTAGCCGCCGAGGTCGGCGTCGCGATCGTCGAATCTTGTGGACATGAGCAACCTCCTCAACTGCTTCAGAGACGTGCAAGGCTGGTGCGCGTGTTGCTCGGTCTGTCAGAGAAGGAGGACGCATGGCGAACGACTATCGAGATGAGAACCAGAATCGCGGTATGTTCGGCTACGAGGGCGAGGGATACATGCGCGATGAATACGATCGCGACCGCGGCTGGGGCCGCGATGCCGGTTACCGCGGCGGCGGCTACCTCGGCGGCGACTGGCCGCGGGAACGAAGCGGCGGGTTTCGCGCCAATGACTACAGCGACTTCAACCGTGGCGATTACAACCGGCCCGGCTATGGTCAGACGAGCGGCAGCGACATCGGCCCGCGGCGTCAGTCGTTCCGCGGCCGCGGTCCGAAGAACTATCAACGGTCGGATGATCGCATCCGCGAGGATCTGTGCGAACGCCTGTCGTTCGATGATGACGTCGACGCGTCAGAGATCGAGGTGCAGGTGGCCGGTGCGACGGTGACGTTGACCGGAACGGTGCACGACCGTCGTGAGAAACGGCGAGCCGAAGACATCGCCGAGTCGGTCCTCGGCGTAAAAGACGTACAGAATCAGATCCGCCTGATCCGCGAGAACGCGTGATCATTTTTCGAGCGCACGCGGTCCCAGAAGCACGGCCGCGTGCGCCGGCACCTTCCAGTTCTCCTCCGATTCGAGAGGGGCGATCCCGCTGCCGCCATATCGCGGCGACTCGCTCGACCAGAGGATGTCCCACTCGGAACGGATTGGTGGCGCGAGCAACGGCTCCGGCGCCGGATCGAGATGCAGGTCGCGGCCGAGGTTTACGACGAGGAGACGATCGTCGTCGCCGCCGGTAAGCCAGCGCAGGACGAATGCGGCGTCGCCGATCACCGCGCCCTCGAGAATGTCCGACCTCTGCTGCGAGATCGTCCGATCTTCGCGCCGCAACGCGATGAGGTCGCGATGCAGATCGATGGATTCGCGATTGTGCGTTCGCTCATCGGATTTCAGTTTCGAGCGCTGGAACGTTTTGACATCGTCGGGACGCGCAAGCTGCGTCTCGACTGACTCGATCGAGGGAAACTGCCGGAGAAACTCTCGGCGGCCGTTGGCAACCTTTTCCGCCAGCTCGCGCTCGTGATCGGCAAAATAGAGGAAGGGGGATGATGAACCGAATTCCTGCCCCTGAAAGAGCATCGGCGTCTGCGGCTGCAGGAGAAGAAGCGCCGTCATCGCACGGAAGACACCCGGCGCGGTGAGCCGATGGAGGCGCTCGCCGAACGCGGAGTTCGCGACCTGATCGTGATTCTGCAGGTAGCAGACGAGCTTTTCCGGCGAGAGATGAAACGACGGCGTGCCGCGGCGTTTTTTCTGCCACTTGTACCGCTGTCCCTGGTAGAGAAAACCGAACTTGGCCATCGACACGAATTCCTGCGGGTTACCTCGATAGTCTGTGTAGTAGGCCTCGATGCGGCCGGTTGTCGCGACATACGCGGAGTGATGCCAATCGTCATTCCACATCGCGTCGACGCCCAGCTCGTCGACAAGCCGCACTTTCTGTTCCTCGTTTTCCGCGATCAGGATGATGTCGCGGCCGCTCGCCGCGGAGTGAGCGCGCTCGGTGATGTCTTGCAACACGTGCCGGTCACTCAGGTCCACGATCGATTGCGTGGCATCGAGGCGCAGACCATCGAGATGAAACTCATCGATCCAGTACGCCGCATTCTCGGCCACGAACTCGCGAACGCCTTCCGAGTTCTCATCGTCGAAGTTGATCGACTCACCCCAGTCATTCGGATACTTCTTCGTGAAGTAATCGGGCGTGAATTTGGATAGATAGCAGCCGTCGGGTCCGAAATGGTTGTAGACGACGTCCAGGATCACGCCGAGGTTGAGGTCGTGCGCGGCGTCGACGAAGCTGCGGAAGTCATCGGGCGTCCCGTAGAGTCGCGTCGGCGCCCAGAGATCGACGCCGTCGTAGCCCCAACCGAAGCGTCCGGGGAACTCGTGCACCGGCATCACTTCGATCAGATTGATGCCGATTTCCGCAATGTGCGGCAGACAGTCGATCGCGGAGATGAACGTACCATCCGGCGTGAACGTGCCGACGTGCATCTCGTAAACGACGAGACCTTTCTTCGACACGCCATGCCATTTCGTGTTGCGCCAGCGATAGCTTTGCGGATCGATCACCTGTGACGGACAGTGCGGTCCGTCGGGTTGATAGCGCGACGCGGGATCGGGATACGTCTCCTTCTCATCGTCGAGACGAAAGCGATATCGCGTGCCGGCACGCGCGGCCGCGATCGTCGCAGAGAAGTGACCGCTCTTTTCGCGCTCGAGGACGAATTCGCCGTCATCGAGCACAACCGAAACGCGCAATCGTGCCGGCGCCCAGACGCGGAAGTCGACTCCGCCAGCGACGAGCTCGGCGCCGACGCGGCGTCGGCGGGTGGAATTCATCGAAGAGAAATGTGCCGATTCAGTGCCTTCTCCCGGCGGGAGAAGGTGGCCGAAGGCCGGATGAGGGGCGTGCGTTCGGCAAGATCGAACACCCCTCACCCGCCGCTGCGCGGCGACTCTCTCCCGGAGGGAGAGGGAACTGCTAGGGAGTGATCTGGCCGAGAGTCAGATCTTTTCTTCCTTTGCCGCGGTACAACGCCTGGTCGCATTGCGACAGAAGGTCTGAAAGCGTGGTGCCCGGTTTTGAGGACGCGAGGCCTGATTGGGCACTCACCGACAGGTTTCTATCGGATATGGCCCAGCTCAGTTGACGAATTTTGTCCATTATTCGTTCCGAAATTTGGCGGGCTTCGTCGGGTCCCGTATCGGGCAAAAGCAGGACGAACTCATCGCCGCCGTAGCGACCGATGATGTCGCCGTACCGCGTGTTCGCTTTGAACGCAGCGGCGACGTCGGCGAGGATGTGATCGCCCGTGAGATGTCCGAACGTGTCGTTGATCTGCTTGAATCGATCGAGATCGAAAAGCACGACGCTCAGGCAGCGACCGGAGCTCAGCACTTCCTGTCCCGCGCGAAAGAGTGCTCGTCGATTCGCGATCCCCGTCAGCTCGTCGGTCAGCGCGAGCGTCTGCAACTCTTCATTCTGAAGGTGGAGACGGCGCTCCATTTCCAGCCTGCGCGCGGCGCTGCGGATCTTCGCCAGAATCTCCGACTCGGACGACTGTTTCGTGAGGAAATCGTCCAATCCGCTGTTGAGTGCACGCAGTTTCGTCTCGGTTCCCTCGCTCGCTGTGAGTAGGATTGTGTAGAGGCCGGGCGAGCGACATTCGTTTTGAATGCGACGAACCGTCTCGATTCCGTCGATGCCCGGCATCGCCAGGTCGATCAGCAGGAGATCGATATCGCAGTTTTCGCTCACGCGCTGAATCGCCGCGGCGCCGTCGCTGGCGACATCGACTTCGAAGCCGGCGCTCGTCAGAACCAGCTTGAGGTAACGAAGATAGGAAGGGTCATCGTCGACGGCGAGGATGCGCAGCTTCGGACCGATCGCCTGGGGTTCAAAGTCACTTCTTCGCCGACTGGGGTAGTCTTCGCGCGTGGCCGCCACCGATCCTCCTGAAATCCAGGACGAATTCAGCAATCGCGATGCCGAATAATTAATGTCAGGTGACCGCGATCACGCTTGCGCGGCAAAAATTTCGGCGCGAGCGACATAGCCGCTTGTCTGGATTCCATAAACAAGGGGGTCTTCGCTACCGACGATGGTCCGCCGGTACACGCCGTCGGGCATCTCTTCGAGGAGATCGACGGTCTGCGCGCGCTCGTGCTTCTCGTCGAGGAGGAGGACGATCGGACGGCTCACCCGTTTGCCTTCGCCGCCTCCTTGAACGACGACGCCCATCTCGCCGGTATCGAGACGAACGAGCGTGCCGATTGGATAGAGGCCGACGAGATTGACGAACGCGCTGAGAAGCGCGGGATCGAAGCGCTGTCCCGAATCGCGCAGCATCATGCCGAGTGCGACGTCAGGGCGAAACGCTTTTCGCCATGGCCGTCGCGTCGTGAGCGCGTCGTAAACAT
>DASYUK010000217.1:0-1745 GCA_036001325.1 Thermoanaerobaculia bacterium
TCATTTCCGTCGAACGTCCGAGGTCGAGCAGAACGATCTCCGCCGCTCTCTTGCTCGCGCCCATGACGCTTGTTGGATTGATCGCTTTGTCGGTGGAGATGAAGACGAATCGCTTCACGCCCGCTTCCGCACAGATCTCGCCGAGACTTCGCGTCGCCAGCGTATTGTTCCGAACGTATTCGGCCGGGTTCTCCTCACCGAGCGGAACGTGCTTGTGCGCGGCCGCGTGAAGAACGATATGCGGCCGCACCTCTGAGACGAGCGCGCGCACGATGTCCGCGTCCTGGATATCGACGAGACGGCACGCGACCTTATCGAGCGTCCACTGCGCTTCACGCGCGAGCCGCTTCTGCGTTTCATAGAGCAGATATTCGGAGCGTTCCACGAGGGTCAGACTCTCGAGCTCGAATCGAACGACCTGACTCGCCAGCTCCGCTCCGATCGTGCCTCCGGCGCCGGTCACAAGAACTCGCTTTCCCTTGAACAGCTCGCGCACCGGATCGCCCGGAAGATCGATCCGCTTCCTTCGCAAAAGGTCTTCGACGTTCACGGGCCGCAACTGCGACACGTGAACCTTGCCGCTGACGAGCTGATCGATCCCCGGCATCGTCTTGAACGTGAGATCCGCCTCCGAGAGGTGATGGATGATCTCTCGGATGCGCTTACCGGACGCGCTTGGAATCGCGAGCAAAGCTTCATCGGCGCTGACCGCATCGGCGATCGTAGCGATGTCGGTGATCGGTCCTGTCACCTTGATCCCGCGAATGTGCGAGTTCCACTTCGCGCGTTGATCGTCGACGAAGCCGACGACCTTCATGCCGAGCTGCGGCCGATGCTCGATCTCGCGAGCGAGCGCTTCGCCGGCATCGCCGGCACCGATGATCAGCACGCGTTTCTGAACGACCGCCGCGTCTCCGTTCGCGGGGCGGAAGCGATCGCGGCCCATCCTGATGAGCACACGTGAGCCGAAGAGGAACAGGAGTGCAAAAGCCCAGTCGATCAGAAGGACGCCGCGCGGCGAGTGATAGTAGCGATCCGCCAGGCCAAGCAATGCTCCGAAGTACCACCCGCCGATCAGGAGGATGAGGCTCGTCGTGAGGCCGAAGACCAGGCGCACCACATCGGCGATGCCGACATATCGCCACCATCCTTTATAGAAGCCGAAAACGACCCCGATCAGGAGTTGCGTTCCTACGACGATCGGGAAGCTGGCCTTGAAGATCAGCAAGTAGTCGGGAGGAATCGCAAATTCGAAGCGGACGAGGTACGCGAATGCGTAACAGCTTGCGAAAACGAGCGCGTGGAAGATGAACAGCAGCACGACGCGCGCTGCGGCCATCCGAACGAGGAAAGACTCGACGATCGAATCGTTGTTCTCTGTTTTCACGAAATCTCGAACCCTGACGTTGCGCTCGGCAACATCCATCTTGCGGAAGTGCCCAATTATAGCCAGCGTTCCTGCCGGTTACAATTATTTTTGATCATATCCGCCCATGTCTCTGCATCAGTTGAAATCGCTTTCGCGCGACCATCTCGCTGATTTTCTCGCCGACAACCTCGCTCATCTTAACGAGGACGAGGCTCTGGCTGTCCTCGAGAATCCGCACATCACGCCGAAGGTCTGTCAAGCGATCGCGCAGAACCAGAGGCTCGCCGCATTCTATTCGGTGCGAGTCAAACTCGTCGCGCATCGGCAGACGCCGCAAGCACACGCGATCAAGCTCGTCCATTACCTCTACTGGCCC
>DASYUK010000218.1:0-3611 GCA_036001325.1 Thermoanaerobaculia bacterium
CAGAAGCCGCTCGAGGCCATCGCCGACGAATTGCTTGATCCGTTCAGCCGGAAGGTCAGGCAACCCATGCTCGCGCCGCGCGTAGTTCACCGCCTCGGCGAGCGCAGCATACGAGTCGACCAGTGTGCCGTCGAGATCGAACAGCACAGCGCGATAGCGGAGCGCCGTCATGAGCGGCAGATTCTACGCCGCGGCGATGCGTGCGCGCGCCGTGAACTCCAGGACGAGCGCCGTCCAATCATCCGTGAGCGGCTCGAGCACTTCGCCGCGGATTCGCTTTAGCCACTGCTCGAGCCATTCATCGGCGCGCTCGCTTCCGCCGCCGCGAAGCGCATCGGTCAGACGCTCGTAACCGAATGGTTGATCGCCTTCGACGGGTGCCTCGGGGATTCCATCGGAGACGAAAACGAGCCGATCGCGCGGCTGCAGCTTCGTCGTCATCGTCTGATACTTCACGTCACCGCGAATACCGAGGGGAAGACGAACGCCGCTGACCGTCAGCGGCTGCACGGACGAGTCGCGGACGAGATACGGATCGGGGAAGCCCGCGTTCGCGAGATGAAGCGTTCCATCGGCGGGGCTGAATCGCGCGTAGGCGAGCGCGACGAACTCGCGTCGATCGAGCTCCTGCACGAGCTTGTCGTTCAGGATCTGCATCGCTTCTTCAACGCTCTCGCGACCGACGAAGGGCAGCACCGCTTTGACCGAGGCCATGATCAGGCTCGCGCCCATCCCCTTCCCGGCGACGTCGGCGACGACGATGGCGATCGATCCGTCAGCGAGTTGAACGACGTCATAGAAATCGCCGGCCACAAAGTGTGCGGGGAAATTTCTTGCGGCGATCGAGAAGCCATCTCCTTCGATACGCTGCGGGGGCAGAAGGCGTTTCTGAATCGACCTCGCCAGTTCCAACTCCTTCTCCGCCCACTCGTGCTGCTTCAGCTTCTCAATCGACTCGGCGAGCCGATCCTTCATGATGTCGATCGTACGGAAAACCAATCCGACGACGACAGCGATGCCGCCGCTGACCAGCATGATCACTGCTCCAATGCCGGTGACGAGATCGCGGGGCGTGATGTGTTGGCCGAAGATTCGGCTGGCGAGGAGAACTCCGAAGAACCACCCGACCACGCCGGCGACGAGGTAGAGCAACGCAGAGAGGAAAGGTCTGATCCGGTCAGGTTGACGCGCAAGGAGGTCACGAAACAGAGCGAGCAGCATCCAGACGCAGAGCCAGATCGTTAGACCGACGATGGCGCCGATCGACACGACGGCCACCCAGTGCCGCATCTGCTGCTCGCCTCTGCCGAGCGAGTAGATGAGCGAGAAGATCACACCTGCCACGATGGCGATGACAGCCGATCTGAGCCGCTCACCGCAGACTTCGAGAAAGCGCTTCACCTCCATGATGAGATGGTATACGGCTGGCGTCGTTTCGCGTTTCGAAACCGTCCGGCGAAATGTTCAGCGGCCTGGGCCGCTTTCATCCGGCATGCGACGACTCCTGCTCGGTTTGTCTCTGGTTTCGCTTGCGCTGCAGGCGCAGACGGCCACACCGCCGCCCGATCCGAACAATCGCGCGAACCTCACGATTGCGGTCGAGCCACTCGGCGACAACGAGCAGGGCGTCGTCTCGCGCATCGTCTTCCGATTCGCGGTTCCGTCTGATGTACCGCCTGGCGTGCCGCTGGTCATCCAAGGCTCGATCATTCAGGGCGGCCAGGTCATGAAGAACTTCCGCTTCCCGGTGCCGTCCGATCAGCACGATCTGCTGCGCACGACGCAGACGCTTCACGAAGGTGAAAGCGAAATCGAAGCGCGGCTCCTCATCCCGCTCGAGGAGCAGGCTCCGGTGATCCTCGGCAAAACGACGAGAAAAGTCGTCGTCGCAAAGACGAACAAGGTTTACGTCGCTGCGCCGAACGAAGGGGCGGAAGGCATTCTCGCGGAAGGCATCGTCCCGGAGACGATCGGCGCGGTGAAGATCCGCTCGCCGCGACGCGACGTCGCGCCGAACCTCTTCATCGTCGACGTCGATGTGAAGCCGCCGGTCACGCGCGTCGAATTCTGGGTCGAAGGAAAGAAACTGCTCGTTCGCAATGCCGCGCCCTATCGCGCGGAGCTCGACCTCGGCAAATTGCCAAAACGCGTCGAAGTTCGCGCCGTCGGTTACGACGCGAAGGGCCGCTACATCGACGCAGACGCATTCGTGGTCAACGAGCGCGAGACTCCGTTGGAAGTGAAGATCACGCGCACGGAGACAGCCGACGGCATCTCACACCTCAAGCTGAGCGTGCAGAACCCGACGAACACCGAGATCGTGAGCGTGGTGCTCTTCGCCGGAAAGAACAAGATTCACGAGTGGAAGGAGCAGCCGTACGCGATCGATATTCCGACGGCGCGTCTATCGGGCGTCGAATACGTCCGCGCGTCGGTGACCGACAACACGAACTACGAAGCGTCCGATCTCCTTTTCCTCAACGGACAGCGGTACACCGAGGAGATCGAGGTCAACCTGGTGGAGCTGCCGGTGAGCGTGACCGATACCGGCGGTGCGCCGATCGTGAACCTGAAACAGGAAGACTTCACGATTTTCGAGAAGGGTAAGCAGCAGAAAATATCAGCATTCAATTTCGCCAGTAATTTACCGATCTCCGCGGGCATGCTCCTCGATCACTCAGGGAGCATGCAGCCGCGCATCAAGGCAGCGAAGGAAGCCGCCATCGAGTTCTTCCGCAATATTCTCAAGCCGGCGGACCGCGCGTTCTTCGGCGCATTCGCCTTCGACGCGACGAACGTCGCGCCGTTCGTCTCTGACATCAGCAACCTCGAGCAGCAGGTCAACTCGAGCCCGGACGCGATCGGCGGCACATCGCTCTACGACGCGATCGTCACCGGGCTCTATCGTTTCCGCTCGATCCAGGGACGAAAGGCTCTCGTGATCATCACCGACGGCGAAGACACCACCTCACGCCTTTCCTACGACGACATGCTGACCTATGTCCGCGCCTCGCGTGTGCCCCTCTACTTCATCGGTGTCGGACTGGGATTCGCCGACTTCATCGGTTCATCGAAGATGAAAGCGCTGGCCGCCGAAACCGGTGGCGTCGCCTACTTCATCAAGGATGTGAAGCAGCTCAAAGAGACGTACGCACAATTGGAGAAGGATCTTCGAACGCAATACCTCATCAGCTACTACACCGAGAGCACGAAGAAGGATCAGGACTACCGCACGGTCGAGGTGAAGGTGAATCGGCCGGAGGCGCACGTGCGGACCATTCGGGGGTCCATACCGTAAGTGCCCTCTCAACCCGGGAGAGGGTCGCGCGCAGCGCCGGGTGAGGGGCAGCCCCCTCATCCGGCCCTTCGCTACGCTCAGGGCCACCTTCTCCCGCTGGGAGAAGGGTCTTTGGCTCTACTACTGCGCGATGCGCGCGTACGACGACCGCAGCATGACCACGCGTTTCACATAGTTCCGCGTCTCCGCGTATGGGATCGACTCGATGAGCTCGTCCATCGGCCGGGCGCGCGCGCTGCGCCTCCAGTTCAGAACGTTTCCCTGTCCGGCGTTGTATGACGCGACGGCTAACAGCGCGTTGCCGCCAAACAGA
>DASYUK010000219.1:0-3613 GCA_036001325.1 Thermoanaerobaculia bacterium
AGTTGGAAGCGTGCGGTGAAGAGGGAAACCGGGGTGAACGACGATGCGAGCACGCGCGCGCGGACGAGTTTTCACGACGCGTACACGCGCCGCTTCGGCCACGCCGGCATCGACAAGAGAGACTGCGGCGACGAAGAGAGCGATCGCAAATCGGTGCTTCACGGAGACTCCTTTCGGGGTTGCTCATTAGATACACAAAAAGAACGATTGCTTACAAGAGTCGCGCACGCCGTGGCTGGCTTGTGACCTGCACGCCCAGAGAAGTTCGTGGCGGAGGAAGATGGATATCGAAGCTTCGTCGTGGCGAGCCAATCCATCACGTGGCTCGTGACCCAGCTCTTGAAGCTGCGCTTCGCCGTCGAGAAGCATCGTCCTTCCGAACTCTTCGAGCACGGCCATGAACGTTGCCTCATTCTCGCGCCCACGCACCAATCGCTTTTCGATCCCTTTCTGATCGTGAGCTCGATGCGCTACCGTCAGTGGCGCGCACTGATCCCGCTGCGGACGCTGGCGACCCAGACGTTTGACGGCCCGCTCCGGTGGTTCAAGCCGCTGATTCGGATTCTGTACCGCCTCGAAGGCGGGGTCGAGCTCCCGCCGAAAGAGGAGGGCAATACCCTTCCTGAGAAACTGCAGGGCATCCTGGACGCGCTCAGGGACGGCGATGTCGTCATGATCTTCCCGGAGGGCGAGATCTGGAAGGAGACCTCTCCACCGATCGGGAAGTTCGCGCCCGGCGTTGTCTATCTACAGAGGAAGTCAGGCGCTGAGATCGTGCCGATGGCGATCTGGATGAGCGAGCGGCGCTGGCCGCGCCGTCGCTACGTCATCGAGATCGGGAGCCCTGTGCGCATCCCGGAGTCGCTCGATCTCGAGGCGGGAGCGAGCTGGCTCCGAGAGCGCACCCTGGAGCTCTACGAGCAGGCGAAAAACGAAGGGATGAAACGTTCGTGAACGACCGCCCCGTCGCCTACCCTGACGTGGAATCATGTGTCGAAGCCACAATCGAAAAGATCGGCCGGAGGATTCTTCTCGGCACACCACTCGGATTGGGAAAAGCGAACCACCTCGTCAATCAGTTTTTTCGGCGCGCGCGTGAGGATCGTCGCATCGAACTGCGCATCTTCACTGCCCTCACGCTCGGACGTCCGCGCTGGACGAACGAGCTCGGGCGGCGCCTGCTGGAGCCGCTCTCGGAGCGGCTATTCGCCGGCTACCCGGAGCTCGAATACATCGATCCGCTGAGGAATGGGACGCTGCCCGACAATATTCGCGTCAGCGAGTTCTACTTCCAGCCTGGCAGTCTCCTTCGCAGCCCTCTCGCTCAGCAAAACTACGTGAGCAGCAACTACACGCACGTCGTGCGCGATGTCCTCGACGCCGGGATCAATGTGCTGGCTCAGCTCGTGGGCAAGAGCGATTCAGATGGCGCCATTCGCTACAGCTTGAGCTGCAACTCCGATCTCACTCTCGATCTGGTTCCACAGATGCGCGAGCGCGAGCACGGCGGACAGAAAATCGCAGTCCTGGCGCAGGCGAACCGCAACCTTCCCTTCATGTACGGCGATGCGGACGTTGCACCCGACTACTTCGATGGCGTGGTTGACGATCCGCGCTACGACTTCCCGCTCTTCGCTGCGCCTGACCGCCCCATCGACACGATCGATTACATGATCGCGCTTCACGTCAGTGCTCTCATCTGCGATGGCGGCACGCTCCAGATCGGCATCGGCTCGTTGGGTGATGCCGTCACGTATCTGCTGAAGCTGCGGCACCAGAAAAACGACACCTACCTCTCCCTTCTTCGCGATTCGGGGGTGCTCGATCGGTTCGGTGATGTATTGGAGCGACTGGGCGGTAACGCACCATTTCGAGAAGGACTCTATGCGGCGACGGAGATGCTGATCGATGGATTCCTCGAGCTCTATCGCAGCGGGATTCTCAAACGCAAGGTTTATCCAAACGCAGACGTGCAGCGACTCTTGAGCGCCGGTCGAATCGCCGAGGCGGTGACGCCGGAAATGCTGGAGGCGTTTGTCGAAGCTGGCATCGTCTCGGAACAGCTCACTGCCGAAGACTTCAAACTGCTTCAGTCGCTCGGCGTCTTCAGGCGTGACGTCCTCTACGACTCCGGATCGATCCAGATCGATGATGATCGCATCCGCGCCTTCCTTGGCGAGCGCCTCGAGGGAGGATCTGTAGCTCACGCCTGCTTCTTCCTCGGACCACGACGTTTCTACGACGCGCTCAACCGGATGGATCGTGCCGAGCGCGAGCAGTTCTGCATGACTCGAATCTCCTTCGTGAATCAGCTTTACGGTCAGGAGGAGCTGAAGCGAGCGCAAAGGAAGGGCGCGCGATTCGTGAACTCCGGCCTCGTGGCCACTCTGACCGGCGCCGTCGCCTCCGACATGCTGGAGGATGGGCGCGTGCTGAGCGGAGTCGGCGGTCAGTACAACTTCGTAGCCATGGCGCACGCCCTGAAGGACGGCCGCTCGATCTTGATGATCAGGAGCACACGAGAGGCAGGCGGCAAGGTCCACTCGAATGTCGTCTGGAGCTACGGAAGCACCACCATTCCCCACCAACTCCGCGATCTCGTGGTGACCGAGTACGGCATCGCGGATCTGCGCGGGCGCACGGATGAGCAGGTGGCGACAGCTCTGCTCGAGATCGCCGACTCTCGCTTTCAAGAAGGACTGCTGGATGAGGCGAAACGCGCCGGCAAGGTCAGGAAAAACTACAACATCCCCGATGTGTTCAGGCACAACCAGCCGGAGCGGCTCGAGTCGATCTTTGCGCCGCTCCGCCAACAAGGGCTGTTCGAGCAGTTCCCCTTCGGCACGGATTTCACGCCGGAAGAGGTGGTGCTGGGGAAGGCGCTCACCTCTTTGAAAGAGAAAGGCCTGCGAAACTTCCCTCGGCCCCGCGATCTTGGCAGGACGTTCGCGATTCCCGAGAAAGCGCGTCCGTATCTCGAGCGAATGAAACTCGACGACCCGCACAGCATCAAGGAAAGATTGCTGCAGCGGGTCGTCGTCTACGCTCTTGCTGCTGTGGACGCGATCTGAGGCGAGAGTGCGATTTCTTACTGGCCGAGGACAAACTCCCCGCGGCATCCGCCTGTCACCCAGATCCCGTTGGCGTCGTATCCCCACGTTTGACCACGGACGCATGCGCGGTTGCTGATCTGTCGCTGCAGAGTCACTCCGTAGAGCGTGTCTGCCGCGCAGCGATTCAGCGCATTGTTCTGCGACTCGCACACGACCGTCGTCCGTGCCGACGAAGTCATCGGCGTGAAGCGCGGTTCGCCGCCGAGAACGAATTCGCCGCGGCAGCCGTGGTCAACCCAGATGCCGTTCTGGTCAAAGCCCCAGTCCTGGCCGCGGATGCAGGCGTTCTTGCTGATCTGCCGAGCGAGCTGAACACCATAGCTCGTATCCACCGGACACCGTGCCTTGCCGTTGTTGATCGACTCACAGAGCACGCTTCGTCCGAATGCCGCTGGCGAGACGGCGGAGCCACCAATTAGAAATTCAGCTCGGCAGCCGTCATCGACCCATACCCCTTTTCGATTTTTCGTCAATCCCCACGTCTTGCCGAGGATGCAGGG
>DASYUK010000220.1:0-1824 GCA_036001325.1 Thermoanaerobaculia bacterium
CTCGCTCTACTCATCGCCGAGCGCCCGAAAGTCATCGCGAAAAAAGAGATCTATGACGTGTTGTGGCCGAACGTCTACGTGCAGGAAGCGAACATCAAGAATCTCATCGCTGAGTTGCGAACGGCGATCGGCGACGATGTCATTCGAACACAGCGCGGTGTGGGATATGCGTTCACCGAAGATGCGCGTGAAGAGATATCGCTCACGCGATCGCGATTCTCTGTCGTGATCAACGGCGTGGCGTATGCGCTCCGCGAAGGGCGCAACGTGATCGGTCGCGACCCGGCCGCGCACATCCGTCTCGATCTGGCCGCGGTGTCGCGCCGGCATGCCGCGATCAACATCCACGGCGAAGAAGCGGTGGTGCAGGACCTGGGCAGCCGCAATGGAACGTGGCTCAACGGGGAAAAGCTCGAGGCGGCGCGGCCGCTCCGTCCCGGCGACGAGATCCGAATTGCCCAGACAGCCATTCGGTTCCAGATCGCCCCCGGGTCGGCACGACCGACCGCGCCGCTCGGCTCTCGGGTTTGATACGCGGCAGGCGCCAGCCACGCCCGCCGCCGCATCACCTCGCCCCCTCTCGCAACGAGGACCGTGTGTGGAAGCAATGTGCGGCGCGTTCCACGCATGCGGGTAGGAAGACGGTAGGTTCTTTTCATTCACTCCCTTCTCCCAACGGGAGGAGGCCGGATGAGGGGCGCGATTCTCGGCAAGACGCTCACCCCTCACCCGGCGCTACGCGCCACCCTCTCCCGGTGGGAGAGGGAACTGCGGCTACCACGTCCGGCGCAGCGGATGCGCCTCCGTATTGAAGACGACACGATCGAGATCGATCGTGCGCGCTGGTGCAAAGAGAAGGTAAAGATACTTCAGCGTCTCCGCGAGAAAGTAGCTCGGCATTAGATCGCCCTTCTCTTTCGTGACGACGTTCTTCAGCGTCGTGTAGCCGGCGTCCGTGCGACAGTGCGCGATGAGCGCGTCGAAGAACGTCTTCCCCATCGCGACATAGCGTGAGTCAGTCGTGTACTGATGAAGGTAATAGGCCGATTCGATGATCTCCGGTCGCAGCGGATATCCGGGATGAACGACCTTCATCGTCGCGTAGTCGATCACCTCCGGTTCGATCGTGTGAAGTTGCCACATCCGGAAGCACGATGACTGCAACCGCGCCGCGCGACGAACGTCGCCGCCCAGCGCCAACGCAGCCGGCAGAAACGCGTGCAGCGCGCCGAACTGTGTCGCTGCGCGTTTGCCTGTCGTCATGTCGGCTTCGCCGTACCATCCGTCATCCGCCAGATATTTGTTGACCGCCCGTATGCTCGTGCTCCACATCGTCCGGCAGTCCTTGTCACCGAACAGTCGCGCGCACTTCAATAGATACTCGTAATACGAATCGATGCCGCCGCCGACGTGACTCGTGCGACCGACCCATTCGCCGGTCTCGACGTCGATCTCCTCGCCGACGAGACCGATTTTCGAGCGTCGCTTGTAAAGCTGGACGAGCGCATTTTTCGCTTTCTCGAAGTAGACCGGTCTGTGCGTGAGCTTCGACAGCGTTCCGAGCTCGAGGATCAGCGTGCCGATTTCCGCCGGATTCGATTTCGCGCCGGTCGTCTTTCCCGTGCGCAGATTCACGAATCGATACGGCAAGCCCGTCGGCGAATCAAAGACCGGCAGGAGCCGCGTCCCGAGATCGTCCGCGAGCCCCAGTAGGCGCTCGTCGCCGGTCATCTGATAGCCCGAGAGCAATCCGCCGAGAAGACGGATGGTGATCTCGAAGTTCTGAACGGAGATGTCTTTGTCGAAGGAGAGTTTCTCGACGAT
>DASYUK010000221.1:0-15676 GCA_036001325.1 Thermoanaerobaculia bacterium
CGTGGGCCTTTTGGCCTGAATGCCCACGGTAACTACGACCGACGACCTACGACCCTTTCCAATACGGAGGTAACCCGTCGTTGAGACGCTCACACATCATTGCCGGCACGCTCGTTCTGCTCGCGCTCGCCGCCGGCTGCAGTAAAGAAGAGGAATACAACGAGCCCGAGGCGTTCGCGTTCATCCCCTATCCGGGTGCGCGTTACCTGGGCCAGATCACCGAAGCGACGCGGCAGGCGCACAAACTAATCAAACCGAATGAAGAGCCTCCGCCGGTCGCGGTGTACGACACCGATGCATCGGTCGAGGACGTGGCGACGTTCTACGCGAAGTCGTACGGTTATGGCAGCGTCGCTCCCGACAATCTCAGCTCGAAAAATCCACCGGCCTATTACCGCGGTGGCGATCTCGCGGCGGATGTGAAGTCGATCGAACCGCTGATCCCGAAACTCGGACTGAAGACCGATACGTCCAAAGCGGTCGGCACATACAAAGCGGCGGAGATCGCGCCGCGCCCGAATCGTCCGCGCGTGACGGTTCAACGGCCGTACTTCGACGTCACGACATCACAGGTCGTCAACAAGACGATCATTCTGATGTCGCGGTAAACCGTGCTGCCGAGACCGGCTTGGGTTAATACAAATAATACAGGTGCGAATTTTGAATATCTCATGGCAGGAGCGGATATCTCGCTCCCTTTGATTGAGATAGGAGAAATAATATGAACCGCAAGCAACCAGGGTTCTTCGCGTTCCTGACCGGCGCAGTTCTGCTGCTGACGTTGTGGAGTTGCGGATCGAGTGGCGGTTACAACAAACCCAAAAATTCGCCACCGATGTACCCGTCCGCGACCAGCGCGCCATCGCCGAGGTAACGAATCGAGACACGGAGGGCACGGTGTAGTGCCCTCCGTGTCCGACCTAATATTTGAAGAGCAACGCAGCGAACAGAGCGCTGTCACCCTTCTTTAGATTCGTTGGAACCGGCCGGTTCTTGTAGTCGTACGCGTAAGCCACTTTCAGTTCCATTCGTGTCGCGACTGTCGCGGCCACACCGGCGTCGAAGTGATAGAGCGCGTCCGCAAAGTCGTTCGTTTTCCAGAGTCCCGTCAGTTGCTGCGTGAACTTGCTGGTCGGCGAAATGGCCCAGTCGAAGTTCTCTCCAGACTTGATCGCGCCGCTGCTCGAACGACCGGCGACGGTGTTGCTCTCGATCACTCCACCGACGGCGACATCGATCGTGAGATTGCGGATGTCGCTCTTGATCACTCGATATCCCGCTCCAGCGAGCGGCGCGACGAGATAAGAGATCGCCTTGAACGGATCGCGCAAGTATGCGATCTCACCGAACGCGAACGTTCTGTCGGAAACCGAGTACTCCTCGCGCGTGTCCGCGGTCGCCTTGTCGACCTGCTTCGTGCCATTGCTTTCTCCGCGGAGATATGTTGGTCGTTGGTCGTTGGTCCTTAAACTGACGAACGACTAAGGACTAAGGACCAAGGACTAAGGTCCATGGTTTCGGTGGCGGTGCATCGGCGGCAGATGCACTGAGGGCAGTCAATATCGTGATGAAAAAGGCGTATCGCATGCCGGCGAGCCAAGAGCAAAAGCCGAGCCCGCCTGACCTCGTTTATCATCCGCGCCCGTGTTCAACGCCACATGGCTCTATGTCGGTGCGATCTACGCCGTGGCGGTGTGGCTCGTCCGGCGCGCCGGAATCGATCTTCCGTGGCGGATCGCTGCGTTCTTCTACCTGCTCGTTCTCATCTTCCTCTTCCGACCGCTGACGAGCGACGTCGTCAATCTTCCTGTCGACTTCCTGCGAACGCTTGCGCCGTGGTCGTTTCTCACGCGCGATCACCACACGATCAATCCCGAGATCAACGACCTGGTGCTGCAGATCGTCCCGTGGGCGCATCAGGTGCGCGAGAGCTGGCTGTCGGGACACATCCCGCTGTGGAACAACATGTCGGGATCAGGTTACCCATTGCTCGCGAACGCGCAGAGCTCCGCGCTTTCGCCGCTGCGGATCCTGGCTCTGCCGCTGACACTCGGACAAAGCTTCGCGGCCGAAGCGGCGATGAAGTTTCTTATTGCCCTCACCTTCACATATCTGTTCTGCCGCCGTCGCTACTCCGAAATCGCCAGCGCTGCAGCCGCCGTCTGCTTTGCGTTCTGCAGCTTCATCGTCGTCTGGCTTCATTTCCCGTTAGCCACGGTCGCCGTGTTCGTGCCGGCGGCGCTCTACCAGATCGATCTGATCGCAGAACGCCGGACATATCCCCGCTTCGTCTTCGCTGCGATCCTGTGGATGGTGATGATCTTCAGCGGACATCCGGAGACCATCGCACACATCTTCTTCATCTCGCTGCTGTACCTGCTCTGGATCGTCTTCGTCGAGCGCTCCGCGAACCTGAAACTCATCGTGACTCTGGGCGGCGCGCTCGTCGTCGCCGCGCTTCTCGCCGCGCCGTTCCTCGCGACATTCGCCGAGGCGTTGACGAAGTCGAGGAGGTACAGCGAGTTGCGGGCGAGTCCGAACGTCATCGGCTACTACTCCGACTGGGCCTCGATCGTCCTCCTCATTCAACCGCGATATTTCGGCGAGGTGCCCTTCGAAAAGCCACGAGTGTCATCGGTAGCAGCAGAGTCGATCACGGGTTTCGCGGGCTTGCTCGGAATCGCAGCTTGGTTCACTCTGGCGATTCACGTCATTCGCGCCCGCGCGTGGCGTTCCCGCGAATTCTTTTTCGTCATCGCCACCCTCGTCGTCCTCGGCATCGTCCTCGGCTGGCCCGGACTGAGCCAGCTCTTTCATCTCGTGTTCAAGCTCGCCGCAAATGCGCGACTGCGACTTCTGCTCTGTTTTCTCCTGGCGGTGCAGACGGCAGCGGTCATTGATCTCTTGCAACGCGATGCGCGCGCGGTTCTCGCCGGCTTTGCCGTCTGCAGCGGCATCCTCATCTATCTCGTCTACGGAGTCGCGTTTCCGAACGCGGCCGCGCATGACACCGCTGTTCTCGCCCTTTTGCCGAGCGTCGCTGTGCTTGCCCTGGCGTGCTTCGCTGCGTTGCCGCGATATCGCGACGGAGCGCTCATGGTTCTCCTCATGGCGATCGTCGCCGAGGTGTGGGGCGCAACGAATGGTTGGAACCCGACGATTCGGGCGGCAGAGATGTACGCGCCGACGCCGCTGATCGAAAAGCTGCAGACATTGAAAGCCAAGCAGCCGGCGACAGCGCCGTTCCGCATCGTCGGCACGGGCCCGGTATTTTTTCCAAACGTCTCGGCGATGTTCGGCCTCGAAGACATCCGCGCGCACGATCCGATGGCCAACGGTCGTTATCTCGGCATGCTGCGCGTGCTCACCGGCTATGACACCGAAGACTACTTTCCGAAGTGGAGAGACATCGAGACGCAGTTGCTCGACTATCTGAATGTGAAGTACGTCGTCACGCTTCCGCGTGGCGATCTGCACGATCCGCAGCGCTACACGCTCGTGTATGAAGGACGCGACGGTCGCGTCTTCGAGAACACGACCGCGCTGCCGCGCTTCTATACCGTGCCCAATGTGATCCTCGAATTCAGGAATGATCGCTATGTGCAACTGCTGCAGCAGCAACACGACTGGGCGAACACCGCGCTGCTCAAAAATCTACCGGTCGAGAACGATCAGATGCGGCTCGATCTGCTCGCGCCGCGGCCGAAGTCTTCGCTCAATGCGACGCTGCGGATGACGAGCGCCGGCGTCGACGACTTCCGGATGAACATCGCCGCGCCGCGATATTCGTTCGTCGTCAGCAGCATTCCGTGGTGGCCGGGATGGAAGGTCGAGCGCAACGGCCGCGCGATCAATCCCATCCGCGTCAACGGCGCATTTCTCGGATTTGCAGTGCCACCCGGTCGAGCGGACGTGCGGGTCTCGTACTCGCCGATGACGTTCTTGGGCGGCGTGTGGCTATCGGCCGCGACCATTCTCGCGCTAGCAGTGTTTCCAGTGTGGCGCCGCCGATCCCGGCGGCGCACGTCATGAACTTTACCTGGCTGTACGTCGCGGCGATTTATGCCGCAGCCATCGCACTCGCACGCCGCGCCGGCGTTCAACTCCCATGGCGCATCGCGATCTTTTTCTTCGCGCTCGTTCTCGTTCTCTTCTTCGCTCCTCTGACGACCGACACAATCAACATCCCCGTCGACTACATCCAGAAGCTGCCCCCCTGGAGTGAGCTCAACCCAAACGCGAAGCCGGCGAATCCATGGCAGAACGACGTCGCGCTGCAGCTCGTGCCGTGGGCACATCAGGTCCGCGAGCAGTGGAAGTCAGGGCGCATCCCACTCTGGAATCCGAATGCAGGGTCGGGATATCCGCTGCTCGCGAACGCACAGAGCGCTGCGACATCGCCGCTGCGACTTCTCGCGCTGCCGCTGTCGCTCGGTCGATCGTTCACCGCAGAAGCGGCGTGGAAAATCCTCATCGCGCTCACCTTCACGTTCCTGTACTGCGCAAGGCGCGGTTACTCGCCGGAGGCGTGCGCGATTGGCGCGATCTGCTTCGGCTTTTCGGGTTTCATCATGGTCTGGCTGCATTACCCGCACGCGACGGTCGCCTGTTTTGCGCCGGCGTTGCTTTATGCGATCGACCTGCTCGCGGAGCGCGTGACGTTCGGACGTTTTCTGTTCATCGTCGCGATCTGGTGGGCGATTCTCAACGGCGGACATCCGGAGACCGCGGCGCATTGCTGCTTTCTGGCGATGCTGGCCATCGGATGGATCGCCGTGGTCGAACGTCCTGGGCTTCGATTCATCGCTTCATCGTTCGGTTCAGTCTTCGTGGCGACGCTTCTCGCGGCGCCGCTTCTCATCGTGTTCTTCGAGACCGTCACGAAGTCGCAGCGCTTCGCGGCATTGAAAGCGAGCCCGCATCCAAAAGGCGCGTTCGCTGATTGGGCTTCCACGATCGCGATGCTCGAGCCGCACTTTTTCGGAGCGATTCCGCATGAGCAGCCGTGGGGCCCGGCGATTCCCGAAACGATCTGCGGTTTCGCCGGGACGTTCGCAGTCGCCTCAGGATTCGCCGTCCTGCTTTACGTCATGGGGAACAGGCGATGGCGCTCGCGCGAGGCTTTCTTCGTCTTCGCGACGATCATCACGATCGCGATCATCTATAGCTGGCCGGGCTTCACGCAACTCTTCGATCTCGTCTTCCATCTCGCAGCGAACACGCGGCTGCGATTCATCCTCGTCTTGATGTTGTCGCTGCAGGCAGCCGCCGCGGTCGACCTCTTGCAGCGTAGTCACCGCCGGCCTTACATCCTCGGCATCGTGTGCGCCGCCGCGCTCGTGCTCTCGATGATGTCCTTCGATTTCCCGAGCGCGGCGCATCGCAGTGCGGCGTTGTTGTCACTCATCCCGTCTTTCATCGTCCTGCTGATTGCGCTGCTCCCTCTCCCATCGGGAGAGGGTGGCCCTGAGCGGAGCGAAGGGCCGGGTGAGGGGCTCGCCCCTCATCCGCCGCTTCGCGGCACCTTCTCCCGGCGGGAGAAGGACACATTACTACTGTTGATCGTCGCAGTGACGGCCGAGCTGTGGAACGCCTTTCATGATTGGAATCCGGCGCTCCCCTCATCCGCGCTCTATCCGGAGACGCCGCAAATCCGAAAACTCATCGAGCTGAAAAAGGATGCGCGTGAGCCATTTCGGATCGCAGGCTACGGAGCGACGCTCTTTCCGAACACTGCCGCGATGTACGGGCTCGAAGATATTCGAACGAATGATCCGATCGCGGGCTCGCGGTATCTCGGCCTGCTCAATCTGAACACCGGTCTCAATACCTCCGAGTACTTCATGCAGTGGTACAACACCGAGACGCGACTGCTCGATTATCTCAACGTGCGCTACTTCGTCACCTTTCCGGGCGCGATGATGCGCGACTGGCGATTCAAATTGATTTACGACGGCGCCGACGGCCGCATTTTCGAGAACGCTGATGTTCTCCCGCGATTCTTTCCGGTCGACGCGGTGATTCTCGAATTCAAACCTTCGGAGTTCATTCGACGTCTGCAGCGACACGAAGACTGGCAGCACACAGCGATACTCAACGATCTCAAAGTCGAGAACGACCAGATGCGAAATGACTTTCTCGCGCCGCGTCCACCGAACGCGCCGCGCACGACGTTGCGTCTGGCGTCGTCCGATCCGACGGTTTATACGATGCATGTCGTCGCCCCGCGCTACACGCTGGTGGTCAGTAGCATCCCCTGGTGGCCTGGGTGGAAGGTGGAGCGCAATGGCCGGAGGGCCGACCCCATTCGCGTCAACGGAGCATTTCTCGGATTTGCAGCGCCGCCGGGTGAATCGGATGTGCGAGTCTGGTACGCACCGACACCATGGAGCCTCTTCATTCTTCCTGGATCGCTTCGGCGTCCAGCGTAATCTCCACGTCATCTCCAACGACCACGCCACCGCGATCGAGGAGCGAATTCCAGCTCACTCCGAAATCGTGGCGATTCAGTCTTCCTCGCGCCACGAATCCCGCTCGCGTCTTCGGTCCGCGATCGGCGCCGTTCTCCCACCACGGCGTCTGCCACATACCGAGAAGGTGCACATCGAGCGTCAGTGGCCCGGTGACGCCTCGAATCATGACATCGCCCTGCACCTTCGCATCGCTCGGTCCGATCACATCGACAACGCTGGAACGGAACGTCATTGTCGGAAACTTCTCGACATCCAGGAAGTCCGCACTCCTCAAGTGCGCATCACGGTCCGGCTCACCCGTCCATAGCTTTCTCGTATCGACGGTGACCTCCACCTGCGCGCTCTTCGGTTCGTCGACATCGAAAACGAGTGTTCCGTGAACATCTTTGAAATATCCCCGAACGTACGTGACCATCATGTGGCGCACGCAGAACTCAGCGGCGGTGTGACCCGGCTCAAATATCCATCGTTTCATCGGGAGTCACTGGTCATCGAAATTTACGGTTCAGACGTTCTCGCGCGACACCGTCGACGCGCGTCAATAAGGGCGTGAGCACCTCGCGCTGTTTGGCGACGAGCTGCGCGATTCCGCTCTTCGCCAGAGCCAGCATCATCTGCATCTCCTCTTCGCTGAACGTTGCTCCTTCGCCCGTGCCCTGCAGCTCGATGAAACGCCCTTTCTCCGTCGCCACGATATTCATGTCGACGCCTGCTTTCGAGTCCTCCTCGTAATTGAGATCGAGCAGCGCCCGGCCGCCGAGCATGCCGACGGAGATCGCGGCGATGAAATCATTCACCGGCCAACTGGGCAGATTGCCATCGACGTACAGTCGCCCCAACGCGGTCACCAGCGCGACATAGGAACCGGTGATCGACGCGGTGCGTGTTCCACCGTCTGCCTGCAGCACATCGCAGTCGATCCAGATCGTGCGCTCGCCGAGCATCTCGGCGTTCACCGCGGCGCGCAGCGATCGTCCGATGAGCCGCTGAATCTCCATCGTGCGCCCGCCCTGCTTTCCGCGCGACGCCTCACGCTCGACACGCTCGCTCGTGGCACGCGGCAGCATTCCGTACTCGGCAGTGATCCAGCCGCGGCCGGTGCGATAGAGAAACGGCGGCACCTTCTCCTGCACCGATGCCGTGCAGACCACACGCGTGTCGCCGACCTCGATCAACACGGAGCCTTCGGCGTGCTTGGTGAAGTTGGGATGGATCACGACCGGCCGGAGCTGATCCGGCGCGCGGCCGTCGCTGCGAGCTGTCATGCGTGTTGCGCCGCCGGTACTCCTTCTTCGATCTCCGCCCCCTTCGGCACGACGACGACTCCCGTATCGCTGACCGTGTAGCGCTGTCGATCGGCTTCGAGATCGTAGCCGATCGTCGTACCAGCCGGGATCTTCACACCTTTATCGATGATGGCGCGGCGAATGCGTGAGTGCCGTCCGACTTCGACCCCGTCCATCAGAATCGATTCATCCACATCGGAGTACGAATGGATGCGCACACGCGGATGCAACACGCACCGGTTGATGGTGCCGCCGGAGATGATCACACCGTCGGAGACGAGCGAGTCGGTGGCAATGCCGATCCTCTGCGACTTCGAATCGGCAAAGACGAACTTCGCCGGCGGAAGATTCATCGGCGCCGACACGATCGGCCACAGCGGGTTGTACAGATTGAACGCCGGACTGACCGAGACGAGATCCATCGACGCTTCGAAATACGCATCGACCGTCCCCACATCGCGCCAGTAGCCGCGGTTGTGCCCCTCCTCGCCTGGAACGTGGTTCTTGGCGAAGTCGTACGCGAACACCTTCGTCTTCGGATACATGTCCGGGATGATCTCTTTGCCGAAATCGTGAGCGGAATCGCGCAGCGCATTGCGCTGCAGGACGTCGATCATCACACTCGCATCGAAGATGTAGTTTCCCATCGATGCGAGCACCATGTCGGGCCGGCCGGGAATCGTCTTCGCCCCATCCTTCGGCTTCTCGACGAATCCCGTGACGCGGAAGTCATCGTCGATCTCCACGATCCCGAAGTGGTGAGCTTCTGACAGGGGAACGGGAATCGTCGCAAGCGTCAGATCGGCCTCGTTCGTCAAGTGCTCCTGCAGCATTTGATTCACATCCATCTTGTAGATGTGATCGCCACCGAAGACGCAGACCAGGTCTGGGCTCTCGTCGAAGATCAGCTCGAGGTTCTGAAAGACAGCGTCAGCGGTCCCCCGAAACCAGAACGGTCCCTTGCGCATCTGCGCCGGCACGACGTCGACGTATTGACCGATCTCAGGCACGAGCCGCCACGTCCGCGTGATGTGCTCGATGAGCGACGTCGACTTGAATTGCGTCAGAACCTTGATCTTGAAGAAACCGGAGTTGATAAAGTTGTTGATGACGAAGTCGATGATGCGATAGCGCCCGCCGAACGGTACGGCCGGCTTGGCGCGGTCGCGTGTGAGCGGATACAGCCGCTCACCCATCCCGCCGGCCAGGATCATCGTCAGAACATTTCGTCGAGCGAGCGAACCGTACATTGCCTCTCTTCTATCACTAATACGGTTAGCAAGTGTCTGACCAGAAGTGGAGCCTGTGCTAAAACTCCGAGGCCATGGCGGGGAAGGACTACTACGACATCCTCGGCGTGAAGAAAAACGCGACCGACGAGGAGCTCAAGAAGGCATACCGCAATCTCGCCAAGAAACACCACCCCGACAAGAACAAGGGGAACAAAGAGGCCGAGAACAAGTTCAAGGAGATTTCCGAGGCTTACGCGGTGCTGAGCGATAAGGAAAAGCGCGAGCAGTACGACCGCCTCGGCAGCGAGGCGTTCGGCGCGGGAGGCGCGAATCCGTTCGCCGGCTTCGATTTCTCGCAGTTCATGGGCGGCGGCGGGGCGCGCGGGCGGCGGGGCGGGACGCGTGGCGGCAGCCGCACCGTCGACTTCACCGACATCTTCGGCGATCTCTTCGGCGGAGGATTCGAGGCGGAGCCGCAACGCGGCTCGGATGTCGAGGCGGAGACGACCATTGATTTTCGCGACGCGATCCTCGGCACGACGATCGAGCTTCGTTTCAATGATGGCCGGACGGTGAAGGTGAAGATCCCCGAAGGAGTATCGAACGGACAAAGGTTGCGGATTCGGGGAAAGGGGCAGCCTGGGCCGATGGGTGGAGCGCCCGGCGATCTGCAACTCATCGTGCATGTTCGTCCCCATCCGTTTTATGAGAGGCGCGGAGATAACATCCACATCGAGTTGCCGATCACCGTCGGCGAAGCCGCGCGCGGCGGTGAGATCGAAGTGCCGACCATTCACGGTCCCGTTCGCGCGAAGATTCCGGCGGGAACGCAGGGCGGACAGACGTTTCGGCTGTCAGGCAAAGGCGTCAAGAAAAAGAGCGGGAGCGGCGATCACTACTACAAGGTACAGATCCACATTCCGCGCGATCTGTCAGACACGATGGACGCTGTTCAAAAGATCGAGTCGAAGTATCGTGAGAATCCACGCGCCAATCTGAAGACAGCGCTATGAACCCCGCCCCTGGACAGATCTTCGTCATCGGCGACTCGCACATCGGCCTCCGCGACGGAAATGAGAAGCCGATCAGCGACTGGCTCGATCGATTGAAAGCGCTTCGACCGAAAGCGCTCTATCTCAATGGCGATCTGTTCCATTACCTCATCGCGCATAAGAAGTTCTTCACGCCGGCGGTCGAGAGGGTCCTTCACAAATTTCGAGAGCTCGTCGACAGCGGCATCGCCGTTCACTACGTCGAGGGAAATCGCGACTTTTTCGTCAAAGGCTCATTCGTGGAAGACTTCGTGACCGACATCGAGCGCGAGTACGAGCTGCACGCCGGAAATCAGAAATATCTGATCGTCCACGGCGACATGATCAACGACAAAGACTGGCCGTATCGATTCTGGCGTCGCGCGTCGAAGAATCGTATGACGAAGCTGGGGCTGGAGCTCATCCCGAAGACTGTCGCGCGGCGATTCGTGGACGATGTCGAGAAGCGATTGGCAAGATCGAACTTCAAGCACAAGACGCGTCTGCCGGTCGAGTTGATGGAGGCCTATGGCCGGAAGCGCGGGGGCGAAGGATTCACGCACGTCGTCTTCGGCCATTTCCATCACAAGCTCGTGATGCCCGGCAGCGGGGTGACGATCGCGGTCCTGCCGGCCTGGTTCGAGACAGGCGAAGCGATGGCGATCGATCCGACGACGGGGGAGTTCGTCTTCGTCACGATATGACGGTGACCATCACATTCCTCGGTTCCGGTACTTCGACCGGCGTTCCGGTCATCGGCTGCCACTGCGCTGTGTGCACATCGAGCAACGAGAAGAACAAACGTCTCCGCCAGTCGGTGAAAATCGAAACGAACGGAAAGATCGCGCTCATCGACACGACTCCCGATCTGCGCCTGCAGCTCTTACGGCATCCGATTTCGCGCCTCGACTTCATTCTTTTCACACACTCGCACTCCGATCACCTGATGGGCCTCGACGACATTCGTCCCTTTAACTTTCGTCAGCGCGAGGCCATCCACGCGTTCGCGAATCCGAAAACGGCGAAGGCGATTCGCCGTGCCTTCGGCTACATCTGGAACGACTCTCAGTTGGGCGGTGGAAAGCCGCAGCTCGAGCTGCACGAAGTCGAGGATGCGTTCACGCACGAGGGCGTTCGCATCGTCCCGATTCCGGTCGCGCACGGTGACTGGACGATCCTCGGATTTCGCATCGGCGATTTCGCGTACATCACTGACACGAATGGAGTCCCCGACTCATCGATGCGGCTTCTCGAGGGGGTGCGCATCCTCGCTCTGGACGGCCTGCGCCCCGCACCGCCCCACCCGACGCACTTCACGATCGATGAGGCGGTCGAATGCGCGGGGCGCATCGGGGCGCGTGAAACGTACCTCATTCACCTTACACACGATATCGATCACGACGTGTTTGAGGCGACGCTGCCGACGGGTGTGAAGCTGGCGTATGACGGGCTGCGGTTGGAAATCTGAATTCTGCTTTTCATGAAGACGATCCCCAAGACAGGTCCGATCCAAGCAACCGTCACCGCGCCCCCGTCCAAGTCGTACTCCGTTCGCGCGCTTCTTCTCGGCGCGATGTCCGACGGCACAACGACGATCGTAAACTGCCTGGACGCCGACGACACGCGATACGCGCTCGAGGCGTTGCGCGCGATCGGATTCGAAATCAGCGGCTCGATTCAGCGCGAAGTGCGCATCGGCGAGCGGAAGACGATGTCGGCGAATGAAGTGCCGATCTTCGTAGGCAACGCCGGCACGGCCATGCGTTTCTTCACCGGATGGCTCGCCTTCACCCCCGGCCGATTTCTGCTGCATGGTGGAGAGCGGATGCATCACCGTCCGATCGGCGACCTGGTCGATGTGCTTCTGCAGATCGGTGCGGAGGTGGAGTACGTCGAGAAAGAGGGATACCCACCGCTGCGGATTCGTGGCAAGCGGATGCGCGGCGGATTCAACGTATCGATCTCCGCGGAGACGTCGAGCCAGTTTGTCTCGGCATTGATGCTGGGCGGTGCATCACTGCCCGACGGCATCACCCTCCACATCTCGTCGCTCGCTTCCGGTCCTTACATCGACATCACTGCCGATATCCTCGAAACGTTCGGCGCGCGCGTGCAGCGAAGTGGCGACGATATTTCGGTTCGCGCCGGACGGCTTACGTGTTCTGAATATCGTGTCGAGGGTGATTACTCGTCGGCGTCGTATTGGTTCGCAGCGGCGGCGGCGACGCACGGAACCGTTCGTGTGCGCGGACTGGCGAGCCCCACCGCGCAAGGCGACGCGGCGTTTCTCGACATCCTTGCGGCGATGGGATGCGCAGTCTCGGCGGGAGAGGAGATCGCCGTGACCGGCGGCGACCTTCGAGGTGGAACGTTCGATTGCAACGCCACACCCGACATCGTTCCGACGCTCGCCGCGATCGCGCCGCTGGCGTCGTCGCCGGTTGAAATCACGAATGTCGCGAACCTGCGCGTGAAGGAATCCGATCGCCTGGCTACGGTCAGTTCCGAGCTGCGGAAACTGGGAGCGAAGGTCGACGAACGCCCTGATTCTCTACTGATCCATCCGGGGTGGAGCAGCGAGGCGGCGACGATCGATACACACGACGATCATCGCATCGCTATGTCATTCGCCATCAGTGGATTAGCGCGCGGAAATGTCACGATCGGCAATGAACAGGTCGTCTCCAAATCCTACCCACGATTCTGGAAAACACTCGACGAGATGATTGCCGCAGCGGTTCGATAGAATCGATCGCTGAAATGCCTCCCTGGTATCTCGTCTTAGCCCTGCTGTTCATCGTGGCGAATGGTTTCTTCGTCGCCGCAGAGTTCGCACTGGTCAAAGTACGGCCGACACAACTCGCCGAAATATCGGGCAGGGGAAGCAAGCGTGCGCGCATGACGCGCCGCCTGCTCAGGCACCTCGACGCGTATCTTGCCGCCTGTCAGGTCGGAATCACTCTCGCCTCACTCGCCCTCGGCTGGATCGGCGAGCCCGCTTTTGCGCGTCTGCTCATGCCGCTGTTTCCGCCGGGCGTTGCGCATTCCATCTCGGTGGCAATCTCGTTCGCACTCATTTCGGGGATGCACATCGTCTTTGGCGAGCAGGTCCCGAAATTTCTCGCCATCGAGAAGCCGGTGGGCACTGCGCTCTGGACGGCACATCTCCTTCATGCGTTCTACATCGTCACCTTTCCGGCGATCTGGTTGCTGCGTGCGCTGACGAATGCGGCGCTCAGAGTGTTCCGCATCCGGCTTTCGGAAGGTGGTCCGGTTCATTCCGAGGAGGAGCTGCGCGCGATCCTCACGCACTCCGAGAAGGCCGGCGTGCTGTCCGAGGAGAACCTCGAGATCATCGAAGGGGTCTTTCAGTTCTCGAGGCGGATGGCGCGGCAGATCATGGTGCCGCGCACCGACGTGGTGTTTCTCTCGACGACGAAAACGATCGAGGAGAACCTCGAGGTCATCCGCACGTCGCGCCACACGCGCTATCCGCTTTGCGAAGGGACGCTCGATCGCACGATCGGACTGATCCACGTCAAGGATCTGCTGCTCGCGCAACTGCGCGGGCCTGGCCGAACGCTGCAGGAGCTGAAGCGCGACGTGCTCTTCGTCCCCGAAAACAGCACCGTAGACGCGCTGCTCTCGCAATTCATTGAGCACCGGACGCACATGGCTGTCGTTCTCGATGAGTATGGGGGCTCGTCGGGAATCGTCTCGCTCGAGAACATCACCGAGGAGTTGTTCGGTCAGATTCAGGACGAGTTCGATCGTGAGCGTCCGGAGATCGAGCCCCTCGGCAACGGGCGCTATCGTGTGCGCGGCGACTATCTCATCGAGGATCTTGCCGACCGGTTGAAGGTCGATGTCGGACAGCCGGCGGAAGAGACGATCGGTGGTTACGTTGCGGCGCGCATCGAACGCGAAGTCGCACCCGGCGATCGAGTGCAGCTCGGCGATCTGTCGATTCAGGTCATCGAGGCGGAGCGCTTTCGCGTCCGATGGGTCGTCGTGCAGACGCAGATGCCGAAGATGGAAGTGGTCGAAGAAACAGAGGCGCTGCCTTAAGAACCTTCTCCCGCCGGGAGAAGGTGGCCGAAGGCCGGATGAGGGGCGCCCCTCACCCGGCGCTGTCGCGCCGGCCTCTCCCGGTGGGAGAGGCTAACTTCGCAGCCTGATCACTGCGGTCTCGACGAGCTTATCGCCAGGCAGATCGCGCTGCCAGGCCGTGACCTTCACACTGCCGGTCTCGCGCATCGTGCCGAATGCAGTTCGCACTTTGAAGCGCAGGTGCGCATCCTCCGCGGGCTGGACGTTGCCGAGCGTGAAGTGATACACGTTCGAGCCGGGATCATGCATCGCATTGATGCCGCGGTCGGCGGTTTGATCGAGCACCATGAGTTGCGGCGGCAGCTCGACGTCGACGAGGACGTTCTTCACATCGGTAACGCCGCGATTGCTCAGCACGATGTCGAGGTTGTCTTCGCCCCCCTCGGGGAGCGCGGCCGGATGATTGATGTTGATCTTGAGGAACTGGCCGCGCGACGTCACGGCCATGCCGCTGGTCTTGCACGCAACCGTCGCCAGAAGAGCGATTGCGAGGATCGCCATAAGTGTAAGAGACAGATAGCGTTTCATCGTTTGATATCTCCTCTGTTGTACTGCTGTCAATTGCAAACTGCAGACCGGTCATGACGACCAAGTACTACCTCGGTGTGGATGGGGGCGCCTCGAAAACGGCAGCGCTCGTCATCGATCAGGACGCACAGCAGCTCGGCCACGGCATCGCCGGTCCGTCGAATCACCTCCGCGTGGGAATCGAGATCGCCACGCGCAACATCGAACGCGCCGTGAACATCGCGCTCGTCGAAGCGGGCATGGCCATTCGCCAGATCGAGTATGCATACTGCGGCATCGCCGGCGCCGATCATCCGGCGCATCGGCAGCGCGTCATCGATTCGCTGCGCATCTTTTTTCCGCGCGGCAACTTCATCGTCGACAACGACGCGCGCATCGCGCTCACCGGCGCGGTTGGCTTCGGCGGCGGCATCGTCATCATCTCCGGTACCGGTTCCGTCGCGTTCGGGCGCAACGAGGCGGGTGAAGAAGCGCGGGCGGGCGGGTGGGGGCCGACGATCGGCGATGAAGGGAGCGGATATGCGATCGCGCGCGACGGATTGTCCGCGATCGTGCGCGCCCACGACGGTCGCGGCAAGCCGACGAAGATGACGGAGCTGCTCTGCTACGACTACGACATGTGCAGCCCCGAGGATCTGCCGCGCTTCGTCTATGCGACGACGACGCACGCGGACGACATCGCGCGATACGGAAAACTCGTGATCGAAGCGGCGCGCGTGGGCGACGAGGTCGCGCAGGAGATCCTTCTGCGCGCCGGCGTCGAGCTTGCCGAATGCGTGCTCGCCGTCGGGCGAAAGCTTCGCATCACGAGCACACCGTTCCCCGTCGCGTATGTCGGCGGCGCGTTCAACGCCGAAGAGCTCTTGCTCGGACCGATGCGTGCGGCGGTGACGCGTCACGCGCCGCACGCGACACTGATGCCGCCGACGCACACGCCGGTCGAAGGAGCAGCGATGATGGCGATTCGCGCGTCGCTGCATCCGCGGCCAGAGCGCGGCGGATCAGAAGTGAAGCGT
>DASYUK010000222.1:0-13941 GCA_036001325.1 Thermoanaerobaculia bacterium
ATCGGCGCGGATCAGGATCGATGATCTGCAACGCTTCCTCAGCGATTGCGGCACTGTGCAGATGACCGAAAGCGAGCGCTGGATCGAACTGGCTTTCTATCCCTCTTCGAGCACGCGGGCGACCCGGCGGCAGCGCGAGCATGTGGAAACGGCGATGCACACATGGTCTGCCGACGCGGTGCGCTATCTGCGCGCGCTCGACCGACTCTATTCCTACCTCGATCGGGAGCCGCAACGCGCGAAACCGGTATTTGCGATCTTGCTCTCCGACAAAGAAGAGAAGTCGACGATCGAAGAAGAGGACGCGCTGCTCACGGCGGTCAACGACGCGATGCAGGCTATCATCGATCATGTCGGTGACGCGCGGCAGAACGGCATCACGCTCGACGAAGAGTTCGATCTCGTCTTCAATCCGCTTCCCGGTGAGATTCTCGTGCGCCTGCGGGCTCCGATCATCCTTTCAGAAGGATTCGAACGACGCGATGAGCGAACGGTGGCGATCCCGCGGCTCGGACTCCTCGACGCGATCTCCGGACTCGAAGGGCGATGGGCCACTCCCGACCCGCTGGGCATCATCGCGCGCGACAGCGAGACAAACGCTCCGAAGCCGGAGATCGAGGATGTCGCGGCGCGTCCGCGGCGATCGACGGCGACGGTGACCGTCGACGAAGTGCAGAAAGCTCTCGCCGCACGACTGCGGCCCGCCGCGGCCTATCGCGTGCGGTGGTGACGCTCACACCTGCCGCGTCATGACGACCGCGGCCTCGTTGTCGGGGTAGTAGCGCGGCCGCACATACACCGATTGGAAATCGAGTCGCCGGTAGAACGCCTGCGCGGCGTGATTCGACTCGCGTACTTCCAGCGAGATCATTTCGACAGCGTGCTCGCGCGCGAAATCGAAGCAGTGATCCATCAAAGCCAGCGCGATTCCCTTGCGCCGCTCGTCCGCGATCACGGCAATCTTGTTGACGTGCAACTCGTCGAAGATCCACATGGCGAACATGTATCCGACGATGCTGCCCTTGCGCGTGGCCACGAGCGTGAAGCGCCCGGGCGCAGCGAGCTCGCTCTCGAAGAATTCGCGCCGCCACGGCGCCGGAAACGAGGCGCGCTCGATGGCGTGAACGGCATCGAGATCGCCGCGCTCGGCGGGGCGGATCATCACCTCACCGTCCACCGCTCCTCTGCTGCAACTTTACATCCGCCTCGGCCAGACGGACGTAGATCGGCGTTGCGTCGATGTAGCGACCGAGCTCTCCGGCAGCCGCAATCGCGGTGGCGCGTCGCGCACACGCCGCCGCAACGTTCTCGCGCTGCAGAAAATCGGAGACGCGCAAAGCGCCGGGATCGGCCACTCGCGAGAGGTGCGGAGGCTCGGGATGGGCTCCGAAACGGCTGACATAGAACTCACCGCGCCCGGCATCGTCGACGACCGTCAGTGTGGCGCCGGCGATCTCGCCGGCGGCCGCCGCCGGGATCGGCGGCGCCACACTCGATGCGATCGCCTCGTGCGTCGACATTGCGCAGACCGGTTGATCGAGAGCGAGTGCAATTCCCTGCACCGTCGCTAACCCGATGCGCACGCCGGTGAACGAACCCGGACCGCGTGTGACGGCGAAGAGATCGATGTCGTGGCGATCGACTCCGCTCTCGGCAAGCAACCAGTCGATGGCCGGAAGAAGCTTTTCGTTCCGCGAGTCTTTTCCTTCGAGCGCGACCGCGCCGATCAGCGCGCCGTCGCCGACGAGAGCGACCGACAGCAGCGAAAGCGAAGTATCAACGCCGAGAACCAGCATTCGTGAGCCTAGGCATCTGCAAATCGACCAGCTCGAGGCCGATCTGCCGGGCCACCTCGCGCGAGCGCTCGTCGCGATAGAACTCGCCGTAGTAGATGCGCCGGATCCCGGCGTTCGCGATCAACTTGAAGCAGGTCCAGCACGGTGAGGCGGTGGTGTACAACTCGCTTCCTTCGATCGACACGCCGTTCTTCGCCGCCTGCAGAATCGCGTTCGCCTCGGCGTGCACGGTCGTGATGCAGTGATCATCTTCAAGGATGCAACCGACATCTTCACAGTGCGGCAGTCCGCGGATCGATCCGTTATAGCCGGTCGACAGAACAGTGCGATCGCGAACGATCACCGCACCGACGTGTTTGCGCGGACACGTCGAACGCGTCGCGGCCTGATGTGCGATGCCCATGAAGTACTCGTTCCAGTCCGCTCTCACGAAAGTGAATCGTACGATACGTCGTGACGTGCGTCACGAAGCGCGGTTAGTTTCATGCCAGCAGTTATTTTGAGGCACATACGGAAAGATGCGGCGTGCCGTCCCTAATATGGGATTTCGACATATTTTTTAGGCAAAAGTCCCTCAAATTCGAGAAGTTAGGCTCTGCAAAGGAAGTTCCGAAATTATGTGATTTCCGGGTAACTTTTCCTTTGACTCGACTCGATCGATCCATACAATACCGCTTTCGGCCCAAGAAGTTCGTGATCGTAAAAGGACGGGGGAGAAACGCATGGATAAGCGGTACTCAACGATCATTTTCGTTCCGCATGCGCGGGCCAAATTCCGAAAGTTGAAGGTATCCCACCGGCTGCTCTTTTCCATCATCTCTCTTGTGACGTCGTCGTTGTGCCTCTCGACGTTCTTCTCGGTTCAGTACTTCACTTCACTATCGCAGACGCACGAGCTTTCGAAACTACAGCGCGAGAATCGCGATCTGCAGGTCGCGAACGAACAGTTCAGCAAGTCGGTCGAATCACTCCGCACGCAACTTCGCACCGTCGAAGATCGCACGCGCAAACTGGCGATCATCGCCGGGATCTCCACGCTCGATGAGACCAGCCAGGGCGGCGTCGGCGGCCTGCGGCAGAACGATGATCTGAGCGGCAATCCGTATCGGGACGACATCGACAAAATGAGCTTCCGCTCGCATCGTCTCGAGCGCGATCTCTCGGTGCTCGAACAGAAGTTCGTCGCGCAGTCGGAGCTCTTGTCGTCCACTCCGTCCATCGCGCCGGTGCGAGGCATTCTCACCGACGGCTTCGGCGGCCGCTCCGATCCATTCACCGGCGAGACCGGAACGCACAACGCTGTCGATATCTCCTCGGCCGTCGGTCAGCCGGTGCGCGCTCCGGCGGACGGCATCGTCGTGAAGTCCGAGTGGGCCAACGGCTACGGCAATGTCATCTACATCTCGCACGGCTACGGCTATTCGACGCGCTACGGCCACCTCTCCAGCTTCGCCGTGCGCCCGGGCGGGCGCGTGAAGCGCGGCGACATCATCGGCTACGTCGGCTCGACCGGCCGCTCCACCGGACCGCATCTGCACTACGAAGTGCGTCTGAACAACAATCCGGTCAATCCTCTCGAATACATCCTGAACGCGTTCTAGGCACGTCAATTTCGCTCCGCACGCGCAACGGCCGCCGCAAGGCGGCCCTTTGCATTTCGGACAACCCTCGCGCTCCGCCCGTATCATCGCGGAATCGTGACGTTCGCAACCATTGCGCTCTTTCTTGCGTGCGCCGGCTTGACCGCGTTCGTATGGAACCACTGGTTCGATGTTGTTCCTGTGCGGATCATCGTTCTGTTTGTTTCGATTGTCTGCGCGTATGAATCGACGACTCTGTTCACGTCTCGCGTCGACCTGCCCGGTAATCTTGCTTTTGTCACATTTCCATGGAGCGCAACGGGCGGTCAGCCGGTGGCCGCGAATACGGGCATTGTCTTCACGCAGATCGCGCCGTGGACGCGCGTCGCTCGTGACGCGATCCGCTCTGGCGAGTGGCCGCTCTGGAACCGATATTCCGCCGCCGGCGCACCGCTGCTAGCGAATCAGCAAACGGCGATCTTTCACCCGTTCACGCTGCTCGGCTTCCTTCCATTGAGCATCGGAAAGGGATTCACCTTCACAGCCTCGATGCGGCTGTTCGTCGTGCTTTTCTTCACGTTTGTCTTTCTGCGCGGCCATTCACTGAGCGATATGGCGGCGCTTTACGGCGCGGTTGCATACGCCTTCTGCACCTTTCACGTGGTCTGGCTTCTCTTTCCGCTGGGACTGGCGTCGATGATGCTGCCGATCGCGCTCAGCGGCGCCCTGAACATCGCGCGCGAAAAACGCCTCGCCTCTTTTCTCCTTCTTGTCACGGGCCTCGCGCTGTCAGTTCTCGGCGGACATCCTGAATCGGCATTCTGGGTATGGACACTGACTGCGGCGTACTCGCTCTTTCTGATGTGGCGGGCACCGCGACGCCTGCTTGTTACCACAGCAGGGTTCATGACCGCCGCCGGCCTTACGGCATTCGCCTGGATGCCGACGGTCGGTCTGCTCCCAAACCAGGATCGCACCGCAATCATGAGTTCGCCGCTGCACAATCCGGCGAATCACCACCTCGGAACGGAGTGGCTCGAGACGCTCGCCGCCCCCAATCTGCTGGGAACTCCACAAACGCGCTCGTGGAGCGCACCCAGGCATCGGCATCCAACAGTCCTCGATGATTACGCTGAGATCTCGTCCGGATATGCCGGCATCGTCACACTCGCTCTCGCGATGTGCGCACCGATCGCTGTCCGGCGTCGCCAAGTGTGGTTCTTCGCAGCGGTCATGTTGGCGGCGTTCGCAACGATTTCAGAACTACCACTGTGGCGTGATGCGATCCGCGCGCTTCCCATCGTGGGCTTGACGATGCATCAGCGCCTCCGTTTGTTCTGGTGCCTTGGTGCAGTGGTTCTTGCGGCGTTCGCGATCGATGGACGGCCGAAAGAGTCACTCATTCGCTCGACGCTCGTCATCGTGTGGAGCATCGTCGCCGCGACTCACATCATCAGCGGGCCGCGCTCTGAAGTCGCATGGCAAACGTTTGTGGTCAGTTCTGTCGTCGCATTGATCTTCTTCGTCTTTCCGCGCGTCGTGCCGCTAGCGTTACTCGCGACATTCGCAGAGTTGTTCTTCGTCACGTATCGATATAACCCCTCGGCAGCGGCTGCTGACGCTCTTCCCATGAGCAATGCCATCGGTAAGATCCGGGCGCTCGCACACTCCGCCCGAGCGCCTGAAAGAATGGTCGCGCTGGGCTGGACCTTTCTGCCGGACACTCCGTCGTTTTACGGTCTGGAAGATGTGAAGTCGACCGATCCGATCGGTCACGCGTTATACAAACGGCTGATGCGCGGGTTCCTTCATGCCCTGCCGAGTTACGACGACATTCTTTCGAGCGTCGACGAACCATTCGCCGATTTTCTGAACATCCGGTACGTGTACGCACCGCCGCGCAACGATCTCCCAGCCTTCCGATTTGCCCTGCGATATTCCGGTCCGGACGGACAGGTGTATGAGAACGCTCGTTCGATGCCACGATACTTTCTGCCGAAGCGCTATCGTGTGAATACAGCGATCTACCACGCGATCCCGACGTTAAAGGAGATTCGCAATTTTGCGGACGAAATCGTGATCGACCACGTACCGTCGCGAGTCGTTGACCAGGCACCACAACTGGTCGCACACAGCATTGATGAATGGAAACCGTCAGCGCCCGGCCGTGTGACGCTTTTGTCATATCACAACAATTCAACACTTCTGGAGGTTCAGAACACTGGCTGGTCGGTCCTTGCGTCGAGCGATACGCATTGGCCCGGCTGGCGCTCGTACGTCAATGGCGTGCGACAACCTCCGATTACGATCAACGGTGCGTTTCTCGGCTGCTTCGTGCCAGGAGGAAGGCATCGGGTGGAGTTTCGATATCGACCACGAGAATTCGATTGGGGACTGAGAGTGACGATCGCGACGATCGTCGCCCTCTCACTTTTCTGCGCATTCACGCGCAACGGCCGCCGCACGGCCGCCTTTTTGCTTTCCAGGGAGGTTCGCCATGGCTAAATGCGACGTCTGCGGAAACGACTACGACAAGAGCTTCGAAGTGAGCGGTCCGCGCGGGCGGGGCACATTCGACAGCTTCGAGTGTGCAATACACAAACTCGCGCCGGCGTGCGCACATTGCGGCTGCAAGGTGATCGGACACGGCGTGGAAGAAGCCGCGAAGATCTACTGCTGCGCGAATTGCGCGCGTCTCGGCGGCGCGAAGCAGGTGCGCGACCGCGCCTGAGGGAATGGAGGGAATGGGGTCAGGTCTTCAATTTTCACTATTTCCTACAAGCAGTAGAAAAAAAGTGAAAATTGAAGACCTGACCCTGACCCCGTTTCACCCCTTCGCCAGCTCTTCGACGAACCGCTGCATCTCCTCCGGCTTTCCGATCGTGACGCGCAGGTTCTGCGGCATCGCCGGGAAGAGGCGACCGACCGCGACGCCGCGTGTGCGCATCGCGGTGATGAGCGGCTTCACATCACGCTTCATCTCGATCATCACGAAGTTCGCCTCCGACGGCAGCATGCGGTAGCCGAGGCGCTCGACGCTGCGCCGCAGCCAGGCTTTGGTGTCGCTGTTGCGGCGGCGATGCTCGGCGACATGCCGCTCATCACCCAACGACGCATGCGCGGCAACGAGGGCCATCACGTTCACCGTGTCCCACGCTTGATGCGCGGCGAGACGGCGAATCGTCTGTTCCTGCGCGACGCAGTAGCCGCAGCGCAGGCCAGCCATCCCGTAGATCTTCGAGAACGTGCGCGACACGACGAGATTGGGCTGCTTCGCAACGAGATCGATCACGCTTCCGTAGTCACTGCTCGTCGCATAGTGATAGTAGGCCTCGTCGACGAGAATCGTCGTGTCGGGCGACGCGGCGCTGATGAAGCTGCGCAGCGCTTTGTCGGGCGTAATCGTCGCCGTCGGATTGTTCGGATTGCAGACGTAGATCAGGCCCGCGCCGCGCGAGGCCTCGAGCATCTTCGGCAGATCGTGGGCGAATGACGCATCGAGCGGCACTCGCTTCACCTCGGCGCCGGCGGAGCGCGCGTGCTGCGCGATCGACTCGAACGTCGGCTCCGCAACGACGAGCGCCCGCTGCGGGTTTGAAAACGCGGCAGCAGCCAGTTGCAGGATCTCGCTCGAGCCGTCGCCGAGGAGGACCTGGCGAGGCGAGACCCCATGAAGCTTCGCGATGTCGTCGACGAGCGTATCGACTTCGTCATCGGGATAACGACAGGCCTTCGGGAAGGCATCGCGCATCGCTTGCAGCGCGGCAGCGGATGGGCCGTACGGATTCTCATTCGCGCTGAGTCGGACGAATGCCGATGCGTTCGGTCGCGCGGCGAGTTGAAGCGGCAATGCCGCCGCCGCCGCGGCGCCACCGACGATTTGCGCAAACGCGCGACGGGAGAGAACGGCCATGAACGCCTCCTGTGGGATCGCTAGAACAGTCTATGCCCGACCATGCCCTGCTCGTCGACCTCGTTCGTCAGAAGCCAGCCGACCACGTCGCCGGGAACGAATCGATCATCACTGTATTTTGTGAGATCGAACGCGGCCGAACCCTGCGACACGATGTCTGGCCGCGAGCACGCCAGCCGTTTGATGCGCTCCTCCCACAGGTCGAAGTTCTCGATTCGCAGATCGACCCAGCCCGTGCGTGCATAACGTTCGACGACATCGCGATCGAGCGGAACAGCCGCGCCGTCGGGCGGCGTGGGCGGGATGTTGATGCGCGGGCCGCGCGTCAGTCGCAACTTCCCGTCCGTCGCGCGCAGCAGCGGGATTCCGATCGTCACGATGAGACTGACCATCCACCGATTCTTGTCGAGATACGTTTCGACGCGCGTCTGCATCTCTTCCGCGTCGATCTTGAGCATCGTTTCGATGTCGTCGGTCGCGGCCGCCTCGCGGATCAGAAATGCTTCGATGAGCAGTTTCGACAGCTTCGGCGGTCCGAGGTGTCCGACGGCGATCGAGGGGAGAACGTCTCCGGACGCGGCGCGTTCGAGAGCGAGCATCTGGCGGATGGCCTGCTCGCGCAGCACACCGGCGCGATAACTCGGCTCGGTGATCGCGCCGTCGATCGCGGAGAGCACGTCGCGGCCGGTCGATGCGCCGAGGATCTCCAGCACCGTCGTGCGGGCAACCTCTTCGGGCGTGACGTACTCCATCTGCCGCGGATATGTGATGGCCTGAAACTCGCCGATGGAGAAGAATCCGTTCTCGCCGGTGTCGGCGCCGATGATCTTGAGTGGCACTTCGCGCCCCTCGAAGCGCCCGTAGGCGTCGGATCGCTGACGGGTCTCGAGCGCACTGCCGATCTCCTCGTCGCGCGCGTTCATCAGATAGGCGCGATCGCGATCGCCGCGCAGCCGCACGTGTGTCGCACCGAGGCGCTTGAAACCGATCATTGCGCCCGGCTTGAGCTCTTTGATGATCGATGCGCCCGGCGTTCGTGCGAGCAGGAACAAAAGGCCGGTGTGCGCGAAACCGATCGCCGATTTCGCAATGAGTTGCGGCGATGGCTTGTCCTCGCTGTGCGTGTACGGGATGTTGATCCCCATCCCCCCCGTCCCGGTCGTCCCCACTTTCACGTACACGCGCACGGAGCTCTGTTCGAGCGCGCGATGCAGAAAGAGGATGTGCCGCGTGATCTGCGGGACGCCTTCGCTCAATAGAAGCTCGCGAACGGAGGTGAAGAGCGGCTGCAGCTCCCGGACATCGATCTTCCCCTCCCGCGATTCGAGGGCATCGAGCAGCATCTTGATGCGACGCGAGACGGTGAACACATCCTGATAGCTGATGGCCGTCGCCGTGTTGATGCAGTCGACGATGACCGTCGGCTTGTGTCGATCGATCAATTGATAGAGCGCAGATTTCGCATAGTCGACGTCGGGCGAAAAGATCTCGGCGAAGAGCTCGTTGAAGCTCTCGCGATCCGCGATCATCGCCGCGCGGTCTTTTCCCTGCAGAGATTCGGGGATGAAGATGTCGCCGGCGACGCCGATCAGCTCGATGCCTTTCGTCTCCTGCGACAGGATCGAGATCGCCGCATCGACCTCCGGCTCCGTCAGCGCGGAGATGATGATGCGGGACGGCTGCAGCTCATGCGCGGCTTCGCGCGCCACCTGCAGTCCCACCATTCCTCCGCCGCCGAGGATAAGAATCGACTCCTCGGCGGGGCTAGTGTGACCGGTCGCCATTTCGCGGTGTTCCGCTCGCGGAGATTGCGGCCGAGATCGAGCCGCGACGAGGAGGCGATGCGTGACATCGTCGACGACGAGCGGCGATGAGATCGGCCGCAATGTCCGCGAGCCCGCAGGGTTGCCGGCGGGACCGGCTCGCTTCCTTTGTCGCTCCTCCTCGCCGATGTCCCGCATCGACTCGTCGTCGCTTCGCGGCATCGAGCCGGTCGCGCCGGCAACGGAAGCCGGCGAAATGGCGACCGGTCACACTAGGAGTCAATGCGCTCCTCCTCCCCTTTCGGGAGGTCCCAACGCTCGGTGATGCGCTCGTGCGTCAGCCAGCGCTCGCAATCGAGAGCGGCTTCGCATCCGCTTCCGGCCGCGGTCACGGCCTGGCGATAGATGTGATCGACGGAGTCGCCGCAGGCGAAGACACCTTGAATGTTCGTTACGGTCGAATGGCGATGCGGCAGTTGGATGTAGCCGCGCTCATCGAGAGCGATCTGCCCCTTGAGAAAACCCGTATTCGGCGTGTGACCGATGGCGACGAAGAGTCCTTGAGCCTTCATCCCCGTGATGACGTTCGTCTTCAGATTGCGCAAGTTGACCGCGGTGACGCCGCCCTCTTTCGTTCCGATCACTTCATCGACGGTCGAGTCGAAGATAAATCCGATCTTCGGATTGTTGCGCGCGCGATCCTGCATGATCTTCGATGCCCGCAACTCGTCGCGACGGTGCACGATCGTCACCTTGCTGGCGAACTTCGTCAGGAACGTCGCCTCCTCCATCGCCGAATCGCCGCCGCCGACGACGACGATCTCCTTCTGCTTGAAGAAAAATCCGTCGCACGTCGCGCAATACGAGACGCCGAAACCCTGCAGAAGTTTCTCTGACGGAAGTCCGAGTTGCAGCGCCGACGCACCCGTCGCGATGATGACCGCCTGCGCTTCGTACGCTCGGCTGTCGGTGAAAATCTCGAATGGATGCTCCGTCAGCTTGACCGATTCGACCTGCTCCATGCGGAAGATGGCCCCGAAGCGCTCGGCCTGCTGGCGCATGAGGTCCATGAGCTTCGGACCGAGGATGCCCTCGGGGAAGCCGGGATAGTTTTCGACGTCGGTGGTGATGGTGAGTTGTCCGCCGGGCTGGATGCCCTCGAGCACGAGCGGGATGAGGTTCGCGCGAGCGAGATAGAGCGCGGCGGTGCAGCCGGCCGGCCCCGACCCGATCACGACGACTTTGAAATCGGAGCTACGTTCCATGGCCCGCGATTCTAGCTGAGGGCTGAAAGTAGCGCCCGTCCGAGGACCGCACGTTGCCAGTTTCTCATCGCGGGCACGTCGAGCGATTTCGTCGTGGCGATCGCCATGAGGATGTGCCTCGGCGCGAGCACACCGGGATCGAGCTTCAGATCCTTGGCGATGCGATCGCGCACGCGCTTGAGTTGCTCCACGCGCCTCTCGAGCGCTTTGTCGCGAATCCACGCTTTCGGCTCGTTCCGCTCCGGAAGATCGGTCTCGGCAATCGACATCGCGTGTTTGACGGTGTCGATGATGGCCTTGCCGTAACGCGTGCGGTGATACTGCGAGACGCTCTTCAGCTTCGACAGATCGCCGATGATCTGCGGCTTCTCCCTCGCGACTTCGACGATCGCGTCGTTGCCGATGATTTTGAACGGGGGGCGGTCGGCGTTGCGTGCCAGATGATCGCGCCAGGTGTGGAGATCGCGCAAAACGCCGAGACTGCGTCGATCGACATTGCCGATGTTCTTGATCTTGCGCCAGCCTTCCTCGTCGTCGGGGATCTCGCGGTAACGAACGGTCTCGAGTCGCGAGAACTCCTCCTCCGCCCACCCCCACCGCCCCAGCGCCGTCAACTCGTTGCGCAGTCTCTGTGCGAGCGCAATGAGGTAGCGAGTGTCCATCGCCGCATACTCGAGCATCTCCGCCGTCAGCGGCCGCATCGCCCAGTCGGCGCGCTGATGGGCCTTGTTCACTTTCACGCCGAAGTGACGCTCGAGCAGCGCGGCCAGGCCGAACGCTTCGTATCCGAGGAGCTGTGCGCAGATCATCGTGTCGATGAGGTTGGCGGTGACGAAGCCGAAGTCGCGATTGAGGATGCGCAGATCGTAATCGCCGCCGTGGAGCACTTTTGTGATCGCCGGATTCGCGAGCAGCTCGCCGAACCGTTTCAGATTGACTCCGGCGAGTGGATCGATGACGAGATCGCTCGAAGCCGCGGAAATCTGAATCAGGCAAACCTTGTCGAAGTACGAATGCAGCGAGTCGGCTTCGGTGTCGACAGCGACGACGGGCTGCGCAGCGATGGTTTCCAACGCTTTGTCGAGCGGCTGCTGCTTGTCGATCCAGATCATTCGGAGACGACCAGTTGCGGCAGACCGATCGAAACAAGACGGCGGTTGTACGAGGCTCGGTCGAAGTTGGGCAGACGGATGAGCAATTGCGCCGCGCGCTGCGATTCTTCGTCGTCGCTCAATGCGAGCAGCAGCGCGAGATCCTCGGCATTGACGACTCTCGTCTCCTTGACGGCATCACGAACCATTCGGCCATACAGCGCGTTACTGGCCACCAGAACGTAAACACGAACATCGCCCTCGGCGTCGACGAAGTTCAGCGGGATCAGATCGAGCTCCTCGCTCTGCTCGATCTCTGCGCGCTCGACGCGGAAACCGCGATTGCTCGCCATCATCGCGACCTGGTTCTTCTGCTCGGCCGTGAGGAGAGCGACGACATCGATCGAACCGCGTTCGACGCGCGTGCCGAGCCACGCTGAACGCGCCACACCGCCAACGAATGCGAACTCCAAGTGCAGTCGCGCGAGAAGGTCGGAGACCGCCGCGATGGCGCGGCTGTAGCGCGCTGTGGCGCGGACGCTCTGCACAAACCGATTCTATGCGAGGGAGCGGCGCCCTTTCGTTCTGGCCATGATCATCAGCAGCCAGATAGCGAAGGCGAGCGAAGCGGCGCCAGTGAGCGTCGCAGCCACGCGGATCAGAAATGCGAACGTCGTGTCGAGCTTCAACAGGCCGAGGGTTCCGAGGAGATAGTGCCAGTCGTGCTCGGGATCATCGGTGAAGCCCACCAGCGGCAATTCCATCCGCCGCGCGTCACCGACGTACCTGGCGAGCTCGAAGAGGCTGAACGAGAGCCAGAACCCGCCGACCCCAACGCCGAAGTAGTCGGGCTGACGAACGAAGAAGATGATGACGATGACCGGAATGAGCACCTGCATGCCGCTGCCCATGAGCGAGCCGATGAAGTGCCCGGCGAACGAGAAGATGACATGACCCATCTCGTGAAACGCGAGCGTGATGCCGGAGAACATGGTGCTGCTCTCCGTATCGCGGAACAGACGGAAGTCGGCATAAACGAGATACGAAAGCAGCAGCGCGCGGGGAAGCCACATTCGGCCGCGAGCCCAGTCCCTCGCGTCATCGAGAAACTCCTCGAGCGACGCAGGAACTTGCGGCGTGGAGTTCGCCCGCGTTGACTCAATCTTTCCCATCAATCACATGAATTCAGAATTCATGGGTTTCGTTCCTCATAAAAACTCGAGGATCTGCGAGACGTGCCGCCACTCCGTCGCCCCATTCCCAATCGCGACACGGATACAGTATTTCCCCTTCAACTTCGTATGCGAGACGAAGAGTTTGCCCGTCGCGTTCATGCGATCGATGAGAGCTGCGTTCGACTCGTCCGATCCTTTCTTGCGAAACACGACGACGCTGAATGATTGCGGCGCCATGAGCTCGACATCGTCTCGTTTCTGCAGCTCCGCGGCGAGCCGCTGCGCGAATCCGATCTGATCGCGAATGACCGCCCGAAGGCGATCGATTCCGTAGTGCTCCATCACCATCCACAACTTGAGCGCGCGGAAGCGCCGGCCGAGCTGCAGGCCGTAATCCATGTAGTTCACTTCCGCGCTGTCGGTGAGCGTCAGGTACGGCGGCACCTCCGCCAGCGAGAATGCATTGCGCAGCATGACCGGATGCCGCGTGTAGAGGACGCTGCAGTCGATCGGCGTGAACAGCCATTTGTGCGGATTCACCACAATCGAGTCGGCGCGCTCGATTCCGTTCCAGAGCCATCGATACTCCGGAACAATCGTCGCCGGACCGGCGTATGCCGCGTCGACGTGCAGCCATAACTTTTCTCGCTCCGCGATCGCGGCGATCGCCGGAAGCGGATCGACCGAGGCGGTCGAGGTCGTGCCAAGCGTCGCGGAGATCGCGCACGGAACCGCGCCATTCTTCCGATCTCGCGCGATGGCTTCTTCCAGCGCGTCAGCGCGCATGCGGAAGGCGTCGTCGCTGGCGATCTTCACGACGCCGTCGATTCCGAATCCGAGTGCCAGAGCGCCCTTCTCGATCGATGAATGCGCATGCTCCGAGCAGTAAATGCGCAGCGCCGGCGCCGCGGTGAAACCGCGCAGACGCACATCCGGCGCCGCCGCTTCACGCGCCGCGGCCAGGGCGAGAAATGAGTTGATCGACGCGGTGTCGTTGATGATCCCGAACAGATTGTCGGGAAGCCCCAGACAATCGCGGAGCCAGCGCAGCGTCACCGTCTCGAGCTCGGTGAGCGATGGCGACGTACGCCAGACCATCCCGTTCGCATTGATCGCGGCGGTGAGCAGCTCCGCGAGAATGCCGGCCTGCGATCCGGTAATCGAGAAGTAGGCGAAAAATGCAGGGTGGTTCCAATGCGTGACCCCGGGGACGATCTTCTTCTCGAATTCGGCGATCAGCTCGTCGTATCCGCGCCCGCGCGACGAAGGGCCGGCCGGAAACTGCCGCTCGATGTCGCCGGGCTGAACGCGCGACAGCACGTCGTACTGATCGATGTTGTCGAGATAGTCCGCGATCC
>DASYUK010000223.1:0-2186 GCA_036001325.1 Thermoanaerobaculia bacterium
TCGGCGAAATCGATCTCTTTCGCCGCCAGAAACTCATCCGCGTTCAACTTTCGCAGACGTTTGACAGCGTGGAAGCGTGGCACCTCGGCGAGATTGCGGAAGATGCGACCCTCGGGAAGCTCGCGATCGAAGATCAGCGGAATCGTGACACGTCCGTAGTAGAAGGACGCCTCGCTTTTGAGCATGCCGATCGTCATGCCCTGTGGTTTCAGGCGCAGCGTTACCGACTCGCCGAGGCGCGCGAATTGCCGCAGCGGGATATAGATCTTGTTCATGACGCCGATATCGCCGGCGGTGAAGGTGCGCGACCAGACCATTGCGGAGCTCTTCACCAACTCCACGCGCAGCGCCGGCGCGGGACCCATTGTGCGTTCGATGCTCACCGGAATCTCGATCGCCCAGAACGGCTCGGCATCGACGCGAATCGTGCGCTGCACGATTTGACCCGGCGCGAGTCGCATCGCACCGCTCTCTTTCACTCCCGGAACCGTCGCCGCGAAGATCGTCCACTTCACGATGTCGATGGCGCGATGCTCGAGAAAATAACGCACGCCGAGCATCGATACGAGTGGATCGCGAAAGTTGAAGGAGAGACTGTTGAACTGCACGATCGTCGATTGTCCTGACCAGGAGTTCGGATCGATCCGCTGCAGCAGACGGCGATACGCGGCCTCGGAGCCGAAGTGGCTGGCGACGTCCTCGATGCGGAACAGCTCCGCCGAGTTCGGCCACATGTACGTGAGAAGTCCGACGAAGCGGAATGGCTGCGGATCGCGCTGCAGAAACCGGATGACCGGCGTGCTGACGATTACGGTGTCGCGCGGCCGAAGATACGGATGAAAGCTTGCGGCGAACATCGCCAGATCGGCGGCGAGGGCGACGCCGGCGATCATTGCAACGATCCTCATGCGGCGGGCGATCATCGCTGCGCCGCTTGCAGCGAGAAAGCCGACAGGGACGGGAAGCAGGAGTACGACGCGCTCGAGCGGGCTGTACTTGAAGCCGGGCATGCGTCCGATGAAGGGAGCAAGGCCGAACATCGCCGCGAGGATCAGAGCGGTCGCGCCGAGCCAGAACCACTTGCCTCGCCGCCTTCGCGCTAGAAGCCCAATCGCGGCCGATGCGATCGCGAGGACACCAACGTAGATCGTCGCGTCGATGAAGTTGTTGATCGGCAGCGCGCGATCGCCCCTCCAATTTTTTTCAGCGGGATTGCCCAGACTGAGTGGATCGAAAAACAGACGCCAGTGATGGAGAGGGAAGTGCATCGCGGTCGCCTTCTCGCGGAGCTCGAGATAGCCGCTGCGCTCAATGAATTGAATGAAGGGAACGAGCGACGGAGCCGCGATGAAGAGAGCGAGCACCACACCGGCGGCAGCTCCGCCGATCGGCTGGAGCGGCACGCGGCGTTCGCGAATGGCGAGAAACAGCGCGTAAGCGACGACGAGATATGTGCCGTACGCCATCGCCGCTGGAAATCCGGCGAGCGCATAGGAAAGCGCGATCAGCGCGATGACAGCGATCGACGTCCGCTTGCCGTGGAAGGTTCTCCGCACGATCCATAGGAGCGCAGGATAGAGCGCGGTGACATTCGTGATCTGCCAAAGCCATCTCGCCGTGTAGACGCCCGAGCCGGCGATGACGATCGCGCCGATCGCGGCGCCGCGCTTTCCGATCCGCTCTTCGCGCAGCCACGCGTACGCGAACCAGAAGGAGACGTTCAGCTTCAGAAGGAGCATCGCCGTGTACACCCACGGCAGCGGAACGATCAGCGCCGGGAAGAAGACGAACGGCGACAGCACCGCCGCACCCGCCGAGCCGAAGCCGGGGATACCACTGCCGACGTACGGGTTCCAGTGGAACGCGCTCCACCCATCCTTCACCAGCGACATCAGCGGCAGGTACGCTGTGGCCGGATCGTTCAGCACATTGTTCTGAATGTGCGTGATCGACGCCGGGCGATACGTTGCCCACGGCTCAAAGTTGTAGAAGACGTCGTTGGGGGAGATCACTCTCCCCATGAAGATCACGGGAAAGAAGAAGACGAAGTGAAATGCGGCGAGGGTGACGAAAGCGCAGGAGTGTTTGCGGAGTAGTGCTGCCAAACTCTGCAAGTCTAAACTGCATCGATGCTCAAGAAGCTGCTCATCGCTGCGAATGTCGATCCGCAACTCGCCGAGGTCGCG
>DASYUK010000224.1:0-7920 GCA_036001325.1 Thermoanaerobaculia bacterium
CGACAGTGGGCCATCATCTCGATCATTCTGTTGTCGATCGCGCTCGTTGCCGGAGCGGCGGTCGTCGGCTGGCGCATCGAGCAATCCCTCGGCGGTTCCATCGCCCGGCAAATCCGGCGCACCGAGGCGATCATCGCCGGAATGGCCGACGGCATCATGCTCGTCGACCGCGACGGCCGCACCCTATTCATCAATCCCGCGGGCCAGAAGCTCCTCGGCCGCGGTGATCTCGGCGTCCCAATCTTCAAGCAGGCCGAGGTCTTCCGGCTGCGCAACGAAGACGGAGTGACGATCGACGACAACGAGCTTCCGGCCGCGCAAGCGCTGGCTACCGGCCGGCCGGTGCACGACGTCACGATGCTCATCGCGCAGGAGGGTCGCGACGTCGCGATCTCGATGTCGGCTACGCCGCTCAAGGAAGACGGTCGAATCACGGGCGTCATCGTCACGTTTCGCGACATCACCGAGCGTCGGCAGCTCGAAGAAGAGCTGCAGTTGCAGGCCGAGCGTGCGCAGATTCTCGCGGACGCCGGCGCATTTTTCTCCAGCAATATCGATCCGGTCTGGGTCACGCAGGCCATCGCCGAGCGGATCGCCGAAGTCCTCGGCGATTGGTCGGCGGTCATTCTGAAGAGCGGTGACTCGAAAGAGTTGCGCGTCGCCTCCATCTTCCACCGCGACATGGCTTCCCTCGGCCTCGCGTGGTCGTATGTCTACCGCCAACCGCTCAACGTCGGCGAAGGAATCATCGGCCAGGTCGTGGCCACCGGCGTGCCGTCGTTGACGACAAACGTCGGCAGCGCTGCGGCCGGCTTGAGCGGAAAGGAAGACACGACGTCGTATCACGCGCCGGCCATGCAGCTTGCCTCGCTGCTGATTCTGCCGCTGCGCACTCGGCGCGAGATCCTCGGCGCGCTGGTCATCGCCGCGAACAATGAAGAGCGAGCGATGACCGAAGACAATCTGCCGCTCGCAGAGCTCCTCACCGAGCGCGCATCGCTCGCTGTCGAGAATGCGAAGCTCTTCACCGAACAGGTCGAGGCGCGACGAAAAGTGGAGGATCTGTCGCGCCTGAAGGACGAGTTCCTGTCCATCGCTTCGCACGAGCTGCGCACGCCGGTGACATCGATCAAGGGTTACACGCAACTCGCCAAGACGCTCATTCGCGAGAACGACCTGGCGACGTCGGAGGAGTACCTCGACATCGCGCTCGATCAGATCGACCGCATGTCGCGTCTGATCCTCGAACTGCTCGACGTATCGCGCATCGAGACCGGACGTTTGGAGATTCGCCGCGAGCCCATTCACTGGTCGACGTTTGTGAGCGAGGTCGTGACACGCCATCACACCGCGGTGACCGATCGCCGCTTCCACATCGATGTCCCCGACGACACGAAAGTCGTCACCGGCGATCGCGATCGGCTCGAACAGGTCCTCGGCAATCTTCTGGAGAACGCGGTGAAGTACTCGCCGGAGGGCAGCGAGATTCTGGTGAGCGTCGAGAACAAGGGAGACGAAGTCATCACCGCCGTTTGCGATCGCGGCATCGGTATCCCGGCCGATGAGCTCAATCAGGTTTTCGAGCGCTTCCATCGCGGTCGCAAAGTCTCATCGACGAACTACGGCGGTTTGGGACTCGGTCTTTACATCACCAAACAGATCGTCGAGCGGCATGGCGGCACGATCTGGGTGGAGAGCAGAGAGGGAGCGGGAACGACGTTCTACTTCGCTCTCCCCGCGGCGCCCGCCGTGGAGGCGGCTCTGCCGGCTCAAACCGTCGCCGCTACCTGATATTCTTCGCCGCCATGTCTGTCACCGCCCCCAGCGAGCCGCAGACGCTCGCGCAAGTTCCGTTGAAGGTGCTGGAGGAAGTCATCCGCCAGCTCCGCAGTACGCGCAACGACATCATTCGTTACGGGGTCTGGAACATCCGCAACCTAACCGACGAGGAGTTCAATCGCACCGACGATCGAAAGCTCTTCGGCTACTTTCGACAGGACCTGCTGGAAACGCGCTTTCTCTCGAAGGGGCGCCGCATCGATCTGATTCAGCTCTGGAAGTGGTTCGACGATCAGATGAGCGGGACCGAGCCGATGTTGCTCGACGGCGAGGAAGTGTTCCTGAACATTCAGGACAAAGATCTCGAGAAAGTGCGGAAGCGCATCGCCGAGATCCAGAGTTTCTTCCCCACGCTTCGCAGCGACGATCTCGAGGCGTTCAAGCGGGTGAAGTACAAGCTGCGCCGGACGGTGATGCGGCTGACCTACGACCTGCACCATCTCTTCAAGCGGCTGGAGAAGTACCGCAAGAACGCGTTGGGAGGAGTCGTCCCGCCGCGACCGGAGCGCGTGCCGCTCGAAGCGGTGGCGGAGATTCCCGAGCCGCCCCCGCTCGATGAGCACGATGAGGATGTGCAGGTCTAGACGCCTTCTCCCACCGGGAGAAGGTGCCCCCGAGCGGAGCGAGGGGGCGGATGAGGGGCGTGATTCTCGCGAAAAACCCGCCCCTCACCCGGCGCTCCGCGCCACCCTCTCCCGGTGGGAGAGGGCACAAAAAGAACTAAATACTCACGCTCGCCTGCTGACCATCGATCACGCTGACAGGCGCGCTGGCCGTCACCTGATTCCCATCGCCCAGGATCTGCAAGGTGTACATCCCCGGCGCGATGTTGTTGAGCACTGTCACACCGGGGCTCGGATCGACGGTGAAGATTGCGCCGAAACCGCGGACGTATTCCTTGCCATCGGGGCCGATGAGACGGGCGCGACGCAGTCCGCTTCCTTTTGACTGAACGACGATCGATCCGCCCGGCGTCATGCCGACCGTTGGAGTCGAGGGCGACGTGATCGTCACGTTCTGCGGCGCGTACCCCGGCGCGGAGATCAACGCGCGGTACACGCCCGACTCGAGCGGCAACTTCACGGCTTCAGCCGAAGAGCCCATGGGCGGTGAGCTGTAAACCGTGACGTTACGCGAATCAGTGACGAGGACACGGGCGCCGAGCAGACGCCCATCGCGCGCATCGACAACGCGAAGCGTGACTCCCGCGTTTTTGGACAGCGTGATCTCGACGTTCCCGCCGCCGTCTCCGACAGTTGTGTCGACGGCCTTCGTGCCGTAGCCGTCTTTTTCCGCAGTGACGCTGTACGAGCCGGCTTGGACGTTGTCGATCAAGAACGCACCTGAAGCATCGGTCTGCACGCCGCGCATCGCGAAGCGGCCGCTGCTATCAGTCTTCTCGCGAAGCTCGATCATCGCATCGGCGACGGCATTTCCTTCTGAGTCATTCACGCGACCGGTCAGCGAGGCCGATTTCATGTCGACATCGAACGAACCTGAGCCACGTACCTGATATGTCGTGTTGAAAGGCGCGGACCGCTGAATGTCGACGACCGACACGTTGTAGGTGGCATCATCGAGACCGTTCACGGAATACTCGCCATTGCTGTTGGTCGTCGTGCGTGCGCTGGTCTGCGCTTGTGCTTCTTTTGGTGTGAACGCAACCATAGTGCCGTCGACCGGCTTGCCGTTGCGAGTGACGCGGCCGCGGATGACCGTGTCAGCGTTGAAGGCGATGTTGACCTCGACCTGGTTCCCGGTATCGAGCTGCACCGACTGCACCGGCGACGATTTCCCTCCGGCCATGCCACCCTGCAAACGCGCCGATACCCGAACCGTGCCGGTCGGTGCGCCTTCGATGCGGAAGCTGCCGCTTGCATCGACCGGCGCCGACGAATAACCGCTCGCACTCGAAGCGACGACCGCGGCCTGCTGCAGCTCGTCTGATGTCAGTCCGCTGACACGCCCGTAGATCACGCCGCCCGATTTCAGCGTGATGTGCACGGGTACTGCGGTGGAAATATCGAAGTCGCGAACCTCGCCGCTGGAGAGTCCTCTCTTCGATGCGTAGAAGTTGTAATGCCCCGGCGCAAGACCCTCGAATGTGAAGCCGCCATTCGCGTCCGTTACCGTATTCGGCGTTCCGAAACCTGAATTACCCGCGGAATTCGCGTTCACTGCCGCATCGGAGACCGGAGCTCCGGCGTCGGTTACGACGACTCCGCTGACGCGCATTCCGCTTCCGAGCTGCGCATCGACGCGAGTCTCGTTGCCGGAGAGTGTCGCCGATTTCTGGGTGGCGACATAGCCGCTGCGCGTAAAGACGAATGTCTTGTCGCCCGACTCCAGTGCATCGATCGAGTAATCGCCGTTGGCATCCGTGATCGCGCTCTGGTTCTGCATGGGACCGGGACGCATCACGCGGCCGCCCATCATGTCGAGCCGCACCACGACGCCGGCGAGCGCGCCGCCGTCAGGTCCGGTCACATGTCCGACGACGCGAACGCCGTGATCCATCTCCACTTCGATATCGGAGATGTTCTTTCCCTCTTCGACGTTGACGTTCGGGACGCGCGCCGTCGTGTAGCCGGGTGCGTTGACGACGATCTGCGTCTGTCCGGCGGGCACATTCTCGAGCGCGAATGTCCCGTCGTCGTTCGTGAAGCTGCGCATTTGCGGCGGCATCATGATGACCATGCCTCCTCCGCTGCGCGGCGTGCTGATCCCCGCCTGGAAGCTCGTCACCGGCTGCTTTGTGCTCTTGTCGACGACGTGGCCGCTGACCCGCCCGCCGGGAGGAATCTCGATATTCATGTCTAACGCCGGCGCCGTGACCGGACGGATCTGCTGAATGAACTCATCCTCCTTCATGGCGTTCAGCATCATCTGGCCGGGTGTGAGATCGCTGATGCGGAACGAACCATCGGCAGCAGTCTCGGCGCTCGCCTGGACGCCCTCTCCGATCACCATCATGCGCACGCCTTCGATACCCGCGCCGTTGCGCGTCACGCGGCCGCTGATCTCGACGCCCGGCTCGAGTGTCACTTCGATCGGCTTCGTCGTTGAATTGACCTGAAGAGCGCGAACAGTCTTGGTGGCGAAGCCTTCGTGCTTGAATGCGAAGTCGTACGAGCCTTCCTTGAGGCGAAGAGAGAACTTGCCGTCATTCGCGGTCTTCACGATGTCGTCGCCTCGATCGCGCTGAGCGCCGAGCGCCATCATGCGGCGGACCATGTTTCCGGAAAACTCTGTTGCTTCTGTTGTGGCGATGGAGACACCCGCGACCGGCTTGCCATCCTTATCGATCACGCGTCCGGTGATGGCGACGCCGCTCGGGATCGTCAACATGATGCCGCTCTTCCGTTCGCCGGGCGCGAGGCGCAGCGTCGTCGTCTTCGTCGGCGGATAGCCTTTCTTCACAGCGGCGATGTGGATGTCCGTGTCGCCGTCGGCGCGGACGGTGAATGAACCGTCGGGCGCGCTCACCGACCCTGAGGAAGCACGCCCAATCATCATCATCGCCATCATCATCATCGGATCGCCACCGCGACTGACGTTCTGCGATGACACGCGCGCGGCGACGACAGGACGCTTCTGCTCGTCGACGACCATGCCGCTCACGCGGGCGAGTTGCGTCGCCAGCAGCGGTTTATTCGCCTTCTCGTTGGCGGTGAGCGACAGGCTCACCGGTGCGACCATATAACCGGGACGCGTCACAACGATCTGATAGGCACCTGGAGCGACGCCATTGATCGCATAGTTTCCTTTCGCATCCGTGAACGCGGTCCACGTCTCCGACAAATCGATGCGATTCGATGCGCGCAAACGGACTTCGGCGCCGGCGAGCGGCGCCTGACTCTTCAGATCGCGGATCGAGCCGGTGAGCGAGGCCGATCTCGCGAGTTTCACGGCAACGGTCGCAGGGTTTCCAGCGCGGGCTCGCGATCCGATGAGCGCGCCGCTCTGCGCGACGACGGCCTGCCATTTTGCCTGTGCGTGCGCGATCGTGAATGTTCCATCCTGCGCCGAGGTGGCGACGGGCCATCCTTCGATCTTCACGATGGCGGCGGCAACCGGCGTCTTGCCGTCCTCTCCGATCACTGTGCCGGACAGCGCGACGCCCGCGGTGAGTGTCTGATCGAGAGGCAGATTGGCGGATCCCATCCGACGGCCGACGCTGTCCTCATGAAACGCGAAGTCAGGGTGAATGACGACGACAGCCATCGCCCACTTCGAAGGATCGGGAACGCTGTAGCGCCCTTCCCCATCGGTCGTGGCGATGATTTCCGTCGTGCCGCCGCTGATCCAGATCACCTTTGCGCCGGCAACCGCCTTGCCGTTCGCCGTGATGCGTCCGCTCTTCGGCTCCGCCGGCGCCATGGCGACCGCGCCGACTTCCTCGTCGCGTTCGATTCTGTATGTGTCGGGCGCGTAGCCTTTCGCGGTGACGCGCAGCAGGACGACAGGATCCTTCGGCGATTCGAGCGTGAACTTTCCTTTTGCGTCGGTCTCAGCGGTCGCCAGCGGTTTGCGCTCCGGCGCATCGCTCAGCAGGCGCGCGCGTGCGGCGTCGAGCGGCTCCAGCGAGAACGTCTCGACCTTCGCGCGGGCGATCGGTTGGCCATCCGTCGTCATGACGTAACCGGTCACAGCGGCCGTCGCAGGGAGAACGGCGGAGAGGCAGAAGGCCAGGACGATCAAACGTCTGCGCATGGATATCCTCCTAGGAATGCTGCCTATCTTTGACGAAAGAAGGCGCGCCCGGTTTCCGGTTGTAACATCGAATCATGAGAACGCGTCCGGTACGACAGGGGTTGCTGCGCGAGCGGCTCGACGCACTCGTGGCGACGTTCGACATCTCGACCATCGAGCCTGACCCGCTGCAGCTCGTCCACCGGTACAAGAGTCCATACGACCAGGAAATCGCCGCGTTGATCGCGGCCGCGTTTGCGTACGGTCGCGCCGATATCGTCGTGCGCAATGCCGGGACCGCTCTCGACGCCATGGGCGCGAGCCCGCACGCATATCTCATGACGTTCGAACGCGATGAGGCGTTGACGCGCTTCGCCGGTTTCTCTCATCGATTTCATAAAGCGGCGGATCTCGTCGCGCTTCTCGATCGCCTCGCAGGCGTCGTGCAAACCTACGGTTCACTCGGTGCTCTGTTCCGCGAATGCTACGACGATGGCGACGACGACATCGGCCCATCGCTGGCCAGGTTCGTCGAAACGATACTCAGCACCCAGCACTCAGCACCCAGCACTCTGCGTTCCCTCCTCACCTCACCCAAGGACGGCAGCGCGTGCAAGAGAATGAACCTCTTTCTGCGCTGGATGGTCCGCCGCACGCCGCCCGATCTCGGCCTCTGGGATTTCGTGGATCCATCGAAGCTGGTCGTGCCACTCGATACGCACGTCCATCGCATCACCACGTTTCTAGGACTCAACAGCCGCAAGAGTGCCGACTGGAAGTGCGCCCGCCAGGTCACCGACCGCCTGGCGAAGTTCGATCCGTCCGATCCGGTTCGCTACGACTTTGCCATCTGCCGGCTTGGCATTCTCGACCTCTGCAGCCGCAAGCGCCGGAAAGAAAACTGCGATGTCTGCCTGCTTCGCGACGTCTGCAGGTTTCCAGTTGTTTGAATCCCGCTTCAGATTTCCGACCGCGGAATCCAATGATTTGGACGGCTCGAATCGTCGGCCACTTGCTCCGCGCCCCGCACTCGTTCACCATCAATGAGTTAAGTGCGATTTTGCCGCGGCACCTCGGTTGAATGGTTTCGTCGGTCCACATGCGGAAATCCGTCCTCGCGAACGTCCTGATCAGTCTCCTGACCGTCACCCTGGTCATCGGGGCGTTTGCGTCGTTTCAAAGGAAGCGATCATCGTTCGAGCGGATCGATTTCACGGTCCAGCGCCACAACGGCGTGATCGTGGTGAAGTCCGTCGACCCCGGCAGCGGCGCCGAGCGCGCCGGGCTGCGTCCGCGCGACCAGATCTGGCTGATCGGTGACACGCCGTCGAACGAAGTCGAGGGATTGCAGAAGACGCTGCGCCGCATCGGTCAGCCGATCCCGATGGT
>DASYUK010000225.1:0-10994 GCA_036001325.1 Thermoanaerobaculia bacterium
TCGCCGATCCGTTGCTCACCTTGAGATTCGTCGTGCAGCAGGCGTTCGGACGACGATCGTTGTTCCGCGTTACGCGCAGGCTCACTTCGTTAGGAGCGATGGGCACCGCGTTGGGGCACGCTGCGTTCGGAGCGGTGTTCACGCCTGGAATCGACTGTCCGGTGCCGGCGCACCGCCAATCCTGAGCGACGACCCAAGCAGCGCCCTGAGTTCCCGGCGGAGCGGGACGAACGGGCAGGTTGTCGAGCGTGTACTGCAGGAGATCCTTCCCCATCGTCCCGATGTAGCTGAGGCGCAGACGCGAGTTCCAGAAGATCTGACGCTCGAACGTCAGATTCCACTGACGGGTCTCGGGCATTTTCAGTTTGGGATCGACGAGCTCGAGCGAGGCGCGCCCGGTCGGCTGACCCGGTGTGAACACGAAACCGTTCGTCGGGTCAGACGGGTTCGTCGAATTCGTGAATTCACGAAGCGTCGCGTTCGGCGGATTGGTCCGGACGCTCGCGCCGACCTGCGAGAAGATCGACTGGAACAGGCGACCGTGATAGACGCCGAAGCCGCCGCGGATTGAGAACTTCCCCTGGCCGCCGGTCAGCGCGCGGAAAAAGCGGTTCTGTTCCCAGTTCGGGGTGTATGCGAAGCCCAGGCGCGGATCAATGTAATCACTCGACTTGAATCCATACTCGATCCGATCCTTGTCTTCCTTCGGCGCGCTCACGTTCTCATAACGTGCGCCGAGGTTCAGCACCAGGTTGTCGAACGGCCTCCAGTCATCCTGCGCGTAGACGTTCGCCTCGTCCATGCTGTTCTCGAGGTAGTTCGGCCCATACGCCTTCTGATAGGTGCTGATGCAGCCCGCCCAAAACGCGGCGATGCTGGTGCCGTAATTGACGCCGCCGCAGGTTGCGGCGATGTTCCAGAATCCGCGATGAATGTTGTCGGCACGGTCGTTGAGCTGCGAGCGGCGCAGATCGGTGCCGACTTTGAGCGTGTGTCGCGTCCATCGCGCAGTAGAGATGTTGTAGACGAGCTGGTTGTCGCGCTGGTTGCGGAGGATCGGGAACGCACTGGCATTACCGAGAATGGTGAACGTGAAACCAACCCCGCCGGACATACGTACGATTGGCGTTTCGGTGCCGCTGCTGAGGATCGCGTTCGTGCTTCGCAGACCGAGTCCGTACCGCGCTTCCTGAACGGTATTCGACGTCAGAATGTTCGTCCACGTAAGCCCGAAATTCGACTCGCGGTTGTCCTGGTTCACCGCCTCCCCAATAATCAGATTACCGGGCAGCCTGATCTGGTGACTGCGCTGGTAACGCGCCGTAAGTGTGTTGTTCAGCGACGCGTTCCAGTCAAGGCGCGCACCGCGATCGCGATCGGGGAAGTTTTGACTGACAACGCCTTCCCATGCGCGCGTCCCGATAGCGGGGTTGTTCGGCGTCTGCTGCGGAAAACGTGCGATGATCGCGTCCTGCCACGCGCGGTTCGCCGGCGTGTCATTGCCGAGTGTCAGACGTTTGGCGGGATCGAGGTCGGAGGGAAGAAACACGCCGACGGTCGACGCTACGTTGCCTTGGTCCTGTACGTCATCGCTGTTCACAAACGCAAACAGACTGTCGCGAATGATCGGAAACCCGGCCGTTGCACCGTACTGTCGCCGGTAACGATCACCGTGCGAGAGGCTGACCTGCAGGATGCTCCGTGAGTTGTACTTGGCGTCCTGAGCATAGCCATAGATTTCACCGTCGATGCTGTTCGTCCCCTGCTTCGTCTGTACGAGAACGACCGCGCCGTATCCGCGGCCGAACTCCGCGAGGAAGCTGTTGGTGAGGATCTGGAACGACTGGATCGTGGCCAACGGAACACCCTGACGGTGCTGGTTCTCCGACGAGTCGTCGTTGTTCACGCCATTGATCTGGAACGTGGTGCCGCGCGTGCCGGCTCCGTTGAAATTGACCGATGAACCCGATGAGAGCGTCGGGTTGTCCTGACCGGTGGTCGGGTTCTCCTGGTATCCGCTGAACGTCGCCGCGAGTCCGAGGAAGCTGGCCTGATTCGGCGCGGGCAGGGACATGATCTCCTGACCGCGCATGGTCTGCTTGATCTCGCCATCGGTGACATTGATGCGTGGCGCGTCGGCCTGCACCGTGACCGTCTCCTGCACGGCGGGATCGAGGATGAAGTCCTGCACGACTGTCTGATTCAGATCGACGCCGACGTTCTGACGTCGCATCGTGCCAAACCCGGCGAGCTCCGCCTGCACGTTATAGCGACCGATCTGCAGGAACGGTGCGTTGAAGAATCCATTCGGACCGGTAACTACCAGGCGTTCGAGACCGGTATCGACGTTGCGGATCGTGACCGTCACACCCGGCAGCGCTGCGCCGGTGCGGTCGGTCACCGTTCCGTTCATGGTGCCGGTGACGGTCTGGGCGTTGAGTGGAATTGAAACGAGAGCGACGACTGCAAAAAGGACGAGCGCGTGCCTCATTGATCCCCTCCACAAAAAAATTGTTTGGACTGCTGCGAGCGAGGGAACGCTACGACTTGTGGGGAAGGAGTGTCAAGCCGCGGAGGACAGGCTGGGCGCCTGCCCTCCACTGGCGATCAGTATCAATAGATAATGCGGAAGCCGAGCTGCATCGTCCGCGGTGCGTTCAGCGGCGTTGGCGCACTACCGCCACTGGCCGTCACTCCGTAAGCACTCTGGGTGACGGTGCCCAACGTCGTCGGAGAATTGAAGTCGAGATTCGGGAACCACCACCTCACCTGATTGAAAACGTTGAACACGTCGAACCGAATCATGAAGGCCAGGTTTGCCGGCAGCGTGAAGGTTTTATAGAGGCCCGCGTCGACGCTCTGCTCACCGTCGGAGCGATACGTGTTCCGACCGACGAAGTCCTTGAGCGTGTCGCCGTACCGTGCGTGACGGAAAGCGCTCGCGGGCATGTTGTTTTGCTGACCGGGACCGGTGACGCTCCCGCTGCAGTGACTCTTGTCCACACAGATCGGCCGTAGCGGTCTCGTGGTTGCTCCGAGAAACAGGATGTCGGGCGCGCCGAAGTCGAGGATCGTGAATGGCGTACCGGTCGCGTACCGAATCACTGTCGACAGCGTCCAGCCTCCGAACGCCGAGCCAAGCCAGTCGCTCCGATTCATCAGCCAGGGAAATGAATAACTGCTGCTCATCGTGAAACGATGCTGAACATCGAAGCGGGAGGGGCCTCTCGCATATTGTTCCATCCCCGCGCGCGGCGGAAATGCAGTAACCCCGGCGACGCCTTCACCGCCACTGACATCCGTCGCCTCAGAACCGGTGTCGATCGCTTTGGCGAACGTGTATGTCATGCGGCTGGCGAAACCGTGATACTCCCCCGTTTCCCACTCGAGCTGGCCGGCGTGATACCAACTTTGAGCGAGGTTCTCGACAATTTTCGTATCGGTGTAGCGCTGATCGGGACGCCGCTCCTGCGTGCGCGGCACACGGAGACTCACTTCGTTCGGCGCGATCGGCACGGGATTCGGGCAGGTCGCGTTCGTGTTCGAAGCGGTGGTACCGGCACACTGCCAATCCTGCGCGACCACCCACTTCGCACCGGCTGTTCCAGGGGGCGCCGGCTCCTCAGGAGCATTCGCGTAGCGATACTGAAGAAGACCTTTGCCCAGCGTCCCGATGTAGCTGGCTCGGAACCGCGAGTTCCAGAACGCCTGACGTTCGAACGTGAGATTCCACTGCCGCGCTTCCGGCATCTTCAGATTTGGAGACGCGAACGTCGCCGTGACCGGTGTGGATGGGAACGTTCCCGGAACGAAGACGAAGCTGCCAAGCGGATTTACGAGATTCGTCGACGACATCGCTATCTGGATCGCATTCGGCGGGTTGTAGCGGATGCTCGCGCCGCCTTGTGAGAAGACTGACTGGAAGACCCGTCCGTGCGAGATACCGAAGCCGCCTCGGATCGAGAACCTGCCGTTCCCGCCGGTGAGGGCTCGAAGCACACGATTGCGATCCCAGTCGGGCGTGTACGCGAATCCGAGCCGCGGATCGACGTAATCGCTCGACTTGTAGCCGTACTCGACGAGGTGATTCCGCTCCTTCGGCGGACTGACGTTCTCGTAGCGCACACCCAGATTCAAAACGAGGTTGTCCATCGGCCGCCAGTCATCTTGCGCGTAGGCATTCTCTTCGGTCAGTCGATGCTGCAGGTACGCCGGGCCGAACGCCTTCGTGAACGAGTTCACGCAACCGGCCCAGAAAGCGGCAACGGCGGTGCCGTAGTTCACGCCGGGATTGGCCGCGCACGTTGAGGAAAAACTCCAGAAACCGCGGTTGAAGCTCTCGGCCCGATCATTGAGATCGGATCGGCGCAAATCCATTCCGACTTTCAAAGTGTGCCGCGCCCAGCGTGCAGTGGAGATGTTGTAGACGAGCTGGCTGTCGCGTTGGTTGCGGATGATCGGGAACGCCCCGGCATTGCCGAGGATCGTGAACAACGTGATGCCCGTGCCAGTGGCCATACGCACAACGGGCGTTTGGGGATCATCGGTGATCGTCCACGCGGTGTGCCGTAGACCGATTCCGACACGTGCCTCCTGGACAGTGTTCGAAGAGAGGATGTTCGTCCACGTCGCACCGAAGTTCGACTGGTAATTCACCTGGCCGGCTTCCTCGCCGATGATCAACTCACCGGGATGATTTTCCTGATGGCTTTTCTGATACCGCGCGGTCAACGTGTTGTTCAGAGTGGCGTTGTAGTCGAGCCGCGCGGCTGAGTCACGCTTCGGCAAATTGCTGTGCAGGAATCCTTGGTATGCGCGCGAGGCGATGTTCGGCGCATTCGGCGGACCTTTCGGAAATCTCGCAATGATTGAGTCCTGCCACGCGCGATTCTCCGGCGTGTCATTTCCGAGGGTCAGGCGCTTGGCCGGATCGAGATCGCTGGGAAGAAAGACGCCACGCGTCGCCAGCACGTCTCCCTTGTCCTGGATCTGATCCGTGTTGAGGAACGCGAAAGTCTGTCACGGATAATCGGGAAGCCGGCGGTCGCACCAAACTGTCGCCGATAGTGCGTGCCGTGATCGAGGCTGGCCTGCTCCGCGGGTCGCGCGACGTACTTATTGTCCTGCGCGTACCCGTAAATCTCACCGGCGATTTTGTTCGTCCCCTGCTTGGTTTGTACGAGAACGACAGAGCCGTACCCACGACCGAATTCCGCGCTGAAGTTGTTCGTCAGGATCTGGAACGACTGAATCGTCGCCACCGGCACGTTCTGCCGCTGTTGGTTCTCGGAGGTATCGTCATTGTTGACGCCGTTGATCTGAAACGTCGCACCTCGCGTTCCCGTGCCATTGAAGTTGACTGAGGAACCCGAAGATAGCGCCGGATTGTCCTGACCGCTGGTCGGATTTTCCTGGTAGCCGCCGAACGTCGACGCCAAACGGAGAAAGTTCGCCTGATCAGCAATCGGCAGATTCTCGATCTCTTTTGCGCGTATCGTCTGCTTGACTTCACCGTCAGTGACATCGATGCGTGGCGCGTCGGCGGACACGGTGACGGTCTCGGTCATCGCCGGATCGAGGACGAAATCCTGCACGGCCGTCTGGTTCAGATCGACGCGCACGTTGTTGTGGCGCATCGTTCCGAAACCGGACAGCTCGGCTTGCACGTTGTAGCGGCCGATCTGCAGGAATGGCGCGTTGAAAAAGCCGGTGCTCGTCGTCACGGCCACGCGTTCGAGACCAGTCTCGACATTACGGATCGTGATCGTGACTCCAGGCAATGCGGCGCCGGAACGATCGGTGACCGTTCCCTGCATCGTGCCGGTCACGGTCTGGGCGTTGAGTGGGATGGACGCGAGAACTAGAACGCTGAGAAGGACGAGTGCGCGAGCGGTCGCGCGGGACAAAGGACGCATGACTCCCCTCCACGGTTTAGTTGTTGATGAAAAACCGATTGCGTGTTGGAACGCTTATTCCTGTGGCGAGGGGGTGTCAAGCGGTTCGCGCCGCATCATGACGACGAGACCGGCGATCGAGACGATCATGATGGCGCTGAACACGATCAACTTCTGCGTCTGATGAAACAACAGCGCGCCCGTCGCGAACATGATCGAGTAGACCAGCGCGATACCGAGCACCCACATCACTGCGTTGCGCGGAATCTCGCCGCGAATCGGCTGGAGATTCAGCTCCGCGGCGATTCTGTTCCATCCGCCGCCGGCCGGCCGCACCTTTGCGTAAAAGGCGTGCAGCTTATCGCGCGGCTCAGGCTTCGTCGCGAACATCACGATCAGCCAGACGATCGTCGTCACGATCGTCGTGAGGATGAGGTTCAGCGCGAAACCTTCGGGCTTCGACGTGTCCATCGCGAATCGCAGAACCAATGAAGTGACGAACGCCGAGGCCATCGCCGAAACTTCGGACCACGCATTCACGCGCCACCAGTACCAGCGCAGGATGTAGACGAGCCCCGTTCCCGCGCCGAGCATCAAGAGGAATTGCCAGGCGTGGCTGATCTGATTCATGAAATAGGTCGCGATCAGCGACAGGATGAGCGTGAGCATCGTCGCTGCACGCGAGATCGCCACGTAATGCCGTTCTGTCGCGTCGCGACGGATGAATCGGCGATAAAGATCGTTGACCAGATAGCTCGAGCCCCAGTTCATCTGCGTCGCCACCGTCGACATATACGCCGCGGCGAATGACGCGATCATGAAACCGCGCAGGCCGACGGGCAGCAGATCGACCATCGCCTTCACATAATTGAGACCCGGATCCTCGACACCGGCGGCGTTCTGCACCGCGCCGCCGTACAACGCGAGCGTGCACAATGCCGTGATGACCCACGGCCAGCTTCGAATCGCGTAATGGGCGATGTTGAAGAAGAGCGCCGCCGCGCGCGCTTCGCGCTCGGTGCGACAGGCGAGCATGTTCTGCACGATGTAGCCGCCGCCGCCCGGCTCCGCGCCGGGATACCACGACGACCACCAGTTCAGTCCGAGAAGCGCGGCGAGCGTGATTGTCGGCATGACCCACACGCCCGCCCCAGTTGCCGGCCAGAATGCGAGGACCGCGTCGGCACTGCCGAACGTCGTTCCCGCCGCAACTCCGGCGGGATGCGCGGCCGGCAGCTTCGACTTCAGGATGTCGATGCCGCCAACCGCGTTCCACGCGACGACGGCGAGCACGATCGCGCCGCCCATCTCGAAGCAGTACTGCATGCCATCGGTCGCGGCGACGCCCCAGTAACCGGAGATCACCGTGTAGCCGAAGGTGATGAGCAGACAGACGATCAGCGCGGTCCACTTCTCCACGCCGAGCATCCCCGACAGAACCTTGGCCATGCCGAGGTTCACCCAGCCCATGATGATGATGTTGACGATGAGGCCGAGGTATGCGGCGCGAAACGCGCGCAAGAACGCGGCCGGCTTGCCGGAGTAGCGCAGCTCGGTCAGCTCGACGTCGGTGACGACTTCCGCGCGCCGCCACAAGCGCGCGAAGAAGAAGACGGTGAGCATGCCCGAGCCGAGCATCGACCACCAGAGCCAGTTCCCAGCGACTCCGTTCTTCACCACCATCTCCGTGACGGCCAGCGGCGTATCGGCGGAGAACGTCGTCGCGACCATCGTCGTGCCGGCGAGCCACCACGGAATCGAGCGGTGGGCGACGAAGTAGTCGACCATCGATCGCTTCGCTCTTCGCGCGAAAAACAGACCGAGTCCGATGGTGAGAGCGAAGAAAACGGCGACGATCGCGAAGTCGATCGCCGAGAGCTTCATCGCCGATCGATCCCTTCGCCGCGCTTGTGCATGCCCGGGATCGTCACCGGCAATCGTCCCGAGATCGGCGCCTCGCCGAAGATCGCGTGCACGACCGCCGTCTGCATGACCGGCTGGATGCCGTACGCGCAGAGATACGTTTTCGTCTGCGGGAGATCGCGGATGACATACGGGCTGCCGAACGAGACAGCGACCGTCTTCACATTCGGCGGCAACTGCTCGATCACGAACCGCGCGGCCACGGGAACTGCAAGATGTCCAGCTCCCGATCTCGCGCGCACGGCGAGCGCGAGAATCACGACATCGGCATTCTCGGCTGCGACGAGCACCGGCTTCGCCTCTTCTCTACGCGAGCGCGAGTCGAGCATGAATGCCGCCGGCTTGCGATCGACGCGTTGCGCGACTTCCTTCTCGACATCGGCGAGCGGATTGATCACCTCGGGAAAATCGCTGACGGTCAGGACCACGACGCGCGCGCCTCTTTTCAGCGGCAGGACGCCGCTCTCTTCGCGCAGCAGCGTAACCGCGCCGCGCGCGATCTCCCTGGCGACGCGAAGGTGCTCTTCGGCGTCGAGCGTGCGGAAAATATCCTCCTGCGATCCGCCGGGCGCGCCGACGATCGCTTTCGCCGCGAGGATGCGACGCACCGACTCGTCGATGCGCGATTCGGAAATGCGTCCGCTGCGAACCGCAGCCTTCACCGCGGCGATCGCCGCGTCCGTATTTGCAGACTTGAGAATCTGATCCTCGCCTGCCTCGATCGCCTTCACCGCTGCTTCACCGGCGTCGTAGTGAGCGACGAGACCGCCCATGTCGAACGCGTCGGTGACGACGAGTCCGTCGAAGTGCAGCTCGCGCCGAAGCAGATTTGTGATGATCGGCTGCGAGATCGTCGCCGGAACGGTCCCCGCCCGTTCCGTCTCATGCTCCAGCGTCCCATACGGATTGTCCTCGGTCGCATCGACGTGCTCGCGCACGGGCGCAGGCGTTGGATCGAGCGACGGCACTGACAGATGACCGATCATGATCGATGCGACGCCGGCGTCGATCGCGGCACGGAATGGAATCAGCTCGACGCGCTCGAGTCGCTCGCGTGTGACGTCGAGCACAGGAAGCGATCGATGAGAGTCGACGTGCGTGTCGCCATGACCGGGAAAGTGTTTCGCCGTGGCGAGCGTATGTTCGGACTGCACGCCCTTGATAAATGCGGTGACGTACCGTGCGACATCCTGCGGATCTTCGCCGAAGCTGCGCGTGTTGATGACCGGATTGTCAGGATCGGCGTTCACGTCGGCGACCGGCGCAAGGATGTGATTGATGCCGATCGCCTTCGCCTCGCGCGCCGTGATCCGTCCCTGCTCTTCCGCAAAGCGCGGCTCACCGGTCGCGGCGATGGCCATCGCGCTCGGCCAGAACGTCGTATCGTTGAAGCGCATCCCGATGCCGGCCTCGAGGTCGGCGCTCACGAGCAGCGGGATCTTCGCTTCCCGCTGCAGCCGTTGCGTCAGCCAGGCGGTCTCGTACACGTCTGAGACGAACCAGATGATGCCGCCAACCCGATTGTCGCGGACCTGATGCAGCAGATCGCGATAGAGCGACGATTGCTCGTTCGTGAAGACGCCGTGCGCGGCGTAGACGAACATCTGGCCGATTTTTTCGTCCAACGTGAGTTGCTTCGGTTGTGATGCGCACATCGTGAGCGTGCAGGCTAGCAAAGAAACGAATGCAGAATTATTCTTCATTCTGAATTCTGAATTCTGAATTCGCTTTTCGTAAGCGCGACCAACGATCCCACAATCACAGTCGTGCCCGACCCCACCAGCGCGTACCACGGCCAAGCCACTTTCGTCGCGAACGCGACGTAGAGCACGACGACGAGGCCGGTGAGCATCCCCGCAAATGCGGCGGTGCGCCCGCCGCGCCGCATCGCGCCGAGGAGGAAGACGCCGAGGATCGGTCCGTTGATCAGGGAGGCGATGGAGAGAACGATGTTGAGCGCGGATCTCGCCGTGTGCTCCATCGCCACGCCGACGGTGATCTGCACGATGCCGGCGAGGATCGTGATCACCTTCGAGACGTTGAGGTAATGACGGTCATCGCGATTCGGCCTGACTGGCTTGTAGAGATCCGCGACCACGGTCGCGGCGATGGAATTGAGTGAGGACGACATTGCCGCGGCAAAGATCGCTGCGACCACCAGTCCCGACAATCCAACCGGCAGATGATGCGTGATGAAGTCGGGGAACACAGCGTCTGCCGCAGCAAACGGTGCCGCGGATCCCGGCTTCGCGTAGTCGGGAAGTCGATCCGGACGATAGAACGTGAAGAGCAGCACGCCGATGAAGAGGAATCCGATGAATTGCAGCAGGATCACCACACCCGACAACAGCAGCGCCATCGACGCCTTGCGCGGCCGGTCGGTGCACAGATATCGCTGCACCATGTATTGATCCGTGCCGTGGGTCGACATCGTCAGGAACGCGCCGCCGATCACGCCCGACCAGAACGTGAACGTCTTCGTTAAATCGAACGAGAAGTCGAGAACGCGAAACTTATGGAGCTGCTCGCCGAGCTGCACGGCCGTCGAGAATCCTCCGGGGATGTCGCGGATCAGCACGATCGCCGCGGCGAGCGCGCCGCCGAGGTAAATGCCGAGTTGGACGACTTCGACCCAGACGATCGCCTCGATGCCGCCGTACAGCGTGAAGACGATCATCACCAGGCCGATACCGATCACCGAGCCACTGACCGCTTGTGTGACGTTGAGCGTCTGCAACACCGCGCCGAGCACGAAGCCGGTCAGCAGTAATCGAACGCCGTCGGCGACGGTGCGCATCACGACGAACATCGTTGCCGCCAGAGCTTTGACCGCTGCGCCGAATCGCTCCTGCAGAAGTTCGTAGACCGTCACCAGCTCGCGCCGGAAGTACGCCGGCATGAAGAGCACGGAGATGATCACGCGCGCGACGATGTAGCCGAAGACGATCTGCAGGAATCGGAAGTCGCCTTGCGATGCGTAGGCGATTCCGGGGACGGAGATGAACGTAACGGTCGACGTCTCCGTGGCGACGATCGACGCCGAGATCGCCCACCACGGCACTTCATGGCCGCCGAGGAAGTAACGCGCCGTCGATTGCTGCCGGGCACCGAAATAGAACCCGGAGCCGACGACCATCGCCAGATAAAGAACAATGATGGCGAGATCGATCCAGTGCA
>DASYUK010000226.1:0-2242 GCA_036001325.1 Thermoanaerobaculia bacterium
GCCTCGATGCGCGCCGCCCCCCGCCTCGCGTCGAACTGACCGCGCGCCGCCAGCTCGCCCTCCTCGAAGATCACGACCGTGATGTGCTCCCACTCCGGGATCTGCGGGGTGGGCACGGTGCGATCGAGCTGGATGCGAAACGCGCGCAGCTTGTCGTCGCCGGCGAGCACAGGCGCCTGCCACGCTGATTTGATCGCAGGAATGTCCCCGCTCGACTCATACAGCTTGAGCTGCTGCGCGGGCTGAGACAGAAACTCGATGAATTGCCACGCTTCGCTCTTGTGAGTCGATCGGCGAGTCAGAGAGAGGCTCGATCCGCCGGCGAGCGAGAGACCCGGATACGGAGTGCCGTCGGGTGCGGGCATCGGCGCGGTCGCCCAATGCGACTGAAAATCGGCTGGCAGGCGCCGGCGCATCTCGCCGACCTGCCAGGGACCGCTGATGAACATCGCGAACTCGCCTTCCTTGAACTGCTGAAAGAGGTTGGCGATCAGGCTGCTCGGAACGACCGGCGCCAGCCCGCGGCGGAAGATGTCGACGTAGAACTCGAACGCGCTCAAGAACTGCGGCTCGTGAAACATCGCCCGCCCATCCTCGGTCACAAGCGCTGCGTTTTTCTCCAGAGCGAAAATAACCGGCTGCGGCCACTCATTCGTCGGCAGAAGAATCGGATAGAAGTCCTTGCGTCCGATGCGCTTTTTGAGCGCGGTCATCATCGCGATCCACTCGCTCCACGTCCGCGGCGGATGACCGTATAGATCGCTGCGGTAGAAAAGGACCCGTGTATCGACGTACCACGGTACGCCGTAGAGCTTCTGCCCCACGATGTTGGTCTGCCAGATCCCATCGAAGTAGTTCTCGCGCCGAATTTCTTTCGACGCGGCGACGAATGGGCCGAGATCTTCGAGCGCGCCGACGGTGTTGAATTCGGGGATCCAGGTGTTGCCCATCTGCACGATATCGGGCAGTGAGCCCCCGACGTGCGCCGTCAGAAACTTTTCGTGCGCCGCGGTCCACGGAATCTGCTGCACATCGACGTGGATGGTCGGGTGCGTGCGCTCGAATTCGGGGACGAGACTCGCGACGACTTCGCCTTCGCGGCCCAGGCCCCAGAACTCGATCGTCGTTTTGTCGCGGGTGTGGCTGCCGGCACATGACAACAGCACTGAGACCATGCAAACGAGTGCCGCTCTCATTGCAGCCAGCCACCACTGAACCCCGCCCTCTTCAATCCCCGCACGATGTGCGGATTCTTCTTCATCACGTTCCAGACCAATCCCGAGCGATAGTTCTCGATCATGGCGATGATCGGGCCTTGATCGACGCCGAGGTAATCGGAGTCGAACCAGCCGGCGCCGGGAACGACGCGTCCCATCTGGACATGCGTGTCGATGTTGAGCGTGGGATTGAAGGAATCGAGAAAGCCGTATTGCTGGTAGAGACGGTCGCCGTAGCGTCGCTGCATCTCGGCGATGGCCGGCTGCGCGATTTCTGGAGCGAACGCGATCGACGATGCCGCCGCCGTCGGCGCGATCGTGCCGTCATCGACTGTGTACTGCGGTGAAACGCCGCGCGCCGAATATGTGTGGAACAGTCTCGTCTTGCCGTCGATCGTCAGATTTCCGTCGAGCGGTCCGTCGCAGGCGGTCAGGCCCCAGACGTTTTCACCATAATCGCGCCACCGGTCTGGATTGGCGATCGCATAGGCCCGCTGCGCGTACGTCGCGCGCCGCGAGTTCTCGAAGTAGTCGATTCCTTTCGCACGCATGTACTCGTCCTGAATGCCGCGGAAGTCGATCCAGATGTGTGAGTATTGGTAGCCGAACAGCGGCGCGAACGTGACGTACTGCTGCCAGTAGAAGTCGTGCCATTCGTACGTCGACGTGTACGCCTGCATGGCTGAGGGATCGACGGGATGCGTCGGCGACCCGAGCGCGAGGATGAGCAGGATGAGCGCCTCGTTGTAGCCGTGCCAGTCGAAGTTCTGCAAACCGTGCTCGGGCGTCCAGGACATGCTGATGAATGGCGGACGAGCCTGGAAGAATGTCCAGTCGGCGCGCCGATACAACTCTTCCGCCGCATCGCGGATCGCGCGCTCGGTCGCATCTTCGCGATCGAAGTACGACTGGCAGAAGAGCGCGCCGGCGAGCAGTAGCGTCGTGTCGATCGTCGACAGTTCGACCTCCTTGAAGCGCGCGCCCGTCTTCATGTCGAGGAAGTGATAGTAGAAGCCCTTGTACGA
>DASYUK010000227.1:0-11464 GCA_036001325.1 Thermoanaerobaculia bacterium
AGCCCCCGGTACCTACGACCTACGACCCGATTCTAACGTCGCACTGACCGCCGTCGTCCGGTTACCGGCGAGACGGTCGCGGCAACGCTGCGCGCTTCGCCGCAGGGATTCGTAATGCGGACCCAGAACTCCGTCGATGCGGTGATCGCCGGAGTCGAAAGCGCGGGAGCGCTTCCGCCGACCGGATGCGTGAAGTCGAGCACCGGACCCTGGTACCACGCGTAGGTGAGGGAAGGTCCGGTGGCGGTCACCGTGATAATCGCGCTCGCGCCGGAAGACACGGTTTGATTCTGCGGCTGCACGGTGATCACTGGTGGGGTACACGTGGTCACAACTTGCACGACAGCAGCGGTCGTCGATACCGTGCCGCACGGGTTCGTCGCCTGGGCCCAGAACGATGAGCCGGCGAAGAGCGGCGGAGTCACGACTGTCGCGGTGTTCGCATTCACGACCGGATGCGATGAATCAGGCGGGGTTCCTTCGTACCACTGAAACGTCATCGGCTGCGTTCCGCTGATCGTCGCGGAAAGGGTTGCGCCGGTGCCGCTCACGACATCCGAGGCGGCCGGCTGAATGATGACCTGGGGCGCATTGCATGGAGTGACCGTGATCGTCACGGCATCGCTCGTCGCAGTCGCGCCGCAATCATTCGACACTTCGACCCAATATGACTGAGTCGTGGGCGGTGTCACGGTGACCGACGGACCAGTAGCAATCTGATTGCTCGTGTCACCGCGCGCGCCTGCAAACCACCGATACGTCAAAGGACGGCCTCCGCTCGACGCCGAGACCGAGATCGTTTCGCTCCGGCCTTGAATGATCGTCGCGCCGGACGAGATCGAATTGATCGTCACGCCGGGACAACCGTTGACGGTGATCGTCGCGGTGTCGCTGTCGGCCGGCGGCGAGCACTGACCGGTGACACGAACCCAGAAACTCGTCGTCTGCATGAGGGAGGTGACCGTGAGCACCGGTCCGTTTCCATTCGCCGCCGGCTGGCGCGTATCGCCGCGCGTGCCGATGTACCACTGATAGCTGAATGGTCCGGTGCCGGCCGCAGTGACAGAGATTGCGACCGGTGCCCCTGCAAAATCGCTCGACTGCGGCTGCACCGTGATGACTGGGGAGGAGCACGGCGGCGGTCCGCCGCCTGCGCCGTAGACCGCAGCGGTGGCTTCCTTGTCCCATGCCTGAAGAGCTGCGCCCGTCGCGTCATTGTTGAAGTCGACCGAGGAGCTCATGAGCGCATTTGAACTGCACGACGGCTGGCTACATGGCGATGATCCGTCGGGATTCTGATCCGAGTGGCGGAAGCCAAGGGTGTGTCCGAGCTCGTGGGCGAGGACGTGATCGAAACCGTTGCCAGTGAGACCCGCGCCGAAAATCCCGTTTTGCACGACGAGGTCAGCGTCGAGAATCGTCACGAACGTCTCGCCATTGAACGTGTGCGTGCCGCCCGGATCGTAGGCCGCACCGCCGATCGCCAGAACGTCATTGTTCTTGCCAGTGAAACTACCCGCAATCACGCCATCCGGATCGTTGAAAATGATGGTGTTCGCGCCGTCGCCGGTCAGGAACGCGTGCGTCGTCGTCGTACCACCATATTGATAGTTGATATTCGACCCCGAGTCGTTGGTCCAGACGGCAAGGCCACGCTGCGCTGCAGTCAATCCGCCGTTCGGAGCGCCAGGCTGTGAACCATTGCTGAAGAAAACAATGGCCGACGGAAATCGGTTGTTGCGAATCCCTCTGCCATTGTCCTGCAGTAGGTATGTGCTGGCCGGCGCGGCATTCGTCTCGATCGACGCGGGTGTTGTGATCAGCCGGGCGCGTGGAACGAAATAGTCGGCGGGTGGATCGCCGCCCTTCGCGGTCTCGCGAACGAAGCGCAGGAACGCTTCGGCGTCGCGATGCTTTTCCTGATGTGGCGTGCCATCGGTGTCCCAGCCGAAGATCTCGCTCTCGTCGCGCAAGAGCAGATCGCGCGTGAACGTGAATCTGCCGAGAGCCATCGCCTTCGTCGTCCACGCGCCGTCATCGTCAGTGACGAGCATGAGCAGCGTGCGTTCGCCGGGAGTGAATCGCGGAGAACCGGGGATCGCCCATCCCAGGTTGCCAGCGACCCCTCCCAACTCGACGACGTCGAAGTCATCGCCAGTGCGCAAAGGCCAGGCGATCGCTTCTTCGACATGCATGCGCGTGATCGTCTGGATCAACCCGCGCGACGATCGAACCCCCACCGACTTCCCAGCCGTCGCGACGACGATCGCCTCCGATGATCGGATCAGGTCGCGATCCGTTCCAACGAGGAACGTCGCGGCCTGAGCAGCGGATGCAATCGCCAGGACTCCGAGGATGAGGCGGAAGCGCATGGATGATCAGACGCCGCGCACGAGCCGGCGCGCGAAGTAGCCGGCGCCGAACACGCCGATGACCACCGCCAGGACGGCAACTACGCGCGCGCTGCCACTGAACTGGTCGGGATAGCGAAGCATGTTCAAAATGAGGATACCGCTCACGATTAGATACAGCGCGACGCGCATCGCGTACAGGATCGCCGACGGCCGCCGCTTCCGGATCGTGTCGCTCCAGAGGATCCAGAGCATGACGGTCATCGCAGCAATGGCCATTCCGACCGGCGGGATCATTCCTCGGTTCGCCATTTCGGCGCGTGCTCGGCCAGGATGTCCAGCACATCGAACGTGCAGCTTCCGCCGCAATGACCGGTCGTCGCGGTGGTTCGCAGAGCGACGTGCGACAGGGTCCACGCGCCTTCGTGGATGGCGCGCTCGATCGTCCTGTATTGAATGTTGTTGCAGCGGCAGACGGTCTTCAGACCGCGGATCGCCGGCTGTTGCGCTTCGGAGCCGTCCATTTTCGCGAGGCTAACACAATCATTTCCGGCGCCCTTCCCTCGGCGCCGATGGCAACGGCTTGTTGACCTTCGGGTGAGGGCGTGGCGGAGAAGGTGGCGCCGACTTCGGGGGACGACCCAGAGCGCTGCTGACGCTGCGTTGCTTGTTGATCGGCCGCCGCATTGCTCAATCGTAGCGCGTTTGCATACAATGCGCCCGCTGCTCTGCCATCGGAATTTTGATGACTGCGCAGCGTTAGCGAAACCTGCCAACCGTTTTCGTGGGGCCGTAGCTCAGTTTGGGAGAGCGCCTGAATGGCATTCAGGAGGTCGACGGTTCGATCCCGTTCGGCTCCACCAAGTTCCTCGGGCGCGCGAAGCCGTCTCTCGCTGAGTTTCTTTTTCATCTCACTTCTCGTCCAATCCTCAGCGAGTGCTGGCACTAGTTGAGCACAGGCCTTAGCTCTACAGCGAGGTGGAGAGAGAATGTTCGACGACGTTCTCATCGAATCGGCCGGTCGGGACAAGACCAAAGGGAGAGGTGTCACGGCTCTGATCTCGGCCGTCGTGCATCTCCTGATCCTTGCGGCGGTGATCGCCGCCGGTTACTACGTCAAAAAAAATCCCCAGGTCATCGAGAAACCGATCCAGGCGTTCGTCGTCGCCGCCGCCCCACCCCCTCCTCCCCCGCCCCCGCCACCCGCGGGCGGTCCGTCAACGCCGAAAGTGACGCCGAAAGTCGAGACGCCAAAACAGCAGCCGGAGTTTCGTCAGCCGACTGAGATCCCGAAAGAAGTCCCGCAGACGGAAGCATCGACGCAGACATCCGCGACGGACACCGGCGTCGTTGGAGGGCAGGTCGGCGGCGTCGTGGGCGGTGTTGTGGGTGGTGTCGTCGGTGGCGTCGTCGGCGGCACGCTCGGCGGGCAACTCGGCGGACAGCTCGGTGGCACGGGCGACAAACCGGTGCGCGTCGGCGGCGATGTCAGCGCGCCGATCTCCATCAGTCGCGTCGAACCTGTCTACACGGAAGTTGCAAGAAAGGCCCGGATCGAAGGCATCGTGATCATCGAAGCGATCATCGATCGCAGTGGCAACGTCACCGACGCGCGCGTGCTCAAGCCGCTGCCGATGGGCCTCGATGCGCAGGCGCTCGAAGCGGTCAAGCGATGGAAGTTCAAGCCCGGCACACTCAATGGACAACCCGTCCCCGTGATCTACAACCTGACGGTCAATTTCCGTCTGCAGTAACGAGAGGAGCACTTCGATGGAAGGAATGCAAGCGAGTTTCAGCATGCTCGGCATGTGGCAGTCGATGAACTGGGTGGCGAAGGGCGTGGTGATCGTCCTGGCGATGATGTCCGTCTGGTCGCTGACGATTGCCATCGAGCGGTTGTGGCGATTCCAGCACGCGAAGAAGCAGTCGTTACGACTCGCTCGCGAGGTCACGCCTCTCCTCAAACAGCACAAGCTCGACGAGGCCATCAATCTCGCCAGGAAGAAGGATTTTCGGCACAGTCATCTCGCTCGCGTGCTTTCGGCCGGATTGACGGAGTTTCAGTACGAGACCGCGCAACAGTTACCGGAAGACTTCGATCTCGTCGCTTCCGGACAGCGCGCCATCGAACGCGAGACGCTGATGACCACCGCCGAGATGAAGAAAGGTCTCGGCAATCTCGCCACGATCTCGACGACCGCTCCGTTCGTCGGACTGTTCGGCACCGTGGCCGGCATCATTCACGCCTTCCAGGGCATGGCCCTTTCCGGCTCGGGCGGCCTCGGAGCCGTGTCGGCCGGTATCGCCGAGGCGCTCGTGACGACGGCATTCGGATTGTTCGTGGCGATTCCGGCGGTCTGGCTCTACAACTACTTCCTGCAGAAGATCGAACGATTCCAGGTGGAGATGTCGAATTCCTCGTCGCAGCTCATCGACTACTTCATCAAGAACGAAGCGCGTGCTCGCGCCGGAGCGACCCGTCAGGCCGCGGCGCGCGCGTGAGGTGAATGAATGGCATTCGGGATGGGGGGCGGCAGCCCCGATGAAGTCAAAGGAGACATCAACGTTACACCGCTCGTCGACGTCTGTCTCGTCCTGTTGATCATCTTCATGGTTGTGACGCCGATGTTGCAGTCGGGCGTAGACGTCCTGCTTCCGCAGGGACCACACGCCGAGAAGAAACCCGGCAAAGAGGGCGATCTGATCATCTCGATCAAACAGGACGGAACCGTTTTCGTCGGGCAGGACTGGATTCCCGATCGCAATCTCGTCCAGTACCTCAAGGCCGAGCATCAGAAGGACCCGAGCCGCGCTGTGATGCTGAAGGCGGATAAGCGGATCAACTACGGCAAAGTGCGGATGGTGATGAAGGCCGCCAACGATGCGGAATTCGTCGGCATCTCGATTCTCACCGAGAACCAGCAAGCGGGCGCGCAGATCGCGCAGGGGAAGACCTGAGTATGGCGATGGCAGCCAGCGGCGGAACAGGCGTCCGCTCCGAGATCAACATCACGCCGCTCGTCGACGTGGTGCTGGTGCTGCTCATCATCTTTATGGTGGCCACGCCGATCCTGCAGATGGGACTGGACGTCGAAGTACCGCCGAAAGTCGAAGTGACCGGCCCGCCGCCGGAGTCGGAGAAGAATCAGCTCGTCATCACCGTCAAGCGCGACGGCATCTATCTCAACATGCAGAAACTCGCTTCGCCGAAAGATTTGCGCGACGCGCTCGCGCCGCAGATGGTCTCGCGACCACCCGCCGACCGAGTGGTCTTCATCAACGCCGACGACACGATCGCGTTCGACTCCGCCGTCGCCGCGATGGACGCCGCGCATGAGGCGGGCGCGCACAAGGTCGGGTTTTTGACTGAAGCGCCCAAGTGAATCGGGTCGTAGGTCGTGGGTCGTAGGTATCGGGGGCGTCATCGTTCTTGCGACGCAGCCCCCGGTACCTACAACCTACGACCCACGACCTGCTCTTAGTGGCGGAGGCGTGTCGGAATCGAACCAACCTTTCGACGCTTCCGCGCCGAAACAACGGTTTTGAAGACCGCGGGAGCCACCAGACCCCATTCGCCTCCGTGGTTTTGCTTTCGGAGGAACAGCCCACCTCCGGAGCAAATTGCGAATTTCTTCATTCATAATCGCTTCCGTGCCGTGGCTCATGTCGTTCTTCGCTCTTGCCCTCGGCGCGATCGTCGGCAGTTTCCTCAATGTCGTCATCCATCGTTACCCGCGCGAAGAATCGATCGTCTTTCCGGCGAGTCACTGTCCGCACTGCAACGCGATCATCAAGCCGTACGACAACGTTCCGATCGTCAGCTACGTGTGGCTACTCGGCCAGTGCCGCGCGTGCGGAGCGCCGATTTCAATCCGCTATCCGATCGTGGAGCTCGCCAACGCTCTCTTCTATCTGGCGATCTTTCAACGCACGGGTGCCACGGTGATGTTCGTTCCGCTGGCCGCTCTCGTGTCGATGTTCATCGTCATGATCTACATCGACGCCGAGATTCAGATCCTCCCCGATGTCATCACCATCAGCGGAATCTGCATCGCGTTCGCGAGCTCGTTTCTGCACGCCGAACTGCCGCAGCTCGTCCTCGCCGATTCGTGGATCGATTCACTTCTCGGTGCAGCGGCCGGTGCGGCCTTGCTGGCGTTCGTCATCCTGGGCTACTGGGCGATCCGCAAGAGGCAAGGGATGGGTTGGGGTGACGTGAAAATGATGGCCATGATCGGCGCACTGCTCGGCGCGAGCAGCGTGCCGGGCGTGCTGCTCCTCGCCTCGATTGCCGGCGCGATCATCGGACTTCCACTGGCGTTGCGACATGAGCGAGGGATGCAGGTGGCGCTCCCCTTCGGCGTGTTCCTCGGATTCGCGACCTTGGGCGTGCTCTTCTTTGGCCGTACACTCTGGTCATGGTATCTGGCGCTCCTCGCGCGCTGACGAAGATCGGCTTTCGCCGCGATGTGAAGCTGTTTCTCGCCCTCCTCGTCGGTTTTTTTGTCGCGCTGATCTCCATTCTCCTTCTACTGCTGCAAAACAATCTGGCCCGCACGCGCGAGTCGATCTCCGCAACGGAGAATCTGGTCGCTGACGTGGCCACGCCGGAACTGCGCAAAGTGATGGCCTCGTTCGGCGACGCGGAGTTCGACTCGGCCATGTTGTCGATCCGTTCACGGCTGCCGGTCGACGCGATCGAAGTGCGGATGGCCGATGGACGCGTCATGCGATCAGGTCCGATCGCTCTGATTCAGGAGCCGGTGACGAGACGCTTTGCCGGCGGCGAGGTCAAATACTACTTCGATGCCTCGGCGATCACCGTGCTTCAGCGGCACTTCAATCTGACCGTGGTGATCACGCTGATCGCCACCGCATGCGGAATCGTCCTGTTACTGCTGTACGTTCCGCGAATTCTCCGGCCGATCGAGGAGATGCTCGAAGAAGCGCGCGAGCTCGGCGAAGCGAGCCCGGATGAAGACGAAGCCTCTTATCTGATTCAAACGTTCCGCGACTCGATCGGCACGCTCAAGAAACAGGAGGCGGAGCTCAAGCGCCTCCATGAGATCGAGAAGAGCCGGGCGGACGATCTGGAGACGATTACATCGACATTGACGCGCAGTCTGAGCGCCGGCTTCATCGCCCTCGGGCCCGACGGTCGCGTCGTCGAGATGAACAATGCCGCGAGAGAAATCCTCAGCGTCACAGACAGCAACCCCGTCGCGGAGTCGATCGGCGACCTCTTTCGCGATTCTTCGGCGGCATCGCATCTCGCGCAGCTCGTCGCGGCGCGCGAGCCGATCAGCCGGCAGGAAATCGAGATTCGCGGCGCGACCGGTCAGGTCAAAGTCATCGGTCTGACCACCGTTCCTCTCTTCACCACGTCCGAGCGCTTTCTCGGAACGCTCGCGCTGTTTACCGATCTCACCCAGGTGCGACGTCTGGAATCGCGCGTGCGCGAAATGCAGAGCCTCGCCGACCTCGGCGTCATGTCCGCCGCCATCGCGCACGAATTCCGGAACTCTCTTTCGACGATCCTGGGATTGCTCAAGCTCGCCCGGCGAACCGAGCTGCCGCCCGATATCGACAAGAAGCTCAACACCGCCGAGCGCGAATCGCTCGAGCTGGCCGAAGCGGTCACCGGCTTGCTGCAGTTTGCGCGACCGATGCGACTGCAACTCACCGAAGTCGATCTTCGCGCGCTCATCACCGACATCGCCGAGCGGCTTCGAGACTCGACGCGCGCCCCGATCGACGTCCGCGGTCCTCACGTGCAGATGCGCGGCGACGCCAGCCTTCTCGCGCGCGCGTTCGAGAACCTCATCCGCAATGCCATCGATGCGACGGCGGACGTTGCGCAGCCGCGGATCGAGATCGAGATCGCCGAGGCTCCCGAGCCGTCGGTGGAGATCCGTGACAACGGCGTCGGGATCACCGAGAAGGATCCCGCAAATCTCTTCCTGCCCTTCCACACCACCAAGCCGCAGGGACTCGGGATGGGCCTTCCACTCGCGCGCAAGATCTTTCTTCTTCATGGAGGGACGATCTCGATCGCCGCGCGGCCGGAAGGAGGAGCGGTCGTTCGCGTGGAACTGCTCGATGTCGAACAGATCGAGTACCCCTCTCCCACCGGGAGAGAGTGGCCCCTGAGCGAAGCGAAGGGGCCGGGTGAGGGGCAACCCCTCATCCGGCCTACGGCCACCTTCTCCCACGAGGAGAAGGGCTGAACATTGCTTCAAGTGTTACAATTTCTCCCAAACTGAATCGCGCAGATTCGTCCAGCATTCGAGCGCTTCCGTCCTAACACCACGTCATATCAAAGGCTTACCCAACATCAAACCGTGTGGCACTTCGGCTGCACAAGGAGGGCGCAAATGAATCGTCGACAGTCGGGCTACTCACTCGTAGAGATTCTTGTCGTCGTCGCAATCGTCGGAATCATCTCGCTGGTCACGGTTCCGAACTTCATCGCCCTGCAGCGCTCTTCGAAGCTGAAATCGTCGCTGCGGAACTTCGTCAGCGACATCCGAGGCATGCGGCAGCGAGCGGTGACGAGACACGAACAGACAAAGATCAATTTCACGACCGGCACCGCCGCGACCGCGCGTGGATACACGCTGTGGCAGAACGTCGGCGGCACGTGGACCCATATCGGGGATAAGCGCCTCGAAGAAGCGTGCTACTTCCAAAGTCAAACCAACTTCGGAGGCGGCTCCACAGGCGACATCATTTTCAAATCCGACGGGACGCCTACGCTGACCGGCGGAGCGGCAGGAACGGTCGTACTGAAGACCGACTGGCAGATCCCCACGCCTCAATACACGGTGACCGTGACCTTTTCCGGCGCCGTCAAAACCGAATAAGGATGATCGCCATGCATAACGAGCATCGTCTCCGCAGCGGAGAACGCGGATACAACCTGGTGGAAGTGCTCATCGCCATGGCTCTGATGGGAACGGTCCTGATGTCGATCATGGGACTCTTCTACTTCGGCCGCCGGAACGTTTACAGCGGCAAAGAGATGACCGAGGCGGTGGCGGTCGGGACGCATGTGCTGGAGGATCTGAACACGATGACCAAGGACGGCGTCGTCTTCGCCTTCGTGCTGCCGGCGGGTGTCGGCACCGCAAATACCGTCGGTGGCCAGAGCTTTCCGAACAGCTTCGTGCGCACCACGACCAACATCTCCGCGGCGACCGATGCGAGCGGCTTTCTCCAGCGCTGGCAAGACGAGATGGTCAACAACAGCAAGTTTCAAAACGGCGTCATCTCGATCGTGTTCACGCCGACCGCCGACGGAACGAACGCTCCGCCTCAGATGGCCACATCGACGGTCATCAAGATGCGCGTGTTCGTCGAATGGGGCGAGGCCATCAGGCGCCGTCAGGTCGTCCTCGATAGCGTCAAGATCGAACGTCAATGATCACCGGAGCACTCATGAACAGCCAACACAATCGGCAGCGCGGTTTCTCCCTGGCGGAAGTGCTCGTCGCTCTCGCTATCTTCGCCATCATCTTTCTCGCCGCGTTGACTGCCTATGACCGCAGCAACCGCGTGTTCAAGACGGGCGTCGAGTCGTCGAACATGCAGCAGAACACGCGCGTGGCTTTCGACAAGCTCGTGTCCGATGTCCGCATGGCCGGGTACGACTTCGACCGCGACGGCATCCCGACCGGATCGGTCGGCGGCGTGAATCTCTATCAGCAGCCGGATGAGCAGTTCGAGTACATCGGACCCTCGGCGATCACCATTCGTTCGAATCTCGATTACGAGACTGAGAACGCGCCCTGCGCGGGGGCGGTGACCGATAACTGCGACAACGGTCGCGAAAAGATTTACGAGAACGCGCAGTTCCCGGTGGTCACGACCGGCAACGACGAGATCGTGACGTACGCGCTCGTTCCCGACAGCCAGGTGGCGCCTCCAGTGTGCGATCCGGCTACGAACTGCGTTCAGTTCTACGCCGACACGTACATCCCGCGAAGGTCTTATCCCGACCCGGCCAACGGCGGTCTCAGTGAGAACGTCGTTGAAATCCGCGGCGTCGATCTCTGCGTCGGCGGTTGCAACAATCCGCCCTACACGCTTCATCGCTTCACGCTCGATCGCACGCAGCAGAATTTCGCCGCAGGCGCGAATGTGATCGACACACCGCTGGCGACGAACATCCGCAGCATGACGTTCAAGTACTACCAGGATGCGCAAGGGACCGATCCGCTGAAGGATCTCCCGAACACCACCGACGTCAGCACAGGCGCGACGATCAAGGGCATCGGCCAGTACGACGTCTCCAATCCGAGCGCGCTCGTTCCGCAGCGCGACATTCGCGGAAAGATCAACTCCGTCCGCCTCACGCTCATCGGGATGAACGAATCGCGCGACTTCGCGTTCACCGATACGGCCGAAACCGTGACCGGCGGCCCGGGCTACTTCGAGCAGTACCGCAAGTACCGCCTCGAGACGCTCATCTCACCGCGCAATATTCAGAAGCGTGGAATGCGCGAGCAGGATACGTACCCGCCCGGTGCCCCGACGATCACCGCCACATGCACGGGTGCCTGCGCTGGCGTGTACCTCGAGTGGGCGGCGCCCTCGGTCAGCAGTACTCAGGGCGCGCCCGATCAGTACAAGGTCATCTACGACACTGTTGCGTCGACAGGTTTCAACTGCGAGACGACGACATTCACGAATACGTACACCCACGTATTCGGGACCACGCCGGCGTGCAAGCTCATTCCGAACGTGCCGTACAAGTTCGCAGTCGTCGCTCTCAACAGCTACGGCAGCATGACTTCTGGAATAGCACAGCCGATTACGCCGCTCAATGCGACGCAACCGAGTAAGCCTCTGAACGTGACGGCCACAACGAACCTGAATGGAAAAGTCACTCTGACCTGGGACCGTCCGAAGTCGACCGCAGCCGGTGCCTATTCGTGCGGCCCGTCAACACCGAACGCTGCGGAGCTGCAGGGATACCTCGTCGAGCGCGAGTCGCCGGCGGGCTCGGGCACGTTCACGGCGCTCGTGACAGCACCCAATCAGGTGACCACCTATTCGCCGTACGACACCGTCACCTGGACCGATACGACCGTCACGAACTGCGTCGACTACAA
>DASYUK010000228.1:0-15050 GCA_036001325.1 Thermoanaerobaculia bacterium
ATCGCCGATGCCACACCTGATCGGAGGCTTCTTGCGGCGATCAAGCAATCGATCGAGGACCTCGAAAGGCTGCTGAAAGAAGCCCGCGGCCACTGGGAGTACGAGGACTTCGTCTACCGCTTCTACCATCACAGTTTCAAAGTCTATGCGGTGCAACGATCGACAGAATCGATCGTTGCCGCGCTGCAGGCGCTCCGCCCCGAGCAGCCGCTGAATGATGACTTCATGCAGATCGTGCGCGAGGGGACGGGCAAAGAGTTTTCAACGGCAGCAAACCGGGACTGGACGGGCTCGACCAGGACCATGCTCGAGGCCTTTTTCCACGCCGGGTTCTTCCTGGAGATGGTCGTGAAATACGGTCGCGCCCTCGACGAGCCCCCGACTCTGCTGCCGAGCGGCTGGGCGGCCGTGCTCTACCTCTACGGACTCCGTTGAGAGACGCCGCTCTGTAGCTATAATCCGCCCGCCACCCGATGAAGCGCTGGTTCGCGCTGTTCTCACTCTTCGCCGTCACCTGCGCAACGCAACGCGCGACAGTCACCGAAGTTCGCTCTTCGTTTCTGTTGGCGGGGAAGACGGCCGGATACCAGAGCGTCTCGACCGACTCGAGCGGCGCGCTGCACACGCACTTCGAGTACAACGATCGCGGGCGCGGTCCCAAACTCGACACCGTAATGCGCCTCGGCGCGCGCGGAATCCCCGTCAAGGTCGACACTGCCGGCAACGATTACGTCAAGGCGGCAGTCGAAGAACACTTCGATTGGAGCAACACAGTCGCCCGCTGGAAGAACTCGGCGGAAGAGGGAGAGAAGCAGGTCGCGGCGGGCGAAGCCTTCTACTCCAGCATGTACGGGCCGCCGGAAGAAACGTTCATTCTCGCGCGCGCGCTCCTTCACACTCCGGACGCGCGGCTGCCGCTCCTTCCCGCCGGCGAGGTCCGCATCGCGAAGCTGGGCAATCTCACAGTCAAGCAAAAAGAGCTCACGCTGTACGAACTGAGCGGATTCGATCTGACGCCCAGCTACCTCTGGCTCGATCGCAACCTCGACTCCTTCGCCTCGGTCGGCTCCTGGTCGAGCACGATTCGCGAAGGATGGGAAGACGTCGCGCCGCAACTTCTCGAGGAGCAGCAGAAGTTCGCACGCGAACATTTCGCGAAGCTGGGCCGCGAGCTGACGCGCATCCCGCCGGGGCCCGTGGTCATCCGCAACGTCACGCTGTTCGACAGCGAGTCTGCGCGCACGATCCCTGCGCAGACCGTCGTCATCACCGGCAATCGCATCACTCAGGTCGGATCGGACATTCGCGCCGCCGAGGGCGGCGGCGCCCCACTGATCATCGACGGCACCGGCAAGACGCTCCTTCCCGGTTTGTGGGACATGCACGTGCACCTCTCGGAGTCCGACGGTCCGCTCGACATCGCCGCCGGCGTCACCTCGGTACGCGATCTCGCCAACGACATCGACGCCGTGCTCGATCTGAAGAAGCAGTGGGACAGCGGTACCGCGATCGGACCGCGCGTCATCCTGGCCGGGATCATCGACGGGCCGGGGCCATTCGCGGGACCGACCAAAGTCATCGTCGATACCGAGGCCGAAGCGAAAGCGGCGATCGATCGATACAAGTCGCTGGGGTACGAGCAGATCAAGATCTACAACTCCGTGCGGAAGGAGCTGGTGCCGTTCATCGTCAACTATTCGCATCAGCTCGGCCTGCGTGTGAGCGGCCACGTGCCCGCCTTCCTGCGCGCCGAGGAGGTGGTGCGGCTCGGGTATGACGAGATTCAGCACACGTACTTCCTGTTCCTCAACTTCTATCGCGATGTCACCGACACCCGCGGACCGACGCGCTTCATCACCGTGGCGCAGCGCGGCGCCGATCTCGATCTCGACTCCGAAGAAGTTCGATCCTTCATTGCGCTGCTCAAGGAAAAAGGGACGGTGATCGATCCGACCGTTTCGGTGATCGAAGAGCTATTTACGGCGCGGAAAGGAACGACGTCGCCGGTCTACGAGGCGATCGCGCATCGGCTGCCGCCGCAGGTGCGCCGCGGCACGATCACGGGCGGACTGCCGGTGCCGGAAGGGATGGACGCGAAGTATCGACAGTCATTCCGCAAGGTGCTGCAGATGGTGAAGGCGCTCTACGACGCCGGGATTCCGATCGTCGCGGGGACCGATGCGTTCGCCGGCTTCGCACTGCATCGCGAGCTGGAGAACTATGTCGCGGCGGGCATTCCGGCGCCGAAGGTTCTGCAGTTGGCGACGCTCGGCGCCGCGCGCATCATGAAACGCGATCGCGAGCTCGGCTCGGTCGCTCCCGGCAAGCTCGCCGATGTGATCCTCGTCGACGGCAATCCGGCGGAGCGCATCAGCGACATCCGCCGCGTCTCGCTCACGATCAAGGATGGGCGGTTGTACACGCCGGGCGACGTGTATGCGGCGTTGAATATCCTGCCCTAGATCGTGACGTGGGGCCGACTCTCAGTCGGTGCGCATCCGAGGTGTACCATCACCGTCATGGCGGACGAGTTGCTGAGCGTCCTCACTCGTTTTTATCGCGAGGTCGTGGTGCCCGACGCTCAGCGCTGTCGTGAATCGGCTCGGAGAGCGCATCACCTCCCTGGAGACACGCGTCGCCGCTTGATGGCGGAGCGAAAACTGGAATGATGCAATGACGGTCGACGAAATCGTTCGAAACCGCCTTGGCGTCGATCCGGAGCAGATTGCCGAGTTCTGCCGGAAGTGGGCAATCAAAGAGATGTGGCTATTGGGGTCAGCACTTCGCGACGATTTCCGCGCCGACAGTGACATTGATCTTCTCGTGACGTTCGAGAACCCGCACCGCGATTTCGGGCCGTGGATGAGTGAACTGCAGGACATGCAGCAACAGCTCGAGAGCCTTTTCGGCAGGCCGGTCGATCTCGTGCAGCGCGAATCGGTCGAGAGGAGCCAGAACTACATTCGACGTCGATCGATCCTGAAAAACCTGGTGCCACTCTATGTGGCGTGACGACGCATATCTTCTCGACATGTTGCTTGCCGCCCGGCAGGCTTTGCGATTCGCGGGGGATATCGGAGGAGACGTTTCGGCAGAGCGATCTGCACCAGAATGCGATCGTCCACTCGCTTCAGACCATTGGCGAGGCGGCTCGACACGTCTCAGTGGAGGGACGCGAGAAACACACCGCAATCGACTGAGCTCGTGTCGAACCGCGGTCTCATCGAAGCGATCAACCTGCTGTACTGGAACGTACGCGCACACCGCCCGAAGCGCGGCGCGACGACCGAATCGCGCCCTGGCAATCTGCGGCGGCTCATCGCGGTGGTGCAACAGTTCGATTTCAACTACGATCTGTACGGAATGACCGCGGCCGAGCTGATCGCGCTGCTTCCGGACGAGTTCGATCCGTGGAAAGTCAGCCGGCCGCCGCGTCAGACGCACGACATTCGTCCGCTTGGCGTCACGTAGTGAGTCCGCGGATCCGGAGCTCCGCGGCGATTGCTCCCAATCGCTTGTCCCGCGTCCAGAGCTGCGCGGCCTCAGTCATCATCACTGAGGCGAGAAGATGGACGTCGACCCAACCGATCCCCCGTCCCATCAGCCGGCGCCTCTCCATGAAATGCAACGTCTCCTCATCGGTGGCGACGACAGAGGATGGGAGCGCCGTTAGGAGGTCGAGCACCTCCCGGCGGTTTTTCAGATTTCCGCATGCGAGCTCGCCGATCACGAAAGGATGAGTCATCACGTCTTCCCGCTCCAACGCCTCGCCGAGGGCGGCCGATCCTCTGCGAAGGTGATCGATCCAGACCGAGGTATCGACCAGGATCATGACGTCCGGCGCCTCCGGGGCGCGGCGAGACGCGGCTCGCTTCCGCCGAGCCGAGCCAGCCGCCGAGCGCTTTCTCTGGCGATGAGCGCGCGCAATCCTTCGTGAATCAGCGCGGTGCGCTCCTGCGTCCCCGTCACACGCTGCGCCTCCTCGATCAGACGCTCGTCGAGATTGATGGTCGTGCGCATATGGCGCTCCTCAGTTGATGCATCGATTATACATCAACTGATGCATGCTTTCACCGGGCTGCCGTATGATCGGCCGGCGCGATCGGCATCTCGCGTTGGTCTCGCGCCCAACGAAAAAGAGCGGCTCGCGCCGCTCTTTCTGACTGCCGGAGGAATTGTCTCAGGCTGCGGCGACCTTGTGGCTCGTCGAGTTCGTGACTTCGTACGTGCGTACGTCCGGCGTTCCGTTGTAGAAGGACGAAAGAATCTTCACCACCTGAGGATCTGTGTCCTTGGCGTAGGAGTCGAGGTTCTCTTTCTTGTCCCACAGCGAGATGCTGACGATCTCGTTCTTGTCGCGGGAGAGAGTGATCTGATCGCGGAAGCCGTTGGCTTTGCGAAGGACCGGGAGAACCTCCGTCTCGAACTTGACGGCGATGGCGTGATCCATGGTGGGCTTGATGCTGAAGGTGACGTTGCGAGCAAACATTTTGTGGCTCCTTTTCGGGGCCAAGATGGGTGGAGTCTTGAGGTCTGCTTGGTTCAGAAGACAGGACTGGTCCGAGGACCTTTGCTAAGACTTGGCCATATTAGTTCAGTTTTGATAGCCTGTCAACAGAATGTTTTGCGCTATATAATCGTTTTAGTTAAGTGCATGGATTTCGCCTTTGTCGTCCGCCAGCGCCTCGAAGAGCTCGGCCTCGGTCAGCGCGAGCTGGCCGCGGCATCCGAGGTCACCGAGTCGTACATCTCCCAACTGCTGGGACGGAAGAAGCTGCCTCCCCTGCCCAATCGCACCGACCTCTACGACAAGATGAGCCGCCTTCTGGGCGTGCCGCGCGATGAGCTGGCCCGGCTGGCCGCGCTGCAGCACCACGAGGTTCTCGATCGCACATGGCAGGCGCCGCCGGAGCCGCGCCTCGGTCCGATGCGCGAGCTGATCCTGCGCAAATGCCGGACCGCCGATCGGGCGGCGATGCGTTTGATTTTCGAGAAGGAGCCGTTCGGCTATTTCGAGCAGCTTGTCACGCGGACCCTGATCGAAGCGATCCGCGACGAAGCCCGAGCCCACGCTCGGGATGAGAAGTGGCTCCGCTCCATCAGTGGCGCGGCCGACGTCAGCTACCGGACGATGCGCGTCCGCCTGATCGATCTGCTCGACAGCGACCCCGAGGCCTCGCTTGGCAACTACTCCCTCTTCATCGATTCGATGATTCGATCGTGGGAATTCGACCTGCACCAGTTCAGCCTGGGCATTCAACTGACGAGCGGCACAACGCGCGCCTTCCGCTTCGAGAAGACGTCGAACGAAGAGCCGTTCGCCGATGAGCCCGCGCTGCGCTCCTTCCTCCGCGATGCCACACTCAGCGCCGGCATCACGGCCGAGGAGATCGAATTCCTCAGGCGGATCCGCTTTTCGGGACCGGAACGGCCGGCGGCGCTCTTCTATTACCGCACGCTGCAGAACCTGCGTGATCCGCTCAATTTCCGATCGTAGTGTAGGCAGGCGTAGTCGTGTAGCGGCGCACTTCAGTGCGCCGGCGTGCTGAAGCACGCCGCTACACGCTAGATCTTCGTGGCCTTCTCGATCAGCAACTCTTCGCCGTGATCGCACGACACGATCTTGCCGGTCACGCGAACGTTTGCGCCGCTGACCGCGCGCAGATTCGCTTTGCTCTTTTCGCAGATCGTGTACTGCGTCCCGTTCGCGAGGCGCAACACGCGCGCGCAGTCAGCGCTCGTCGAGCCGTCAGAACAGGCGATGATGCCGGTGAGCTGGACCGACTTCGCCTTCGCCCTTTCGCACTCTTTGCCGCCGGCGAAGAGAGAGCCGGCGGTGATGAGGAAAACGGCCAGTACGATGAGTTTCTTCATGACGATGCTCCTTCCTCTTCTATACGGCGAGGACAGACGAAGGACACGCGTGCGCCGGTGAATGTCGTGATACGAATTGTTACGGGATGCATGGCGCCTACCGATCGTCCGGTAAGACCTCTCCCGGCAACTTGACGCTCATCCCCGCTCTCGGCGGTTCCTTCACATCGAAGCCATTGAAATTCGCGATCGCCTCGGCGTCGAAATGATTTCCTGTCGCGCGTTTCGCGAGATCGGTCCATGACTCGCCGGAACGAACGGTCGCGACTCGGATGCGTGCGGGCTCGGCTCGGCGCGCGCGTTCGGGATCCATCACCGCGCGGCTCAGGATGTCGCCGAGGGGACCTTGATATCGCGACAATGATGGCGTCAGGAACATGAACACCGCGACGTGATCACCGTGCGGGAACTGCGTCGTCTCGACGCCGACCACACCGTAGTCGGTCCGGCCCTGCCACACATCAATGGTGAAGCGCTGACCTGTCTCCGTCGACACCGGACGTGAGCCGGCATACTGCAGTCCCATCTGCTGAAACTGATTTCGCATCGCCGACTGCGCGTCGTATCCTTGCAACTCGCGACTCTCGATCTCCTGCGCGATGAAGGCCATGTTCTGCTGCCGCCCTTGCGGCTTCATCGCGAAGAGCATCCCTTCGCTCGCCGTTGGTACCCATCCCGACGGCGCCTGCAGGATCATTCCGTGTGAGCGGTCGTAGATCGCGTTGCCACGAATCACCACGCGCTCGGTGCTGTTCCCGGTCATCATTCCGTCAACGAGCCGCACATACGGCTCGCGTTTTGGCTCGTTCGCCAGCGCTGATGGATTTTTCCTGGCGATCTCCTGCAGCTTGTTGCGCACATCGCGCACGCGCTTCGCCGGATCGGGATGCGACTGGAAGTATCGTTCGATGCCGCTGGCCGGATGCTTGTCCAGCCGCTGCAGCGTGACGAGCATCCGCTCCACGCCGAGGGGATTGAAGTTCGCGCGCGCCGCGTACTCGGTGCCGACGAGATCGGCCTGGCTCTCCTGTCCGCGCGAGTAACGTTGAAAGAGAAGATTGACTCCCAGCTCAACGAGCTGTCCGTACGTTTGCGTCACGGCCGGCCCGGCCGCGACCGCGCCGAGGACCATGCCGAGCTGCGCGAGCTGAGCGCGCGACATCTGCTGCGCCGCATGGCGCGCCGTGACGTGCGTGATCTCGTGTCCGAGGATGCCGGCCAGCTCGTCTTCGGAGTTGATGCGCTCGAGCATGCCGCGCGTGACATAGATGTAGCCGCCCGGGAGCGCCATCGCGTTGACCATCGGCGTGTCGAGCACCGTGAAATGCCACGGCAGGTTCGGACGATCCGACGTCGCGGCGATACGATGGCCGACCGTGTCGACCAGACGATTCAGCTCGGGCTTCTCGTCATAGATCCCGAACTGATGGACGACCTGCTCGTGCGACTGCCGGCCGATCTCGATCTCCTGCGACTCGGAGACGATGTTGAACTCGCGCTTGTGCGTGACGGGATTCGTGGCGCAAGCGGCGAGGAGGATGAGCAGCACGAGCGTGCGGCGGCGCATGAGCGCGATCCGTGCAAGCTCAGTGCTCAACGTGTAGCGGCGCACTTCGGTGCGCCGGCGTGCTGAAGCACGCCGCTACACCAAACTACCAGAACCGCACTTCCTGGCTGGCCGCGTGATCGTTGCACGTCATGCAGCGCCAGCCACGACGCGTTCTCGTGAAGACGCCGATATCTTCGTCTCGAAAGAGCATCGTCATCTCATGGCACCAGGGGCATCGCACCATGTGAGGATTGCCGAGCTTGGGGTTCGCGCGGAGGAACTCCGCCGCGCTCTCCCGTTCGCCGCTCCCGAGATCTTCACTGCGGAGCATTCGCCCCGCAGTGTCTCGGATGATCTGCCGGTCCATTTAATACGACCGCCGGCGCACCTTCGGCGCCGGAACCAGCTTCGCTTTCATGAAGCGACGCATCGCGTAAAGCGTACCGAGCGCGCCGATGATCGCGATGACGACGCTCACGACCATTCCGCTTGCCGCGGCACTGAACATTCGCGACAAGAGAACGGCCACGACGCTTCCGGCCGCGCCGGCAGCGAAATCGATCCCCACTCCCATTTCGCTGCCCTTCACAAACTGCCCTCCCAACCACCCGGCGACCGCACCGATCGCGATAATAAATAGATAGTTCATACGGCCTCTCCTTTTATGTGCTGCGGCGGCAGGATCGACTCCCATTGGCGCACCACCTGCGGCGCAATCACGAACTCGAATGTCCGGCTGAAGCAGCGCAGCCTCAAGACCTTTCCATCGCCGACTCTCTGTCCCGTCGCCAGCTCGTTTTCGTACTCGACTTCCTGAATCCACTTCCGATCGAAAGACGACTGCCCGTCGGAGCTCTCGTAGATGAATGCCGAATCGGTGAGAGCCATGGCCACATCGAGATGACGGCTGCCGTCGACGAGCTCGCCGCGGCTGACGAAGAGCGACGAGCCGCGCAGGCGCTCCGTGAGCGCCTCAATGCGATCCGCCGCGATCCGTTTGAACAGGTTGAATGCCAGAATCGCGACCACCACTCCGGGGATGAAGAACCACATCGCTGTTGACATGGATGTCTCCTCAGTACCGGCGGTCAGCCTGAGTCTGATTTTTCGCTTCGCTCACCTTGAGCAGCCGGCCGCTCACTTCTTTCCCATTGAGACCGGCGATGGCCGCTTTCGCCTCCTCGGCGGTGCCGAACTCGACGAAGCCGAAGCCTTTCGACTCACCGCTGATGTGCTCCCGGGCCACGGTCGATGACGTCAACGTTCCGAACGGCACGACGAGATCCTTCAACTGTGCGTCGGTGATTTCCCTGGACAGATTTCCCACGTAGATTTTCATGAGAAGCTCCTCCCTCGCGATCGGTGATCGGTAAGGATTGGTTGCTAAGAGGAAGGATTCAGAGGATCTGACTTAGTTCAGACGAACTGAAGGATCGAGGAAGGTTCCTCGACAGGGTCACAGCATACGCTCATTCGAGCGGCATGTCACTGAGCGTCTCGTAACATTCGCACGCCCGGACTTCGAGTCCTTCGCGGTCGACGATGGTAATCGTCTCCTGCCGCAGAACGATCGCTCTCGCCGCGACGAGCCGGGCCACGCATTCCGCCACGCGCTCGGGCGCGATCGCCAGCATCGCGCGCATCGCTGCCGGGGTCGCCAGAATCTCATCGACGGAAGTCCGATCGCGAATCATCAGCAACCAGCGCGCGAGCCGCGCCTCGGGCGCGTGGTATCGGCTGCAAACGGCGGTCTGCGCGATCTGATTGAGCAGCGCGTCGGCGAAAAGCAACAGATATTTCTGCAGCCCGCCGCTGCGGTTGAATTGTCTGCGCAGGTCGTCGGCCGGCAAGCGGTAGGCCCATCCCGGACTCTGCACGACGACGTCGTCGAGCGACGCTTTCGCGTCCGTGAAGACGTCGAGTCCTACCATCCCTTCATTGCCGATCAGCGCCAGCTCGATCGACATGCCACCGCGCAGCGTCCGGACGACTGAAGCGACGCTGTTGGTCGGGAAAAAGACGAAGTCCGAACGCCTGCCCGAATGCACCAGCAGCTCTCCCGCTTCGAGCGGCACGGTCTCGGCGCCGCGATGGACGGCATTCCTCTCATGGACCGCCAACTGCGACAGCAGAAGATTGCCGCGATTTGTTTCGAGTTGGAGAGCAGTGGTCATGCGTTATCGAGCCGTACGAACTGCAGGAAGCATCGCCTGCCACTGCGGAGCGGTCGCGGCATCGAGAATGAATTCGAAGACCTTGCTGAAGCAGCGAAGTCTCATCACCTTCCCCGCGGCGACAGCACGACCGATCATCAGCTCATCGTCGTATTCGACTTCCTCGACGTACTCGAGGTCGAGAGAGGCGCTCAGATCGGCGTTCTCGTAATAGAGAGTCGATGCGCTGAGCGCGAGCGCCACCGGAATGTGTCGCGTGCCGTCGATCAGCTCTCCCCTCCCCACGATCCGGCACGAGTCGCGCCGTCCATCGTTGAGCCGCTGCATGCCATCCGCAGCCATCCGCTTCCACAGGTTGAACGTCAGTGCGGCGACGATGATCACTGCCGCGAGAATCAGAATGGTTTGAAGCATGAGGCCTCCCAGTCGTCGGTCGTGGGTCGTAGGTACCGGGGGCCTCATCGTTCTTGCGATGCAGCCCCCGGCACCTACGACCTACGACCTATGACCTACTCCGGTTCGACGATGCTCGCCCACGGCATCTTGCGAACGGCGACGACGGTGGCGTCGATCTCCTGCTGCGTTGCCGATGCGCCGAGGGTGCGCTGAATGTAGTGGACCTCAGTGGAGACGAGTTTCTGACCGAGCAGCCGGGCCGCGCTCTTCTTGAGGTTCGATTCCGAAACGGGCAGATTTCGACTCTGCGCTCTCATTTCTTCGGCCGTGATTCGTTGACCTTCAGGGTGCGGCCACCAAATTCTTTGCCATCGAGCCCGGCGATCGCAGCGCGCGCCTCATCATCATTGGTGAATTCGACGAAGCCGAAGCCGCGAGCCGCTCCCGTCTGTCTGTCTCTCGCTACCTGCGCCGACGCCGGCGTGCCGAATTTGGCGAAAAGACCGCTGAGCTGCGCATCGGTCGTGTCCATGGAGAGGTTCCCTACATAAAGTTTCACAAATGCTCCCTGATTGGATTTGTCTGCTAAGGAGGGTGCGATTCAGGAAACTGACTTAGCTCAGATGGCCTGAAGGCCGAGGATCGTTCCTCGGAGCCTTCACCATACGCTGAATGAGAGAGGAAGTCACGCTTCAACCTGGAATCTCGCAGTATCAAATGGTCGCTACCGCGCGCCTCGCCTTTCACCTGAAGTTGCGGATCAGCACGACGTCAAAGTCTCGATCGACGGCGGCGAGCCCGTTCGCCTAACCGACAAGTCATCCCGGTGGCCCAGCGTGTCGCCGGACGGGAAGTGGATCGCCTGCAGTTGCGCACAAGGACAACAGGAGATCTCATTGTTATGAGTGTGTCTATGCTTTCGATGCTTGCGCTGATCGCAACGATCGTCATCGTCGACGTCGCGGCCCCCTCGGGACGGAATCGTGTAGTTTCTTCGCGTCGTGTTTCCCGACGATCGCGGGCTCGCCGCAATGGAAAAGAAATAGCTCTGTCATTGCGAGCCGCCACCGTGATTCCTCGCGCTCTTCGGCGCTCGGGATGACGATCGCGCGATCCTACGCCCCGATCCGCTCTTGCTTCAGCACCTGCATCAAGTTCTCGGGCGTGACCGGCTTGAGCAAGTGCTGATCGAATCCCGCCGCGCGCGAGCGCTCGAGATCCTCCGGCTGTCCGTAACCGGTGAGCGCGACGAGGTATGCACCCGCACTCTCGCGCGACGCGCGCAGTTGTCGCGCTACGGCGTAGCCATCCATTCCCGGCAAGCCGATGTCGAGCAGCACCACCTCGGGCACGAACCTCTGCGCCTCGGCCAGCGCTGCGTGCCCGTCGGCGGCGGTGCGAACCTCGTGTCCTTCACGCTTCAGTAGCAACGACAGGATCTGTCGCGCGTCGGGATTGTCTTCGACGATGAGGATGCGGCGGGAGGTTTTCGCCGCCGGGATCGGCGGCGCCACACGGGCATCGAAGTCGACAGGCGGTGATGCGATCGGCATTCGCACGACGAACTCGCTGCCGCGCCCGAGGCCTTCGCTCTTCGCTTCGATCGTGCCGTCATGCAATTCGACGAGCCTCTGCGCCAGCGTCAGACCGAGGCCGAGTCCGCCGTGCGGGCGATCGAGCGGAGGCGGTCCCTGCATGAACAGCTCGAACGCATGCTCGAGAACGTCCTCCGACATCCCCTGCCCGTTGTCGCGCACGCGCAGCACCATCGCTCCATCCTCCTCGGCCGCGGAGATGGCGATGCGACCTTCGTCCGGCGTGAACTTCGCCGCATTGTGAACGAGGTTCGCGATCACCTGCGTGAAGCGCATCGGATCGACATCGAGCCAGATCGGCCGCTGCGGAAGATCGATGGAGAGCTGCTGGCGCCGCTGATTGATGAGATGCCGCCATGTCTCGACGGCCGAAGTGACCATTTCCTGCAGCGCGACGCGCCGCCGCTCCAGCCGGATCGCACTGCGCGCGATCCGCGACATGTCGAGCAGATCATCGACCAGTCGTGAGAGAAGGCGCGACTGCCGCCGGATGATCTGCGCGGCTTGCTTCACGTCGCCCGGTTCTTTTGATGCGAGCAGATCGACCGCGTGAACGATCGGCGCGAGCGGATTGCGCAGCTCGTGGCCGAGCATGGCCAGAAACTCGTCCTTCCGGCGATGCTGGAGACGAAGCTCTTCCTCGAGCTCTTTCTGTCGCGTGACATCGATGGCGACTCCGACCATACGCGCCGCGCGCCGCTGATCGTCTTCGACGACCTTACCGCGTGCATCGATCCACCGGATGCCATCAGGGCCGAGAAGGCGGAACTCCGCTTCATACGGCGCGCGCGTAGCGATCGCTTTCGAGATCGCTTCGTCGACGCGAGGAAGATCGTCGGGATGAATGAGCTTGCGGTAGGCGTCGAGCTCGCCGGTGCGGATGTTCCAATCGAACACGCTGATGCGCGCAGCGCTCATCGCCAGCAGCAGTCGCTGTTCGCTGATCTCGGCGCGCTCCTGCGCGCGGCGGTTCTGCGCCGAGATCGCGCCGAGAAACAGCCCGGTCGTCGAGGCGATGGCCATGAAAATCTGCAGGAGGACGAGGCCCTGCTCGGGGCCGGCGCCCGCAAACGGACCGTGTCCGGCCTGCGTTCCCCAGACCGCGATGACGTTCGCCGCGACTGCCGCCGTCGCTGTTCCCGCCGGTCCGAAGCGCAGCGCGGCCCAGATCAGAAACGGGAAGACGACATACTCGGTGGCGAGCAGCGGCGTACTGGTGAAGACGGCGATGCTCGCGCCGATGACTCCGAGAAGCAGAAGCGTCCCTTCCATGAGGGCGCCGCGGCGGCGCGGCATCACCTCGCGATCGCTCCAGACGAGAAATGCCGGCGCGAAGATCAATCCGCCGAGCGCATCTCCGAGCCACCACAGCAGCCAGAGTCCAGACAGACTGCTCGCAGGTTGAACGCGTCCGGCTCCGAGCGATGCGACGCCGATCGTCGCACTGACGACGGGACTGATCGCCAGCGCGCCGAGGAGCGCGATGACATCGCGCACGCGCGCGAGGTGGCCGTCGAATTCGACGCGACGCAAGAACGTCGCGCCGATCAGCGCTTCGAGCGTATTGCCGGCGGCGATGCCGGCCGCGACCCACAGCGGCTCCTGCGCCGTGGCGTTGGCGATGAACGCTCCGAGAAGCACACCGAGAGCGCCGGCTCTCCGGTATCGCAGGACGGCCACGAGCGCAAAGCCGGTGGGAGGCCACACTGCGGTGACCTGTGCTGCCTGAAACGCAAGAGCGAGACCGAACTTCGCGCAGGCGATATAGAGCAGAGCGACGCCGAGGACGATCAATACGTCGGACGGGCGAAACGCGCGGCGGGATGGTTCCGGTGTGGAAGCGATGCGAACAGTCTACGCGTGGGCCTGGAAGAACACCGCCACCTCCGCCTTGGTCACCTTTCCCGTGGCCACGCCGACGACGAGATCGTACAGGTCGTCTTCGGCGGCCCTGATTCTCGTGTCGTTGAGTCGAAGAAATGCGAGCGCGCATGCGAGCGCCGTCCGTTTGTTTCCGTCGAGAAACGGATGATTACGACAAATGTGAAAAAGATACGCCGCCGCCATTTCGAACAAGGTGCCGTGGAGATACGCGCCGTCGAACGTCGCTTCCACCGTGCCGATCGCGGACTGTAGCAATCCGAGGTCGCGCACTCCGAAAGTTCCACCGTACTTGCGGATGCGATCCTCGTGGATCGCGAGGACCTCTTCCAAGGTGAGGAACAGCGGGTCCACTACTCGGCAAGGCGTCTGAACACGCCTTCGTAGTCGCGATCCATTTCCTCGAGCGCCTTTTTCAGCTTGCGCTGCCGCGCCCGGCTCCGAACCGGTGTCACGACGAGCACGTCACCGTTTGTCGAGAGCTCGAGCGGAGTCTGTTCGTCGATCCCCAACTGCTCGAGCAGCGGCTTGTCGAGCACGAGAGCCAGGCTGTTTCCGGTCTTCGTGAGGCGCTTGACCATGGTTCGTACAGTATAGCAGTGGCGTACGTACAGGACTACAATGGCGACGCATGCGACGAACACGGCTCGCATTGGGCATCGCATTTCTCTTCTGTGCGTCCGCGAGTGCGCAGATCGAATGGATCTCATGGGACCCGATGGCCATTCGCTCCGATCGCACCGAGCCGGCGCGGCTCGAAATGCAGCTCGATACCGGCGGGCGCGTGCCGGGCGGCAACGCGGCGGCCGCGCGCTTCGACTTCGCCGCCGGCGGCTCGCTGACTCTCACGCCCCTCGGCAGCGGCAGGTTCAGTGCGACGGTCGCCGCGGCGCAGCTCCTCTTCGACTACATGACGGACGACGTCAATCACAACTTCGTCGGATTCATCCGTCTCCTCGATGCGAACAACGCGGTCATCACCAGCTACAACGCATTCGTCAATGTCGTCGACGCGAACATCCCGCGAGTGGGCATCATCACGCGCGACAACGATGCCCGGCAGACGCAACGGATCCTGAATCTCCACCGGCCGCTGATCAAGCCGACCGATGTCCGCCCGGCCATACAGCAGTTCTATTCATATTTCCCCGACGATTTTGATTTCGTGTCGGTCGTCTTCACTGTTCCGAGTTATCAAGGAACCGCAATCATGCGCCGATCCGCAACGATGTCGCCGGCATCGGCATGAGTCTCTACAACAACTCCTCGCAATATGGCAGCGCCGGCCGCCTGCTGGGAATCACGGTCTTTCCGATTGATTCGTACTTCGACGCGGCAGAGACGGCGTTCTCGCACGAGACCGGCCATCAGTGGATCAACTACGTGCAACATCCGAAACTCACGCCCGGACCGCACTGGCCGCCGTCCACGATGGCGACCGGAGTGATGGGCTTCAACATCCCCGGAGGATTCGTCGGCGGCGAATTCAACTACGCGATCGAGCCCGCCGGCAACGGGATGTACAGAGTGACGAGCCGCGCCGGCACGAAGGAGTTCTGCGACTTCGATCTCTACCTCATG
>DASYUK010000229.1:0-1630 GCA_036001325.1 Thermoanaerobaculia bacterium
TTCCTCGACACCAGCGACAAACAGCATCCCATCATCCTCGGCAGCCAGCCGCTGCAGGGGAACGCTGCCGATGTGAAGGTCGTCGGCAATCAGATCTACGTCGCCACCGAAACTCGCTACTACGTTCTGAAACGGCCATGAGCTCGAGAGCCAAGCTTCTGCACGCGGCGGTTCGCGCCGCGATCGTGACGCTTCTGGCGTTCTCGGCCGACGTGCGCGCACAGAACGAGATCGTCTACAACGAGAACTTCCAGTCGTATGCAACGCAGGCGAGTCCGACTGGTTGGGTCGACAACGTCGTCGGACAGTTGAGCGTCCGTCGTCGCGCCGTGAACGCGCCCGGTGGATCGATGAATCGAACGTGGACCGACCCGCTGCAAGAGCGAAACGTCGTCTATGGAACGCGCGAAGCAGCCGGCGATGCCAGAGGAGAGGGAGCGCGATTCGGCACGTTCTCGACGCTGACGAGCATGGGCTTCGCTCAGACGCTCGACTACAGCGGCCGCTTCCTGCGCACGAGCAACGACACGCGCGTCGGCATCTCGTTCTTCTCGTCATATCCGGAGAAAGATCGCTACTACCTCATCGCCCTTTCCCCGCAGACCATGCAACTGTTCTCGTACGGCGCAGGCGTGCTCGCGGGAACAATCGACAGCGGCTTCGCTCCGGAACCGAATGTCTGGTATCGCTTCCGCGTCGTTGTCGATGCGCAGAGTCGCGAGACTTCCATTCGCGCGCGCTTCTGGCGCGACGGCAGCGAAGAGCCGGCCGGCGACTCGATCATCGCCACCGATGCCGATTCGAAACGCCTGATCGCCGGTCGCATCGGTATGTGGTCCGCCGTCGGTGGCGGCGCATATGTCGATGATCTCATCGCTCGCTCCTCGCAGCCTTCAGGACCGATCGATTCGAAGCCACCGAACATCGCGTTCTACGAGAGCGGCACGCGTATCGATCCGTCTTCGTCGCCGACTTTTGTGCGCGACGTCGCCATCGAGATCCGCGTCGAGGACGAGTCGCCGTTCACCGTCACCTCGATCCTCGACGGCTCGCCGTACACATCGCTCGCCACGATCACGACCGAAGGCACGCACTCACTTCGTGTGATCGCAGTCGATGCATACGGGAACCGAAGCGAATCGACGCTCACATTCACGATTCGTCGTGCGACCTCCGGTCCGGCGATTGCCTTTACCTCGCCGTCATCAAGTCAGATCCTCGGCGCCGCGCACATCATCGCCACGGGAACATTCGACAATGCCACATCGGTGAGCGTGAACGGCATCGCGGCGCAGATCGACGCTGCGGCAAGAACGTTCACTGTGTCTCTCGATCTGCTCGAAGGGCCGAACACGTTGACCGCGGTCGCCACCGACGCCGCGAGCAACACCGCGACGGCATCGCTGCCTCTCGTCGTCGATACGCGCGGCCCCGAGCTGTCGGTCACGTCGCCGGCATCGAATGCGTGCATCGACGCGGTCTCGATCGAAGTGCGCGGCCGCGCCATCGATCCCGCTCTCAAGTCGGTGAAAGTGATGTCACTCGACGCGACGGTTGCGGCGGACGGTACATGGTCGGTCATCGTCCCCGCGCCGAACGAGTCGACGTACACGATGACGATCGAAGCGAT
>DASYUK010000230.1:0-4904 GCA_036001325.1 Thermoanaerobaculia bacterium
GGAGCCTCGTCGTACAACCTCTACCTGAAGAGCACTGCCGGCGTCACCACCATGTCGTTCGATCGGAAGATCAGCGGCGCAACGAGTCCGTACGTTCTGCTCGGCCTGCCGAACAACACGACGTACTACTTCGTGATCACGGCGATCGAAAACAGCGTCGAAGGACCGATCTCGCCCGAGGTGTCGGCGACGACGGCGAATGGAACGTGGGCGAAGGCGGGGATTCTGCCGGGGACCGGCTTCACGAATCTGACGAGCGATCTCGCGAACCGCAACACGCTGTATGCGACTGCAAACGATTCGATCGGCTTGTACAAGAGCACGGACGCCGGCGACACGTGGGCCGGACTAACCGGGCCGTTCAACGGTTCCGCGATGCGCGCGGTCGCCGCGAATGGTTCAACGGTCATCGTCGGCGGCGGCGGGAACATTTACAGGAGCACGAACGGCGGCAGCACGTGGGCTACCGCGGCGAGTGGCAACAGCGCGGGTGAGCCGCATCAGTCTCTGCAGATCGATCCGCTGGCAGCGTTGAATGTCTACGGCGGCGATTTCCTGCTGAGCGGGCAGGGCTTCGGTACCAACATGATGGTGAAGTCGACCGATGGTGGTGCCATGTTCTCGAATCTACCGAGCGGAAGCATCAGCGCGTATTACGTCCAGGTTGATCCAACGATCGCGGGGACGGTCTACGAGGCCGGCAGCGGGACGCCTCCGGTCGGAAAGAGTACGAACGGCGGCACGGACTGGACAGATGTCAAACCGGTCTCGTGCTATCCGACTGCGTTGGCGCTTGCGCCGAGTCAATCATTGACGCTATACGCCGGCTTGCGCAACGGATCGAACTCGAACTCGATCGGCGTCTACAAGACCACCAACGGCGCAACGAATTGGAACCAGATGAATAACGGGCTGCCACCGAGCCCGATTCCGGAAGTTGATGCATTGCTCGTCGATCCGGCGAACGCGAATCGCGTCCACGCCGGAACGGATGTGGGTTACTACTCGAGCACTGATGGCGCTGCGAACTGGGTGGCTGGTCCTTCCGGCGCACCGTACCCGAGCGCTTCGCTCTTCTTCAATGCGTTTGCTCAGACGACAACGGGTCGTTTGATCGGCACGACGTCGAATGGCATCTTCATGCTGGCGCTTTCGGGCCCGCCGGCGATCACGAACGCCTCGCCGTCGAGCGGATCGACGAGCGGCGGCGATTCCGTGACGATCAACGGAACGGGTTTTGTGGCGGCGTCCGGATTGCGCGTTCTCTTCGACGGCATCGACGGTGCCGTGAACCTCGGCGGTTCGTCATCGACGGCGATTGCGGTGACGACTCCCGCTCATGCGTCGGGGGCGGTGGATGTCACCGTCATCAATCCTGATGGTCAGTCGGCAATTGGCACCGGTGGCTTTACGTACACCTGCCCGTCATCTGACATCTCACCGACGTCGGCGAATTATTCATCGGCGGCTGCGACGGGAACCGTCTCGGTCCTCGCATCGGAAAGTTGCGCCTGGGCCGCGAGTGCACCCGGAGGCAGCTTCGTCACGATCACGGGTGGATCATCGGGCAATGGCCCGGGAACGGTGTCGTACAGCGTGACGCAGAATTCGACCGGCACATCGCGTTCAACGACGCTGACGATCGCCGGAAAGAGCTTCGTCGTCACGCAGAGCGCGGCGGGTGTTGCGGCGATGACGCTCAACGCCGCCGCCTCGGCGTCGCAGGTGTCATTGTCGTGGAATTCGGTGGGGGCCAACTCGTACGAGATCCAGCGAAGCAATAACGGCGGTGCGTTTGCGCCGATCAACAGCACGGTTTCGAGCGGGTATACCGATTCCACTGTGGCCAACGGCACCGGTTATCTCTATCGCATCCGAGCACTCGGATCGGGAGGCGAGATTTCCTACAGCAACGTCGATCTGGCCGTGCCGTTCGCCTACACGTATCCGACGATCACTGCGGGCGTGACCATCATTCATGCTGCGGACGTTCTCGAGCAGCGGCAGGTGATCAATGCTGCGCGAGCGGCGCTCGGATGGCCGGCGATGTCATTCACCGATCCTGGGTTGACCGGCGTTGTCGTGAAGGCAGTTCACTTCACGGAGATGCGCACGGGGATCAACGGTGCGCGCGCAGGCGTCGGTCTCCCCGCGGTCACGTACACCTATTCGACGCTCACGCCGAATACGACCGTGATCCACGCCGCCGACGTGACGGAGATGCGTCCCGGGCTCCAGTAGTTTCTACTTCGGCGTAGCCATGAACCACTGGTTCCCGAACGGATCGGTGACACCACCGCTGCGCTCGCCATAGGGCTTATCGACGACCGGGGAGATCGATGTCGCTCCCGCAGCGATCGCCTGCTGATAAACCGCATCGGCGTCTGGAACATAGAGATGGATGTTGGCCGGCATCGGCTGCCATTGTCCGTGCGCTTCGCCCATCTCGATCACGGAATCGCCGATCCGCATCGTCGCATGCATGATGGTGCCGTCCTTCGCCGGCGTGCGGTCGAGCTCCCGTGCATCGAACGCGCGCTTCAGAAAGTCGATCAGCCGGTCCGTGCCGTGCGGATGCAGGAACGGAGTGACCGTTCGGAATCCCTCCGGCTTGCCCTTCGTGGCGATGTGTGTGGCGATGTACCAGTGATTGCCGAACGGATCCTGAATCGATGCTTCGCGATCGCCGTAGAACTGATCGGTGACGCCCATCAACGTCGTCGCACCGGCGCGTGTCGCGCGCTCAAACACCGCATCGACATCATCGACGTAGAGATGCATGGCCATCCTGAGCGCCTGATATTGCTGCGTCGCGTCGCCCATCTCGATGTTCGAGTCGCCCAACTGCACCGCGGCGTGCATGATCGAGCCGTCGGGTCGCGGATAACGCGCAAGCTCCTTCGCGCCGAATGCCTGCTCGAGGAACGTGATGAACTTCGCCACTCCATCGACGACGAAATACGGTGTGATGGTTTGCAAGCCGGGTTTGACTGGCACGAAGAATCTCCTTCCGAGCTGTAATTTGAACGCCGGATCGGGCAGATCGCGCAGATCGACCGCAACCGCGGCGAGCAGCGCCACTTCCGCATCGACGACGGGCGCAGCGCGTCCAGAGAGGATCGCGTCCACCGCTTCGTCGAGACGTTCGATCACGCTTCGTTCAGGCATGGCTCTCCATCATCTGGGCCCGCAACGACTGCAGACCTCTCCATTGAAGTTGTTTGATCGCTCCCTCGCTCCTTCCGAGCTCCTCGGCGATCTCGCGGATGCTCTTTCCTTCGGCGAAGCGCATCACGATCACGCGACGCTGATCGCCCGGCAGACGATCGACGGAGCGGAACAGCGAGGCGCGCTGCTCGATCTCGGCGATGCCATCGCCGGCCATCTCATCGGCAGAGATGCCGGTGACTTCGCGCGAGCTCTTCTTGAAATGATCGGCGACGGCGTTTGCCGCGATCCGATACAGCCACGCCGCGAACGGCACGCCACGCCACTCGAATCGGCTCAGGTTCGCCAGCGCCTGTTGAAACACGTCGGAAGTCAGATCCTGTGCATCCTGCCGGTCGCGCACACGCCGGACCACGAACGCGTAAACGCGCTCGAAGTTCTCCTCATAGAGCTCGGCGAAGCGGCTCGGGTCCTTCTGGGCGGCCTCGATCAGACTTCGTTCGGGCTCCATTTGTCGAAGATATAAACCGGTTGGAGCCTGAAAGGTTACGCGGTTACGCAGTTACGCGGTTACGTGGTGCTTTACCGCGTAACCTCGCAACCCCGTAACCGCGTAACCCAGCACTCTCAGAGCGACTTCAAATATTCAATGAGGTCGTTCTTCTCAGCCTCCGTGAGTCCCAGCCGCAAGTGTTGGTCGTAGTGATCGACGACGGCGCGATAGTCGGCAAAACGTCCGTCGTGATAGAAGCCGGGTTTCGCGCGCACGAAGAGTCCGTGCAGAGGTGTCGTGCGATACATCTTGTCGGGTGAGCGATCGGCCTGGAAGCTGTCGATTCCGATCTCGTCGGCGCTGTGCATGCCCCACCCCGGCTCGGTCATGAGTGGCGGAACATGACATCGCGCGCACGTCGCTTTTCCGTTGAACAGTGCTTCGCCACGAGATGCCGCTTGATGATCGTAGGAATCGTCCTTCGGCCTCGGTGCCGGAATGGAAAGCTGGTAGTAATGCAGCGCGGCGAGTTTCGGCGTCACGCGATCGGGCGTCCGCCGCACGTTGTTGAAGCCTGCTTTCTCACCGACCGGAAATCCGCGCGCCGCGTTGATGCGCGGATCGAAAAACGTCCCGTTGCCCTGCATCTGCGTGTTGGCAACGTACGCGTTCCAGTACGTGACTGAACCCCAGCCTGTATACGTGTGCAGATGGACTCCCGCGAGACCGAAGGCCGCAGGGATGACCGTCGCGGCAGCTTTTCCGTCAGGTCGAAATGCCTTGCCGTCCTGATTCAGCTCCGCGTCGTACTTTCCCGGTCCCCAGCTCTTGAGAACTTTTTCCACCGTTGCGCGATCGACGCCGAGGAGTTGCTGGTAGAACGAGAGATCGGGCGCGAGGGCAACGATCGCACCGACATCGAGGTCGCGGTTCGGCCATCCGTCGAGGCGCCGCCCGATCCCTTTCATCAATGAATCATCGACCGTTGAATGACAGATCGCGCACGTGATTCCGACGGAGGTGAGCTTGTCGCCCTGAAACTTCGCTTCTACGCCGACAACCGCGTCGGCCTTCAGGAGCTCGATCGTTGTCTTGACATCTCCCAGATCGACGGAACCACCTTTGATCGCTTCGCCGAGGACCTTGGAGAGGACGCCGGTGTCGACTTTGAGGCCGAGCTTGAGGGCGTCTTTCGGCTCGAGCCCGTGACCAACGCCGCCGAATCGCTCGCCGGCGATCGCCT
>DASYUK010000231.1:0-25141 GCA_036001325.1 Thermoanaerobaculia bacterium
CGGACGTCGCGGCTCGCACGTACTCCTCGCGATTCAGAACGCCGGGTTCCGCCGCGAGATCGGCATAGGCCTTGAGCCCCGTGCGATGGCTGAGCATGTCCCGCACGGTCACCTCGGCATCCGCTACGGGATCGGCCATTCGGAAGTATGGAAGGAACTTGCGCGGATGATCGTCCAGCGAAAGCAGGCCTTGGTCTCGAGCGAGTGCAATTGCCATCGAGGTAAATGCTTTCGTACACGAGCCGATCGGGAAGAGTGTGTCCGCCGTGACCGGCAGGTTGTGCTCGACGTCGCGACGCCCCAGGACTCTGCTGTAGATGACGTGGTCATCTTTCACGATGGCGAACGCCAGGCCCGGAAGGTGTTGCTCCTGGCGCTGCGCTTCGAGAATGCGATCGACGTTTGCGGAACTGCGGCAGCGAGGGAGAATCGCGAGGCAGATCAGCAACGCGCCGAACGCTAGTCTTCTCCAGCTTCGCAAATCGTCATCAGATGGCATGACTCCGATTTACGCAGGATGAGCTCTCGGTGTTTCGGTCAACTTGCGTGAACCCGTCGCGAACGCGCCAAAAAAAACGCCGGTTTCGCCGAACGCGAGCGGCGCGATGGTTCAGGCTTGGTAGACCCCAGCGGACTCGAACCGCTGACCTCCACCGTGTCAAGGTGGCGCTCTAACCAACTGAGCTAGGGGTCGTCGAGGTTGGCCATTGCGGTCATGCTGGCGAATGCGACCGGGCCCGACATGAGCAACTGACGATGACGATGACCATGACGGTTGAGCCCTGATTGGGCCAACTGATTGAGTCTGGGCACGGCGATCGCGAAACGCATCATTGAACTGCATCAGTGGACCGGTTCGCATCGACAGGGGCGAGAGAATCTTGGATCGACATTTACCGGTAGAATCAAAGGTGTGCGCCTGCGGTATTACCTGGAGCCGCGAACCGGACAGCCGCACATTCACCGGCATAACGTGCAGGAATCCGAGGTCGAAGCAGTCTTGGCAGGACCTTGGTCCCAAAGCGTTGAAGGCGTTGCGTCGCCGACTGCGGAGGAAGAGATGAAACAGAGCAGATTCCCGGAGGGGTTGGGATGAAAAGCGGGTACGGCGAGTACTCGAGCATTACGGGGCCCGGTCTGACGAAGAGGCTCTGGCCGAAGATGAGGCTGCATACGAATCGACGACCCATACGACAATGGAGATCCCCGTCGAACTCGTCCCTCACGTCCGTGAACTGCTGGCGAGACGCCGCGCTGGCTAACCCCTGATCGGTGCCGGCGACTCTCACGGTTGGACGTTTTTTGTGATGGTCTGCGGAGCAAGATTGGTAGACCCCAGCGGACTCGAACCGCTGACCTCCACCGTGTCAAGGTGGCGCTCTAACCAACTGAGCTAGGGGTCTGTGATTTCACCTTCGGCGAGAACTTAACACAAGACACGGTGATCGTGTTCCCGTCTTATCTCGGCAATGGGATCTCACTCTCCTCTGCAAAGGAACGTTCGCGCGCCCGCTTGCGGTGCCAGGCCTCGGTGATACCGGCGCCGAACAGTTTGATCATCCATCTCGGTGGCTCATCGGGGTTGTACTCGGGAAACAGGATCGCGATGTCGGTGAACAGCCGCAAAATGGCGAAGGCATAGATCAGCGTATGCGGACGGTGGAGGACGACGCCTCCAAATCCGCCGATCAAGATCGCGACGAGAACCACGAACTCCCGCCACAGCGCAAAGTCAGTGAGTTGTTTGATCCATGCGAATGGGCGATCGCGCAGGCCGGCGAGACTGGAAAGAATCCGATGACAACGAAAACGGCGGCGCCCGCCCCGCCTCGCGAGAGTAGATGAGATCGACGCCGCTATCGACTCCAAACAGACCGAGGAGCGCGACGAGAAACGGGATCTGCACGAGTGCGCATACGAACGACGTCACGAGCAAGGAGCTGTTATACGTGCCGCGGCGAAAGTAATGACCGCTCTTGTTCGTGAGTTTTCTGTGCAGCGCGACAAGGATAGAGACCGAAAGCACGAAGAGCAGCGACTCACACCAGTACAACGCGACAGCAGTTCCATCCGGCCAGCCGCGAAAGAAAACGCCGCCGATGGCAATGGCGTTGAAACCGACGACGTGCGTCAGACGTCCGAATCGATCCACCGATCGTCAGATCATAAACGGGGAGTCGTGACGGCGCGGCGCAGAACGACGATTGTCACATCGTCCTCATAGGGGCGGTTTCCGGCGAAGGTGATGAGACTGTCGATGATCGCGGTACAGATCTCATCAGCCGATCGGTCGACGGCTTCGAGCAGAGTCTTCGTCAGCCGTGTCTCGCCGAACTCCTCGCCGGCGCGATTTTTGTGTTCGGTGACTCCATCGCTGAAGATCACCAGGTAGTCGCCCTCGGCCATCTGCTCGTCCGCCGAGTGATAAGCGGCCAACGGGAAAATCCCTGCCACCGGTCCTGTGGGCTCGAGACGAGTCACACGTCCATCCGCTTTGACGAGGATCGGCGGATTGTGGCCGGCGTTGGTGAACGCGAACTCGCCCGAAGTCGCATCGAGCAGTCCATAGAACATCCGTGCGCAGTCGCTCCGACAACGAGCGATTGAGGATCGCCATCATGCGGTGCGGCGCCAGGTCGTCAGCAGTGAGGGCATGGACGGTCGCTTGAACATTGGCCATGATCAGAGCGGCGGCCATCCCTTTGCCGGAGACGTCGGCCAGGCAGATTGCATATCGATCGTTGCCGGTGTGGATGAGATCGTAGTAATCGCCCGCAACTATCCATGCCGGCATCCACCGCCAGGCGAGATCGAAGCCGGGAATCGCCGGGATCAAATCAGGCAACAATCGCTTCTGGACCTGCAGGAGCAGATTGCGCTCGCGTTGCATCTGCCGGCGAAACGCGCTGACGACCACGTTGACGAAGACGAACACGCCGAGGATCGAGACGTCGTTCCAGAAAGCGATAGGAGATTTCGGTTCGGCCAGCGGCCCGATGCGGTCGGAGATCGCCCACGCCATCGCCGCGAACAGAGCCAGAACGTTCGCGGCGCGCTGGCTGACGAACCACGCTGTCGCCGCGACGGGAATCAGATAGAAAATCGTCAGCGAAGTGATCGGCCCGGTCACATGGTCGATGACACCGATGACGAGAATGGCGACGCCGGCGTAGGAGACAAACTGCCAATTTGGCAGCGCCTCGACTGTGCGGATGATCGGCCGCAGATTCACGCCGCGGGATTGTACGGGCCATTCGCTCGCTCGCCGCTTCGCTGCGGATAGCTCGCTGCACGAACGATCCGAATTTCGTTACGCCGCGGCAATCGGTCGCTAGAGTAAAACTCGACAATGAAACCCACCGACATGGATCGCCGCCGGGTGTTACGTTACCTGACGGCGCTCGGCGCGTCGCCGTTTCTCAGCCGCTGGAGTCGGCGCATTCTGGGGACGCTCCTGGACTACGTTCGAAATCTTCGGCATCGCACCCCATCCGACCCAGGTTGCGACGTTGGGGATCATTCTGTTTGCCGGAGAGCGCCTGAAGATATCTCTCCTGATTATCCCGGTCCTGTGGTGCGCGATCAGCGGCGCGACGCTGTGGACGCTGCACGCTCCCGATGCTCTCGTTCTTCCGATTGCGGCGTTCGTGGTGGGGGCGTTGCCTGTGCTGCGTTCCAGAGCAGCTCATTCCAGTTGGGACATCAAAAAACTGAGCAAGGGCCCGGCGTCCTCGTGGTGTTACCGGCGCTTTTTCGGCGAACACTTCGCGCAAGTTGAGCGAATGAAGGACGCCGCTCCGTTTTTCGCAGGATGTAAGCGACGTGAGGATGGGAGGTTGGTGGGCGCTGCCGGACTCGAACCGGCGACCCCCACCGTGTGGAGGTAATCTCCACCGCCGGCGACGACCTAGTGCAACGATCGTGTTCGCAACAACTTGGGGATATCCCTGAATATCCGTATGAGGACCTCGCGAACACACCCCTTCATCCCGCGAGGCGCAGCAGTTCGCGCGGGTGCAGAAAGTCGCCGAGCGTGCGCTTCTCGATGTGACGCGCACCGATCGCGTCATCCTGCTCAAGCTCGGCGTCGCTGTCCCGCATTTTCATCACATCCAACCGTGAGCGCGATGCTCGATCGCGCTGCGGTCATAGATGGCATTGAGGGGCGGGTGGCAGAAGTGCGGGAACCTGAATTCGCGAGGTCGTGAGAGACCGGATTCTGCGGTTGACGTGACTGAAGAATCGGCACAGGGTTGCGATAGTCTCGCAACCCTGCCCAATTAACGGCCCTCACTGAGCATTGAAAACGAACGTGCCGTAGAGATTGTCCTGGTAAACGACAAATTGCATCGGGCCTGCGTAGCCCGGGTCAGGCCCTATGATGCTGAACTGAGAAATTTGACCGTTCGAGTTGTTGCTCGATTTACTGAATTGATGACGCCACGTCAGCGTCTGCGAGTACTTCAATGAGCCGGAGAAGTTGTAGTCGAAGACGCCAAATTTCAGCGACCTGTCGAGCGACCAGCCTACTGAGTAGCTGCGTATCGCGGTCTGGCCCTGTGTCGTGGTGGTCGAGTATCCCTGTGAATACGAATTCGTGATGTACGGTTGGTAAGTAATCGTCTGCTGGCACAGCGAATTGTGGCAAGCGGTGAAACGCCCATCCGCACTCGTAAAATAGTCCGGCGGCGCCGGCGTCAGCGCGTAGGTCGCATCCGAAAATGGATCGGCCGCGAGCAGGTTGCAGAGATCGGTGCCTGAACCGGGGATACACGGAACGGTTCCGGTGAGCCCTGGGCCTGATCCGTCGACGTTGGTCTGGGCCCACGTCCGCGCAAGCGGACCGGAGATGATCGCCTGGCACGTCGGCGCCATCGCGTGAGGTGCCGAGAAATCGCCATTGAGGCAGCCGACCGGGACATTGATCACGTCCATGTCGGGCCGTGTCGGATCATTCAGGTCCCAAGCGAAACCAGTCCAATGAATCCTGCTCGTTCCGGCCCTGAACTTGAGTATCGGATTGAGCCATACAACGATCTGATCGTAATCGTGATTCACTCCGTAATTGGGGTCAGAAAAACCCGCGAGGCCGGTGACTTTGGACGTTGTCTGGCTGATTGCTACTGACGAGGAGTTTTCCGACTGCTGAGTATAGGAGTACGACGCCGTGCTCGTTTCGGAAACTCCGAATCCAAAGATGTTGATGTCGCTCGACATTGTGAGGGTCACGTTCCCCGCATTTTGGAATGAATCAGAAACCGAGGTGCTGCTGCCGACGACGGTGTTGTTGTTGTAGCTCACACTGCTGCGGTTTCCCGGTGGCGCGTACAGAACACCGAGAATCATGTATTTGGGATTGACCCAACCTGCAGGCGGGTCGTAAGTGCCGGTCACATAGACAGTGGCGATGTATTCGCCGTTGTAGCCGTAGCGGGCATCGACCCACGCGGAGTATGTGCCTGGGTTCGGTGCGTCGAACTGCACACAGATATTCGGTCTGTCGCCATAGCTGATTGAGTATGGGCTGACTCCGAGTGCACGGATGGCGGTCGATTGCGATCCGTCGGGCGCGGTCGATGAGATGCGTGTGAGGGGTAGAGTGATGTACCCCCAATAGCCTGAGAATGCGTTCGTACACCGCATTGAGGAGCCGGTTGTCGTACCAAACGACATGCTGGTCCAATCTGCGCTGGCAACTACTGGGAAGGCAAGGAACAGCACCGCGAACTTCGCGCGAAGCGTCCAGGTTGTCACGGCCATACCACCTTTCTCGAGGTGAACGTTGTTTCTCTGTTCATGGTTGGTCACAGATGAAGGATCAGAGAATTGACGCCGCTCGAGGCGGCGCTCGCTCGGGGGACGCCATACAAGTAACGATGGAAAAAAAGCGCTGAGCTTCTGATTGAAAAAAGTCGAGCTCGGCGTCGCGGAATCATTGGGTGTCAGGACCGGGTACCGGGGGGCTTCAGCGACGAGGACCCTCAAGCGATGAGGCCCCACGGCACCCGGGAACCGACCCTTGACAGCAACGGCATGAATGACGATTCATTCACGTCGAGATGCCACGCCAGTCCGACCGGACCGGGACCGCGTGAACACTTCGAAGCTCGATTTTGAAAATGGAAACGCCGCTCGGTCATTGCTGACCAGAGCGGCGTGGTGAGGTGTGGGATTGGTAGGCGCTAGCGGACTCGAACCGCTGACCCCCACCGTGTGAAGGTGATGCTCTACCGACTGAGCTAAGCGCCTACGCGGATTCGCTGTAACGAACCGCATTTGCATCGTATTCCGAGCCATTCGGCATGGTCAACTGTGTTTCAATGCGCGCCCGATGAAACGTGCCGCCATCGTCACTGCCGCCGCGGCGACGCTCGCCGGCACCGCTGTCATCCTCGAACGAACTCTCATCGCCGCGCCGCACTATCGCGGTCCGCACAGCGATCACTTCGACGGTGAGCGCTTCCACAATCCTGATCCGATGCGACAAGGATCGTTTCTGAAATGGATGATGACGCGCCAGCGCGGTTACTGGCGCAAATGGGTCGATGCGATTCCGGGATCGCCTCCGCCAGCAAAGGATGGTGATCTGCGCGTCACGTTCGTGAACCACTCGACGCTGCTCATCCAGATCGACGGCATCAACATCCTCACCGATCCGATCTGGTCGGAGCGCTGCTCGCCGGTCTCATTCGCAGGGCCGAGGCGCCACCGCCCGCCGGGGATCCGCTTCGACGATCTGCCCAGGATCGACATCGTGCTGGTCAGCCACAACCACTACGACCACCTCGATGTGCCGACGTTGCGCGCGTTGGAAGCCCGTTTTCATCCTCGCGTCCTCACGCCCCTCGGCAACTCCGCGCTGATGGCGAGATACGGAATCGAGAGCGAGGAGATGGATTGGTGGCAGACCAAGGGCAACATCACTCTCGTGCCCGCGCAGCATTTCTGCGCGCGCGCCATCTCGGATCGCGACGTGACGCTGTGGGGTGGATTCATGATCAGCGGTCGCGGCGGCAACGTTTACTTCGCCGGCGACACCGGTTGGGGCCGTCACTTCGCCGAGATCGCACGGCGATTCGCCCCCATTCGCCTCGCCTGCCTCCCGATCGGAGCGTTTCTGCCGCGATGGTTCATGAAGCCAGTGCACACCGACCCGGCCGAGGCGGTCGAAGCTCATCGCGTGCTCAACGCCTCGACGAGCATGGCCATGCACTACGGCACATTCAATCTCGGCGACGACGGAGAGATGGAACCGGTCGACGAGCTGCGCCGAGCCATCGCCGCGAACGGCAATCCGCGGTTCTGGATCATGGACGCTGGCGAGAGTCGCGAAGTGCCTCGATCTGTCGATCGTGCCACCGCGCCAGCGCCAACTGCGCGATGATCGCTCCGACGAGCGCCATCGCCATATCCTTCTGCGTATCCCACACATCGCCCTGCGTTCCGAGGAATGCGTCGCTTTGCGAGCCGATCACGATGGCGACGGTCCACTCCAGCAATTCGTACATCGCGCTGATCGCGAGGCAGATCGAGGCGACGATGAAAAAGAGCCAACCGCGGCCGCGCACCGCACCGCGGCGGATCAGAATCTCGCGTGCGATGATCGCGGGGACGAAGCCCTGCATGAAGTGGCCGATGCGATCGTAGTCATTGCGGGCCACGCTAAACGCGCGCTGCATCCAAAAGCCGATCGGAACTTCTGCATAGGTGTAATGACCACCGATCATCAGGACGATTGCGTGCAGGCATAGAAGAGTGAGCAAGAGCGGCGTGAGCGGGAAGCGACGATAGGTCGCGAGGACGATCGCCACGCCGATCAGAGCCGGAAAGACCTCGAGCAGCCAGGTGAGATAGTCGTGCGGACGGATGCCCGACCACACGAGCACAATGCAGAAAATCGCGAGGAGCGCCACGCCGAGTCGCATCAATCAATCCGTGTCGACATAAGTCGACCGCGCCAGAACGATCGCGCCGCGTTTGTTGACCTCGACCTCGATCGTGTGTGTGCCGCGGCGCTCGATCTGCGGTTTGCGCACCTCGAGCTCGTAATGTCCGACCAGTGTCTTCTGCAGTCGGTTCACAACGAGTTGCGGAAAGCGAAACGCGCGAGAGTAGTAGCCGCCGGTATCGCCTGCCGCCTTCGCCAATCCCACCTCCAGCGAATGCCAATCCGCTTCGGTCGTGTCGACAGCGAACACCGTCACGCGTGACGTCTCGAGCGCATAACGCGCGATCGGATACTTCCTGTCCATCACTACAGCGCCGCCGGAGAGGCGTCCCAATCCCCAACCGAAGAGGATCATCGACTTCGGTCCGGGAATGCCGCGCACCGCGTTGGCAACGAGGATGAACGCTTCGTCGGAGCTCTTGCAGTTCTTCATCTGCTCGCGATCGAGACGCCGCGCGACGGACGGATTCGGAACGATTGGCGGAGGAGGCGGTTCATCGATCAACAGCGACTGGCGAATCGTGTCCTTCAATGCGCGCTTATCGTCGGTGAAGTCGAGCCGGAACTTCAGGTGCGAATCGAATGAGAAGACGCAGACGCGATCGCCCGACTCCAGATCGTCGACCATCTGATCGGCGTAGGTGAAGAAGCTCATCTGACCGCCTACGCGTGAGGCGTTGCGCGCGAAGTCGGTCTGAAAAAAGTAGATGAAGAGGCGGCCTTTCGGCGCTGGAACATCGGTGGCCGGAGCCGGCGGAACTTCGTCGATTCCTGCGATCTCACGCTGCGCGGCGGTCTCCGGGATCCAATCGACCGATTCCACTTTCGCGAGCTTGCCGTCGATCTTCACGATGAAATCGGCGGCGGTGAGGCCGAGGATCGGGTCGCCCATGTCGTCGGTGACGCGCGCGTCGACGAGGATGCGCTCGACGACGATCTGCTCGCGAACCTGCGCGAACAACAGCACGAGCGCCATCAACCAAAGCATGAGTGCAAGGATACCGCTGCACTACAATCGCGCGCCGAAAGGAACTGTCACATGCGTTTTCGCACGCTCCTGATCGTGCTGCTGATTGCCGCGCCGGTGATGGCGGCGCGTTTTGAAGAGGCTTTTCTCGACAAGACGATGCGCGTCGACTACTTCCACACCGGGAATCGCGGCGAGGAGATCGTCGCGCTCGATCGCGTCGTCTCCGACGGTCCATGGCCCGGCAGCCGCACGCGCCTCGTCGACGCCACGAACCTCGGCAAGTACTACTACGAGGTCATTGATCGCGAGACGAATCAGGTCCTCTACTCGCGCGGCTTTGCTTCCGTCTTCGGCGAATGGGAGACGACGGACGAAGCGAAGGATCGCCCCGGAACGTTTCACGAGTCGCTACGCTTTCCGTGGCCGAAGAAAGCCGTGCAGGTCGTGTTGAAGAAGCGCGACAAGGAGAACGCGTTTCAGCAGATCTGGTCGACGCTCGTCGATCCGAAGTCGCGTTTCGTGAATCCTGCCGATATTCAATCGTCAGGAAAATTGTTCACCGTGTTTGAGAATGGGCCGGCGTCGGAGAAGGTCGATCTCCTGGTAATCGGCGAGGGCTACACCGAGGCCGAGTTGCCGAAGTTTCAATCCGATCTGAAGCGGCTCCTCGGAAAGCTCTTCGACACCGAGCCGTTCAAGAGCCGCAAGCGCGACTTCAATGTTCGCGGCCTGCAGCTTCCCGCGGCGCAGAGCGGAATCCACCGCCCGCGAACGCGCGACGATCGGCGCACCGCGATCAGCACGCAGTACAACATCTTCGATTCGGAGCGCTACGTCCTCACGTTCGATAACCGCGCGCTGCGTGATGCAGCGTCGGCGGCGCCGTATGACTTCCTGGAGATCCTCGTCAACGAGAAGCAGTATGGAGGCGGCGGAATCTTCATGGATCAGGCGACGGCGGCGGTCGACACCGGCTTCGCCGAATACGTCTTCGTCCATGAATTCGGCCATCACTTCGCCGGCCTCGGCGACGAGTACTACACGTCCGATGTCGCGTATGCGACCGGCGCGGCCGACCATCCCGAGCCGTGGGAGCCGAATCTCACCGCCAACGGAACGCAGCCGAAGTGGGCCGAGCTCGTCGGCAAGGACACACCGCTTCCGACGCCGTGGGAAAAAGAGCCGTTCGAGGTCCATCAGCGCGAATACCAGGCCGAGCGCCGCCGTCTGCGAAATGCGAACGTCCCCGAAACGCAGATGGACGGGCTCTTCCGGCGCGAGCAGGCATGGGAGACGAAGTTTCTCGGCTCGCAGAAGTACGCCGGCAAAGCCGGCGCATTCGAAGGTGCAGGCTACGAAGCGAAAGGCCTGTATCGTCCCGAAGTCGACTGCATCATGTTCACGCGCGACGAAGTGGGGTTCTGCCGCGTCTGTCGTCGCGCCATCGAGAGAATCATCGATCAATATTCGAGATAGTGTAGCGGCGCGCTTCAGCGCGCCGACGGCGGGCTGAAGCCCGCCGCTACACTCTTCGCGCCGGCTCGAGCAGCGATTTGTTCACGGCGATCGCGGCAACGGCGCCATCGGCAGCCGCGGTGATGGCGAGCTGCGCTCCGGGAGCCAGATCTCCGATCGCGTAAACGCCTTCGACGGTCGTCTGCTTGTAGTCGTCGACGACGAAGCATGGTGTGTCCTCGATCGCCGCGCATCCGAGATCCTCGGCGAGACGACAGGAGGGCTCCGTGCCGATGATGAAGAAGACTGCGTCAAGCGCAACTTGCTCGCCACTCGAAAGAACAGCCGCCGTTAAGCGCGGCGGATCGCCGGTCAGCGCGACGATCTTCTCGTCTTTCACATCGATGCTCAATGCCAGCAGCTTGCTCGTGTGCTCTGTGGTCCATTCGCGTTCGTGGCCATCGGTGAGAACCGTCAGTTGATCCGACCATTGCAACAATTTGAGCGCGAGGGAAACGGCCTTTTTGCCCGAACCGATGATTCCGATGCGTTTGCCAGTGACTTCGTATCCGTCGCAATCGGGACAGTGATGAATGCTGCCGCCGTAATACTTCTCGAGATTCGGAATGTCAGGCAACTTGTCGCGGACGCCGTAGGCGAGGACGACGCGCCTGCCGCTCATTTTTCCGACCGACGTCATGACGTCGAAGCAATCGCCGACGCGCTGGATCTTCTCAACCGTGCAGTCGCAGAATTCCACGCCAACCGCCTGCGCCTCGGCGCGTCCGCGCTTCAGAAGCTCGCGAGGCGAGATTTCGTACTGCCCTAGAAATCCGTGGATCGCCTGCGCCGCGTAGTTGCGCGGCCGGCCGTTGTCGAGGAGCAACACACGCCGGCGACAGCGTCCGAGAAAGATCGCGCAGGTCAGTCCGGCCGGACCCCCGCCGACGATGATGCAGTCGTATGTCGATTGATGATTTGCCGGCACGCGCCGGCTACTCATGCCTACCGCGTGCCCGCGTAGGAGTACGCCGGTTTGTCGACGCGAATGGAGATGTTGCTGGCCGCGATCGGGGTGCGATCGCCGTTCTTCGACACCCAGACGACGACGGTGTATACGCCGGGGCCTTCGCGGAATAGCACATCGAACTTGAACGCGCCGTCAGCCGTCACGGTGAAATCGCCGCGCCGGCCGTCGCTGTACTCCTCACGCACGAATTGAATCGTGCCGTCGACGCGACGATGCGCGTAGCTGCGCAGGCGCGGCAGGTAATCGCGCCGCTTGTCGGGCAGGCCGTACGAAGTGAACGCGTTCGCCGTGCGCGCTGTCATCATCTCCGGAATCGGTTCGTGATGAACGCTGATCGCTTCGACGCGATAGCCCTCTACCGGACGTCCAACGCCGCTGATCGGCTCATCGATCGCCGCGGCGCGCGGCAGCGGCCGCGACCACGTTACATAGCGGCGGATGAATTCCTGTGTCAAACGAAATTCCCCTCGCTCCCACGCCAGACCGATGCCGACATGTGTGGCGAACGGATCGAGAATCGTGCGGCGATGGCCGTCGTGCGGCGCCTGCTCGTTGATCATCGCCGCTTCGGAGCGCCGCGCCATCTCGTAAAGCGCGCGATCGCTGAAGCGATAGTTCGCCGACCACGCGGCAGCGTTCTCGCTCACGCCATCGTTGCCACCTGCGAACGAGTAGCGCATGTACGGCGCGTAACCGTCGGAGGTGAAATGTCCCGTCGTTCCGTTGGCGATCTGATTGCGACAGTATGAGTCGGCGATCGCCGAAGCCTCGATGTCGAGATCGACAGCCGCGAGACCGTATTTCTCGCGGTCGACATTGATCATACGCAGCACTTCCTGACGCAGCGTGATCCGTGTTTCATCGAGCGCGCCTTCGCCCTGCGCCAGCGGTGCGCTGATGAACGCAAGGACGATGATTCCCCGTACAAGATGACGCATGGTTGGATCGTCTAAAACGCGATTCTACAGGGGAAAATTCGCAGGCTAAAGGACGGGCAGTTCGATACTTACCCGCAATCCCGGATTGAGGTTCTCCGCCGAGATCGTCCCGCCGTGCTCTTCCACAGCCTTCCGCGCGATTGCAAGGCCGAGGCCGGTTCCGGTCGTTTTGGTCGAAAAGTACGGATCGAAGATCTTTGGCAGCAGCTCCGGCTCGACGCCGGGTCCGTTATCTTCGACCTCGATGACGACCTTCGAATCGACGCCGTAACTACCGAGGCGCACGCGCCCGCGCGGCGCGGCCTGGATCGCATTTTCGATGAGGTTGGCGATCGCGCCGCGCAGCAGACGAGCGTCGCCGGCGAAATGATCGGGCGTGCTTGGAGCGATCTCCGCGCGAAAATTGGTTCGAGCGGCGTACGACGTCGCGACCTCCTCGAGCAGGCGCTTGAGATCCAGCGGTTTTCTCTGCGCTTGACGCAGCGAAGCGTAATCGCTGAACTCCTTCGAGGTTTCGCGCAGCATCACCACCTGCCGCAGGATGTTGTCCACGGCACTGCGCACGACTGCGGGAAGATTTGGATCGTTGCGTTCCGCGACGGCGCGAAGATGATCGGCAGTGAGCTGAATCGGCGTCAGCGGATTCTTGATCTCGTGCGCAACCTGCCGCGCCATCTCTCCCCATGCCTCGAGCCGATTCGAGCGGAGGATCTCGGTCACATCTTCGGCGATGAGCATCTCCTCGTCGGAGTCGGGCAGCGGAACGATCGACACACGAAACGTACGCAGCTTCCCGTCGACGTTCAGCTCGATCTCCTCCGACTCGGCACGCCGCCGCTGATGGGTAGCGACGAACTCGCGCAGCGCGGGATACGGACCGCGCAGCGGCTCGGGAGCCACATCTTCGTCGATGCCGAGGAGGTTGCGCGCGGCGAGGTTGGTGGCGGCGACGCGAAGCTCGCCGTCGAGGACGACGACCGCGGCGTTGATGTTCTCGAGCAGCGTCTGCAACCGATCGCGTTCGTGACGCAGATCTTCCTGCTGCTGTTTGATCGACCGGGCCATGTCGCGGAACGTCGTGACGAGCAAGCCGATCTCCGGATCGTGCGGCACGCGCAGATCGACATCGAAGTCGCCACGTGCCACGGCCCGAGCGCCGGCAACGAGCCCCTGCACCGGCCGCGTCACGCCGCGCGCGATGCGGAACGCGACCGCGATCGCCGCCAGCGCGATGAAGATGAGCATCATGTAAATGGTCGTCGCGAGGTCGTTGACCTGCGCCTCGATCTGTCGCCCCTGCACGATGAACGGCAGCGCCAGGATGTAATTGCGGCCGCGTTCGAGATTGACGGGGCTGTAGATCTCGACGAACTGCGCCGTCCCTGACCTTCGTGTTACCTGCACGAGCTGACGCCCGCCGAGGACGATGGATGAGTAGATGTCGCCGGGGAGCCGCTGCGACTCGACGTGCGCCGCAAACAGATCGCGACGGCTCGACGCCACGAGCGATTCACCGCGATAGAGATGGAGATCGTGACCGATCACGCGCGCCAACCAGCTCAGGATCTCGTCATCGAGCACCTGTTCGGGCGCGGCCGTCGTCTGCGACGCGAGATAGTCTTCGATGACGCGCTGCGCCGCGTTCAGCGCCGTCTGTCCGCGCTGCAGATATTCGTCTTGCAGCCGGTTCGACAGATATGCGCGGACGAAGAGAACGAAGAAGAGCAGCGGCAGGATGATCACGCCCATCAGATAGAGGGACGTGCGTGCGCGGAAGTCGAGGCCTCGTGGAATGCCGCGGATGAATGCGACGAACGCGGGGAGCGACCACCACGCCGATACGAGCAACACCGAGACGAGCGCCCAGATCGCCAATCCACCGGCGCGGCGGCCCTGTTGCCCCCACGTCGTCGTCTGCAGCGGAAATGCGTAGAGCGCGTTGTCGGTGCGGCGCAGATAGATCTCCGACGACTCGACTCCGCTCTTCGCCCAAAGCCCTGTGCCGGGACGCAACCGGGCGATGTACCACGATGGATTCTGTGGAAGTCGAAGCGTCACCGGCGACTCGGCGTTTCCGTCGCGGTCGTAAACAGCCGGCTCGATCTGGCGGTGGGTCTCCGCGGCCGAATCAGGCTCGGACTGGAAGAAATCGCGATAGACATCGGCGAATGCCGTCGCGCCCGGATCGGCGGGGTTGACGACGTGCACGCTGCCATCGGCGATCGTCGTCCCCCATACCGTCATCTGAAAGTCGTGATGGATGAGATCGCGGCGCAGGCTTCCCACCTGCAGGACCTCGCGACCGACATTCGTCGTCCGCTCTTCGAACTGAGGAAGGCCGACGCCGAAGCGGCTGATCGGACTGCGCGTGAATTCATCGCGGATCGTGATCACCGCCGGCACGCGCCACTTCGAGAGGTCGGAGCGCAACCAGAGCGCATACGCGAGATCGTCGAGATTCATGTGGCGAAAGTCGTCGGGAAGGATCGCGCTCAACTCCGTTCGTGAAAACTCGTTGCGCAACGTGTCTTCGATCATCGTGCGAAGCTGGCCCGCTTCGCCGACCACGAGCGGCGCATAGGAGTCGGCGACGAAACGGCGCGCCGCACCGCGCTCGAAGATCTGGATCGGCGCGAAGACGACCGGTACAGCGAGCAACGCCATCGCCACCATGCGGGCCGAACGATTGGAAACGACCGCGCAGAAGAGAGTCGCCACCAACACAGCCGCGGCGACGACGAGAAACGCGCCGCCACGCGGGGGCGACATCGCGTACGCGATCACGAGAACAGGGATGACGACGACACCGGCCACGATCAGCGCAGTGGCGCGCGACGCAGAGTGCCACGTGACCCGCAGGATGGCGAAGGCGAACAAGAGAAGCGCGGCGAGGAGAACGCCCTGGGCCGCGCTCACAGGCACGACGTGCTCGGGGATCGCCGAGATGCGCGAATTGTCGACGAGATTGTGGGCGAGCGCGACGAATCCGAAGGCGAACAGCAGAGCGACGGCGAGACGCACTGTGGAGGACAGGCGCCCCGCCTGTCCGGACAGGCGAGGCGCCTGTCCTCCACAAATCACGATGACCAGCGCCGTCAAAGCGGTGAGCAGCAGGTCGATCGGCGACCGAGACAACGGTCCGAGAATTCGCGAGCCGTAGACCGAGAACCCGAAGATGTTGAATGGATCGTCGCGCAACTCGACGGCGATAAGAGCGAGACGCGCCATGACGATGAGTGCGACGATCAGAAGACGCGGAATGCGTTCGTAGCTCAGCGCCAGAGCGACGATGCAGGCGATGGCGATGAGCAACGCCGTCGTGTTGCGACCCGCATTCCTCGTCGCCTCGATGATCTCGCCGCGACTGCGCGTGGCGACATCGAGCCAGAGCGAAGCCTCCGATTGGCGGTCGATCAGATAGCGCCGCGTCGGCGGCTCCTGCTGCAGAAAGCCGCCGTGAAACTTCATCGAGACGATCCAGGCATCGCTCGAATGGAAGCGGTGCATCACCCTTCCCTCGTTCGGAATGCGCGCGAAGGTCTCCACGCGTGATCGTGGCAGATCGCGAATGGATGTGATGTACAGGTTCGTGACGTCGAACTGATATCGACGGTAAGCGGCGAAGGGGAGATCCTCCCCCCACCACGCGATCGACTCGCCCAGATGCGTGACGATGCGCGCCCCGCGGCCGGGCCTCGCGTGCACCTCGTCGCTCAGGATGCGGAAGAGCGCTGCGCGATCATCGGCGTTCTGATTCTTCAGCCGCGTCTGAAGACGGTTTGCCGAGGCGTCGAGCTCCATCTGGATCGTCTTCACGCGATCGCGAACGCGCTGCACATCGATGTTGAGATGTCGCTGCGCACGTGCGTCAAAATCGCGGGAGAGCGAACGCACCAGCCACCAGGTGGTGAGCTGCGTTGCAGCGACGAGAATGATGAAGATTGCTAGAGAGCGGAAGAGCCCTCTCCCACCGGGAGAGGGTGGTGCGAAGCGCCGGGTGAGGGGCCGCCCCTCATCCGGCCTTCGGCCACCTTCTCCCGGTGGGAGAAGGCCAGGAATCTCGCTCATGACTTTTCATTATCGGCTGGCCGAGCGCACCGACGCGATCGACCAGCGATCGTTCTTGTTTCGCAGCGTGACGTAGAGCTCGCGCGCTTCCGGCTTGCCGGCGTTATCGATCGTCCATCGCGCCGTGATGTGGTACTGCCCCTCGGCGCTGACTTTCTTCGAGCTGGTCGGCTCGAAGCTCGTCGGCTTGGCCTTGTTGAAGAGCCCGTCGAGCAGATACGCGGCCTGGTCCTTACCGAAGAAGCCGCTCTTGTCGGAAAGACCGGGGAACTGGAGCATGACCTGCTCGCCATCGCCGATTCCGACGACGATCGCCTGCACATCGCCGCTGCCAAAGCCGCGATTGAGGTTCGACATCGCAGCGTCCAGATCCTTGAACTGCGCCGATGCGACCAGCGGCACAAACAGGAGCGCGAACGCAATCTTCGTCCAGAGTTTCATGGTCTTCTCCATGCCTTCCGTAACGGCAGGTCCTGCGGGTTTATTCTAGCCGAATCAATAGTTTAGCTGCACTCTCCCGGTGTCGGTCTGTCCTCTCGGAATGACGATCCCGCGGCGGGTCGATTCGGCCAGAAAATCGGCCGGAAGAGGCGCCGATATGCGAAGTGACGTGTTTGTCATGGGATGCGTCATATCGAGCTCTGCCGAGTGAAGCATGGGCCTTTCTGCGTTACGCGATCCATAAAGCCAATCTCCTACCAACGGATGACCGATCGCCGCAAGATGCACCCGAATCTGATGCGTGCGTCCCGTTTCGAGATGGATGGCGATGAACGATCCGTTGCGTGTTGCGCTCACCGATTCGACATGTGTGACGGCGCGCCGACCGCCTTCGCGTACACCGAATGAGATCGGGCCGATGCGTTTGAGCGGCGCGTCGATCGTCTGGCGCTGCGCGAGCTCCCCTTCGCACAGTGCGAGATAGGTCTTACGGATTCGTTTCTGCTCGAATTGCCTCGTCAGCTTGGCATTCACAGCGGCGCTCTTCGAGAAGAACATCACGCCGCTCGTGCCGCGGTCGAGGCGTTGCATGAGAAAGAGCGGCGAAGTGTGTGCGAGAACGAGATCGTAGAGGACCGGCTCGTTCGCATCATGCGCGCGTTGCACGACGATGTTGGGCGGCTTGTCGACGAAGATGAGCGCGTCATCTTCGTAGAGGATGGATGGGGTCAGGTCTTCACTTTTCACTTTTTTTCTTCAGAGTGTAGAAATCTTCAGAGTGTAGAAAAAAACTGAAAATCGAAGACCTGACCCCATTCAATAAAGGAGAAACTTGTCCCGTCTCGCGGCAAACTCCCGCAAGGGCTCTTCCCACTCGGCGACCCACTCATCGATATCGCCCTCGCTCTCTACGATCTCGCGATAACGCGCGCTGCCGGCGAGAAGATCGATGGCCAGACGATCGGAGACGAACTCGTATGTCTCGCGCCTCCAATCGAATTTTTCGCGATTGAGATCGCGCGCGACTTTCACGCACCACAGGCCGGTGCGGTAAGGCTCGAACGTGGCACGGTTCCTCACGTGCAGCTCGACTCCGCCGCACACTTTTCCGGCGTGCTTTTGAAATGTCGGGAGGAAGTAGTGCGGCCGGAACCTCACGCCCGGCAGGTCGAGACGATTCAACTCCTCAGCAAGCTTGAACGGATTGAGCCACGGCGCGCCGAAAAACTCGAACGGATGTGTCGTGCCGCGTCCCTCGCTCAGATTCGTTCCTTCGACGAGGCACATCCCGGGATAGACCGCGGCGGTGAACACCGTCGGCATGTTGGGCGACGGGATCACCCACGGCAGTCCGGTATCGCCCCACCACATCGATCGCTTCCAACCTCGCATCGGCACGACGGTGAGATCGCAATTCAGTTTGAAGATCTCGTTGAAGTAGCGCGCGAGCTCGCCCGCGGTCATCGCGTGTCGCGTCGGCAGAGGAAACATACCGACGAAGCTCGAGTACTTCTCCTCGCGGATGTTTCCCTCCAGATGAACGCCGTCGATCGGATTCGGACGATCGAGCACGATCACCGGCAGCGCGATCGCCGCTGCCTGCCGCATGCAGAGCGCCATCGTGTAGATGAAGGTGTAGTAGCGCGAACCGATGTCCTGCAGATCGATGACGAGCGCGTCGATGCTCTTCAGCATTTCGCGGCTCGGCGCGAGATCGGCTTCCGTTCCGCCATACAGTGAATGCACGCGAACGCCGGTCAGCGGATCGACGGAATCGCGGACGTGCGCCATATCCTGCGCTTCTCCCCAGATTCCGTGTTCGGGGCCGAAGAGTGTCGTCAGCTTCCAGCCGCGGCCGGCGTGGAGCAGCGGCACCGCGTGCTGCAGATCGCTCGTGACGGCGCTTTGATTGGTCACGAGGCCGATCTGCTTGCCGATGATCGGCCGCGGATCGTCGAGCAGAACCTCGAGACCGGTGCGGACCTTCACTTCGTGTGCTGGACGGGCCGGCCGCTCAGCAGATCGAGCGCGTGGGGAATCAAGTGCAGGACCGCCTCCAGATTTTCGCATGCGCCATTCACCGAGCCGGGTAAGTTCACGATCAGTGCCGAGCCGCGCGTGGCCGCTTGTGCTCGGGAGAGCGAAGCCATCGGCGTTTTCTCGAGCGATCGCGCGCGCATCAGCTCCCCGAATCCGGGGATGATGCGATCGCAGACGCGCATCGTCGCCTCGGGGGTGACGTCGCGCGGCGCGACGCCTGTACCGCCGGTTGTCACCACGAGGCGCGCGCTCTTCGTCGCCTCGGCAATCGCCCCGGCGATGGCCTCGATGTCGTCGGACACGACCACAACGCGATCAACTTCGTAGCCATTGCGCGTGAGGAGATCGCGCACGGCGGGACCGGAGCGATCCTCACGCTCGCCGCGCGATGCGGCGTCACTGCAGGTGATCACACGCGCGCGTATCATCCGCCCCGGATTGTAATGAAGCGCTCGGACTTCGCGTACGAACTTCCTCACGAGCTGATCGCCCAGGACCCACGCCCACGGGGCAGATCGCGCATGATGGTCGTGACGCCGCGCGACGGTCCGCCACTGATCGAGCACGACAACTTCGCTAGCTTCCCGTCGCTGCTCGCGCCGGATGACACTCTCGTCATCAACGACACGCGCGTGATCCCGGCGCGTTTGTTCGCGGAGCCGAAAGGTCACATGCAGCGGAAGATCGAGATTCTGCTCACGCGTCGCATCGACGGCGCGACGTGGGAAGTCTGGGCGAATCCCGCTCGTCGCATTCACGCTGGCGACGAGCTGCGTTTCGGTGAACGTCTATCCGCACGTGTGCTCCAAAAAAGTCCCATCGTCCTCCGTTTCGAAGGCGACCTCGCCGACATCGAACGCCTCGGCGTGATGCCTTTACCTCCGTACATCGAGCGCCCGGAACCGCGCGACAGTGATCGCGAGTCGTATCAGACCGTCTATGCCGCCGAGCCGGGGGCGATCGCCGCGCCGACCGCCGGTCTGCACTTCACGAAAGAGATCCTCGATGAGATCGTGAAGCGCAATGAGGTCGTGCGCATCACATTGCACGTCGGGATCGGCACATTCAAACCGGTGAAGGTCGACGACATCTCGGAGCACATCATGGATGCGGAGATCTACGAGATCAGCGAAACCGCGGCGTCGGCGCTCAATCGCGCGAAGAACATCGTCGCGGTCGGCACGACCTGCGTGCGAACGCTGGAAAGCGCGATCCGTCGCGGTCGATTCGAGTCCGGTCGCGCGTCGACGAATCTTTTCATTACGCCCGGCTTCGAGTTTCACGCTGTCGATCGGTTACTCACGAATTTTCACCTGCCGGAATCGACGCTGATCATGCTCGTCTCCGCGTTCGCCGGCATCGAGACGATTCGCGCGGCGTATCGCGAAGCGATCGCGCAGAAATATTCTTTCTACAGCTACGGCGACTGCATGTTCATCACCAATAGGTCGTCGTAATCTCGCAATCACCTTTCACCACGGCCTGACACGCCAACCGCTCGTCGGCTTCCAGCTTTCGCCGCACAGCAACATGCGATTCGATCGCTGTCGGCGGGGTGAGATTTTCGGCGCCGGAAATGATACGCACGCGACAGCGCGCGCAGACGCCGATGGCGCCGCAGGAGTTTCCGATCGGCACCACGGCGCGCCGGGCCACGTCCAGGAGCGTCTCGTCGTTTTTCGCCTCTGCGGCACGCTGCAGCGGGACGAAAGTCACTTTTTTTGACGGCGTGTTCACAGAAGTTTGGCGCGAGCCGTAGAAACTTCAATCAAGGTTTTGCGTCTATTAGAGCAGATCGAACGGAGACCCCTATGAGTAAGAGCCACGGACCCGCTGAAGAGACGCGCATTGCCCAGGAGATCACGAGCGTGCTCCCGGCCGGGAGTGTGGCTCGCGTCTGCTCGGACGATCGCGACTCGATCCGATTTTCCGTCACTGGTGAGATCAAGCTCCGTTCGGTCGTGCTGAGCCGCGAATCGCTGCGCCGACTGTTGGCCGATCCGGCGCGTGCGGTGAAGATCGAATACCTCCAACGCGATCTTCTCCGCACCGCGCTTCGGCGGTCGGAGTTCCGCTACCCGCGCCTCAGCCGCATCATTCGCAACACCCCGCGCGCCAGGCGTTTGCGGATCGCCAGCCTGGCGGTGGCCGCGCTGTCACGTTGACGTAACGAAGGTAAATAGGTCGATCATGCGACGAATCGTAAGTATAATCGCCATGTGGCTGTCGAACTGGATGATCTCGATGTCCGCATCGTCGAATCTCTCCTTCGTGACTGTCGCACGCCCGCAACGCAGATCGCCGAGCAGATCGGTCTATCGCGGCCGGCGGTAGCCGATCGCATCGAGAAGCTCGAGCGGCAAGGCGTCATCCGCGGAATGACCGCGGTTGTCGAGCCGCATGCATTCGGGAAAACGATCACCGCCTTCGTCGCCGCGCGCGGATCCACGCTCAACGCAACCGCGTGGAAGCGATTCCGCGAGCTGATGTCCGGCGACGAGATTCTGGAAGTGCACTCGGTCGCGGGCGACGACTGTTACTTCATCAAAGTCCGAACGGACTCGATCCCATCGCTCAACTCGCTGCTGCTGCGCCTCGCCGCACCACCGCTGTCGCTGATGACGCGCACGACGATTGTCATGCAGACCCACTGCGAAAAAGTCGGCGGCATCGTCCTCGGAGACGAGAGGCCATGAAGCACGAGCGCGGGCTCGCACTCGCCGCGTTCGCGACCGTGTGCATCGTCTGGGGAACGACGTATCTCGCGATTCGCATCGCTGTCGAGACGATCCCACCATTTCTTCTCACGGCGATGCGCTTCGTGATCGCCGGCATCGTGATGCTCACAATCGCGAGCTTTCGGGGCGAGCGGATTCCGCGCGACGCGCGCACGCTCGCGAACCTCGTGCTCATCGGATTTCTGATGGTCGGCATCGGCAATCTCGCCGTGGTGTGGGCCGAGCAGTGGGTACCGAGCGGACTGGCGGCCCTTTTCGTCGCCACTGCGCCGTTCTGGATGGCCCTCATCGAGCTGTTCCGCAGCGGTGGCGAGCGCCTCGACAGGCGTGCCGCGATCGGCATGCTCATCGGCTTCGGCGGGGTAGCGATGCTCGTGACGCCGAAAGGCGCCGGCGGCTCATACGACATCCACTTCGTCATCGGCGCGCTGGTCACGCAGCTCGGCTCGATGGCGTGGCAGCTCGGATCCGTGCGCGGCAAGTACTATCTCAAGGATGTGCCGCTGATGGCGTCGGCCAGCTTGCAGATGCTCTTTGGCGGTCTGATTTGTGGTGTCGCCGGCATTCTGATCGGCGAGCCGGCGCGACTTTCATTCACGCCGCGCACATTTGCGGCACTCGCATATCTCACGGTGTTCGGCTCGATCATCGCCTACAGCGCGTACGTCTACGCGCTCGCACACATCCGCACGACGAAGATGTCGCTCTACGCGTATGTGAATCCCGTGATCGCGGTCATCGCCGGATGGTTGATCCTGCACGAAGAGTTGACCTGGGTCTCGATCGCGGCGATGTGCGTGATCCTCGTCGGTGTCGCACTCGTCCAGACCGTGGGGATGCGGCGGCGTAACCTTACGGTTCTGGCGGCATCAGAAGAGAAGAGTGCAGCGTAGGATCGCGATCGTCGTTGTGATGCTCTTGTGTAGCGCCGCGCGCTCTCGCGCGGCGGATAGCAAAGTCGTCGTCGAGCTCTTCACCTCGCAAGGCTGCTCGAGTTGCCCGCCTGCCGACGCGCTGCTTTCCGAGCTCGCGCGCAATCCCAACGTCATCCCGCTCGCCTTCCACGTCGATTACTGGGATCACCTCGGCTGGCGCGATCCGTTCTCCTCGCGGCAGTGGTCGGAACGGCAGGTGGCCTACGTTCGGACGATGAAACTCGGTGGCGCCTACACGCCGCAGGCGGTCGTCAACGGTGAGCGAGAGATGGTCGGCTCTGATCGAAGCGCTCTGAACGACGCCATCGCGCGTGCCTCACGCGAAAAACGCGATGCGAGCGTCACACTCGATCGCGGCGTTGCGCGCGGCTCGACGCCTCGCGAGTTGGATCTGATCGCAGTGGTTGTAAGAAGCGACGCGGCGACCGCTGTGAAAGCCGGCGAGAACAGCGGCAGGACATTGCGCAACGACGCGGTCGTCCGCGAGCTGAAGCGAATCGCCCGCGTGAGAGGCACGTTCGAGAATCCGGTTGGTGCCGCGAACGTCGTGTTTCTTCAGGACCCGAAAACACTTCGGATCGATGCGGCTGCTACTCGATGAGCTCTTTGAGGCGCCGTAGATCCTCTTTCACCTGACGGGCGGGATCTTCTCCGAACATCTTTGCGATCGCCGCGCCGAGCAACCCGGCCGGCGGATCGTAGCGAAGAAGCACTCGCACTTTCGTGCCCCGGCCGTTGGCAGCGCGAGTGAAATGCACCGAGCCGGCATTGTCGACGCGCGAGCCGTCGACGGAGCGCCAGCCGATCAGCTCGTTCGGGATCTCGTTGATGATCTCCGCATCCCACTCCGCTTTGACTTTCGCGGGACCCTTGGCCACCCAGTGTGACCGCTTGGCGTCGATCACTTCGACCGATTCGAGGTGATCCATGAACCGCGGCAGGTTCTCGAAGTTGCGCCAGAACGTATAGAGCTTTTCAGGTGCGCAGTTGATCGTCACGCTCTTTTCGACGCGGATGCCGCGTCCGTATGGAACGCTGACCTGATCGCCTTCGCGATCGCGGGCGGTCGAGATACCCAGGGCTTCGTAGACAAGGGAGTGTCCGGTGGCGCCGCGCCAGACGAGCGCACCGCCCACCCCGGCGAGAACCAGGCCGGCGATCGATCGCCGTTTCAGTCCGTATGCGGCGAGCGCGCTGCCGGCGATGACCGAGAGCCAGCGCTCACCATCGGCCACATTGATCTCATCTGCCATAGATCCAAGAGTGAGCATGACACATGCCTGCCAGTGTAGCGGCGTGCTTCAGCACGCCGAAGGGACACGGCGCGCTGAAGCGCGCCGCTACACTAGAATTCCGCGATGGCCATCGTCCCACCGCCAGTCCGGCCGATTACGCTCGACGAGATCCGCGCCGCGCGCGAGCGCATCAGGAGCGTCATCACGCGCACGCCGCTCATCCGGCTTCTTCACAATGCGCCGGCGCCGGAGATCTGGCTCAAGCTCGAGAATCTGCAGCCCATCAACGCGTTCAAAATCCGCGGCGCCGCCAACGCCGTGGCGATGCTCTCGCCGGAAGCGCGAGCGAAAGGCGTCTGGACGATCAGCGCCGGCAACGCCGGACAAGGAGTCGCGTACGCAGCGCGCGCGGCGGGCATTCCCTGCACGGTCGTCGTGATCGAAACCGCGGCCGAAACGAAAGTCGAGCGCATGCGCAACCTCGGCGCGCGACTGGTGAAGGCGCCGTTCGATGCGTGCTGGCAGGCGATGGATGACCGCGACTTTCCCGGCGTCGAAGGAACCTTCGTCCATCCATTTGATGATCACGATTTCATCGCCGGCAATGCGACGCTCGGCCTGGAGATCATCGAAGATCTACCGAACGTGAAGGCCGTCATCGCTGCGATCGGTGGCGGCGGGTTGGTCACAGGCGTCGGCAGCGGGATCCGTGCGCTCGCGCCGAAAGTACGAATCCTCGGCGCTGAGCCGGAGACGGCCGCGCCGGGCGCCGCATCGTTCGCCGCCGGCGGACCTCAGGTGTTCGACAAGTGGCAGGCATCGTTCGTCGACGGTGCCGGCGGCAAGAGCATCTTTCCGCGGATGTGGGATCGCATGCAGGGCGTCGTCGACGGATCGATCGTCGTGACGCTCGACGAAGTGAAGCGCGCGATGAAACTGGTCGCCGAGAAAATGCGCGTGATCGCGGAAGGCGCCGGCGCGCTCGCAGTCGCCGCAGCGCTTTCTGGAAAAGCAGGGGAAGGACCGATTGTCGCCGTGGTTTCCGGCGGGAACATTGATCTGAAAAAATTTGCGGAGATCGTGACGTCGTAACGCGTCACTTATAGGTTGCCACCGCCCTGAACCCGGGCGGCCGCGGGTAATCGTGCCTGTCGACGAACTCCGCCAGCGGTGTGCTGACGATCGGCACCGGAAGACCCGCGATGATTGCCATTCGTCCCGACGGCGTCGCCTTGCTGACTTGCGCCGGCACGCGCACTTTCAGGTCTCGAGGTTTCACCACCGCCGCACCGTTCTTTTTCAGAATGAGTCCGGGCACGAAGACGTCCGCATTGCCGGGGATG
>DASYUK010000232.1:0-1567 GCA_036001325.1 Thermoanaerobaculia bacterium
CGATAGGCAGCAAAGCGCGCATAGGAACATTCTATGTTCTCAGAGACGCGCCTGCGCGCGTGCTAGCCTTCAAGGGTGGCCAGCAGGCGAATTGCGCTCTTCGCTCCGCTACTCCTCCTCGTCCATTGCGCCACCAGCGCACCGCGCGACCTCGGCACTGAGATCGATCGGATCATCGCCGCAAATCGAGGAAGGATGATCGCCGTGGCCTACTACGATCTGCGCGACGGATCGAGTCTCGCTCGCAATGATCGCGAAGTCTTCCACGCCGCCAGCACGATGAAGGTGCCGGTCATGCTGGGAATCTTCGAGGCGATCTCGCGCGGAGACCTGCGTCTCGATCAGCGGGTACGCGTCCGCAACGAGTTCGTGAGCATCTTCGACGGCTCGACGTACGCGCTCGATCCGAAGGATGACTCCGACGCGCCGCTCTATCAGATGGTCGGGCGCGATCTCTCACTCGAAGAGCTCGTGCGGCGAATGATCGTGCGGAGCTCGAATCTCGCGACGAACAACGTCATCGAATTGATCGGCGCGAAGCGCGTCATGGCACTCATGAAGCAGATCGGGGCAAATGACATCCAGGTGCTGCGCGGCGTCGAGGACGGCAAGGCCTATCGCGCCGGGATGAACAACACGACCACCGCCCACGATCTCCTGGTCATCTTCCGCGCCCTCGCCGAAAGCCGCCTGATCTCTGCGCAGGCATCACAGAAGATGATCGAGATCCTCGCCGGTCAGGAGCACAACAACGGGATGCCCAAGGGAGTGCCGCGAGGCACGCGAGTCGCGCACAAGACCGGATCCATCACCGAGATCGCGCACGACGCTGCGCTCATCACGAGACCCGACGGATCGTCGTACGTGCTCGTCGTTCTGACGCGCGGATTCAAGAAAGAGAATCGCGCCGAAAGGGTGATCGCCTCGATTTCGCGCGCGGTCTGGCGATCGACTACGAGACAACGCCCTCCGAGTCGCTGAGGATATCGGATTCACGAGCCGCGCGTGATCCAGCTCACGCGCCGTGACTGATTCGCCACATAGCCTTGCGAAGGCGCGCCGACGCTCACTGCTATGCCGACGCTCACTGCTATGATGTCGCGCCTTCATCTCACCACACGGAGAAACCATGCCTCGTCTCTACTTTCTGATCGCGCTCGCGGTATCGCTCGCTCTTCCCGCTGCGGCGCAGCAATCCTGCGATCTGCAGATCCGCGTGGCTTGCACCAACAGCTCGAACAACACCGCCTGCACGAGCACAACGCTCAATGCCGGCTCCAACGTCTGCACCGGCGAATTCCTCTCCGGCTATTACGTCGTCGGTGCGGGGAAAGTCGCGGCCTTCGCGAATTCGCTCGCCCTCGGCGATTGCTTCGACAGCAGCCTCTTCCCTCAGCCGGGCGTGTCTTACATCTTCTGCTTCGGCACCGCCTCACTCCATCCGGGCGGGCAGTTCACGGCATCGGCCACGATCACCGGCGGTGGTGGAGAGATCCTCGGTTTCACGGGCGTGTGGGATGAAAACTTCGAGACTCAAAAGGCGCTCGTCTACGCGCAGGCGAACGTG
>DASYUK010000233.1:0-18899 GCA_036001325.1 Thermoanaerobaculia bacterium
ATTCATCCGCTCCGCGTGGCGCTCCTCGGCGTCGCCGCGTCGCCACCGATCTTCGACGTCGCTGTTACGTTGGGGAAGGAACGTTCAATGCGTCGCCTTCGCCGCCTGATCGACCGCCTGCCGCAGATGGCCGCCTGACCAGATGCGCGAGATAGACGATCACAAACAGAGCTGAGCTGATCCAATGCGTTGCCGCCATCGCCTTGCGCATTGCGTCGGATGTGGAGATCTGCAGCAGATACGCCGAGAACGTCATCGGCACGATCGCGATGATCGACCAGAGACCGCTCGCCCGATTCTGACTTTCGTACTGGAATTTCGGCCAGACGTGATTGCTGAAGATCCATCCGAAGCTGAAGATGAGAAACGGTGCGATGACGACATGCGCGGCGAGCATGTACGGCTGCAGCGGATGGTTAACAACAGAGAACTCATCCGCCGGCCGCATGAAGTATTTCATGACGGCGAAGAGAACGCCGGTGAACGCGGTCAATACGACGCAAACATGGAGGTAAAGAACCTGACCCCGGCTCATTTGATCACGTGATGAAGCGCCAGGACTTTCCGCGACGCGTTCACGATCGCTTGCGCGGTGAGACTTGCGCCGGACAGCGGTCGGATGGCGCGGGTGAGCGACAGGTCCCTATCGAGCGTCCGGCCCATGATCTGATCGAGCCATCGACGCTTCGGAAAGTACTCAGTTGGCTCATCGAACGAGAGGATCTCGATCCGATCGACGGCGCCCTCCGGCGTGACGACGATCAAAACCGACTCTGGAAACGTGCGCACGAGATGCGTATCGAAATAGGCGTAACCGATGATCTTGTCATCGACCGTGGCCCGATAGCGAACGACCATTTGACTGGTGAACATCACACCGCTCTCGCGGCGCGCGTCGGCGAGCTGCTGTTTCGTCAGGAAGAACGTCTGGCGAGTCACTTTCGCGTCGGCAGGGAAAGCGCTCGCCAGCGCCTGCTGCTGCGTCATAAAAACGCGCGCCTGCGCCGTCGATGCGATGAGGAGCAGCGTCAGAAGATATAGCCGACGGCGATGTTCCACTGGTTCGCTCCGGTGTTCTGGTAATCGACTTTGATGACGGTTTGTGAGATCGGTTTGAACGCAACACCGAGAGTCCAGATGTTCTGATTGTTTTCCGGATTGCGCTCGAAACCGGCAGGAACGCTGCGCTGCGTATCCACCTGCTCGTAGCGCGCGTACGGAGTGAAGCGATCCATCGTGTATCCCGCTTCTGTGTACCATCCGCCAAAACTCTTACCGATCGACTCATCGCCCGTCAGGCCATTCGCCGCATTGATCCGTGCGGCGTCACCAACGCTGCCCCGCGCGTAAAGCGCGCGCAGTGAAAGGCCGCGGAATTTTGCGTCGCTGTGGATTTCGCCGAGCGTCACGCGCCCGGAAAAGTTCTGCGTCTGCCCTGAATTGCCCGAGTAAAGCGATGCGCCGAAGATCGTCCCTTCGAACGGATGCCAGTCGGCCCGCCCCACCACCGCCCAATCCTCCGCCAGCGCTTCACCACCGGCCTGCCGCCCTTCGCGGATGCCTTCCTCGCTGTCGAAATGCGCGGCGTCGAGACCCGTCACCACATACGCGCGATAACTGATGTTGTGCGTGTCGCCGAAGGCACCGGCACCGAGCTCACCCCACGTGGCCGGAATGATTCGCCGTTCGACCTCTGGCCGCCGAGCGCCAAGGTATGCCGTCGGCTCGTGTTGCTCGTTGATCAGGCCGATCGGCAGGAGCACGAGACCCGCGCGATAGTTCAAGGACGGCTTCTGCAGAAAGTCGAGGTACGCAAACTCCATCGACACCGCGCCGCCGCTTTCCGTGCTGGCATGCTCCACCTCGAGCTCGGAATTGAAGAGGATCCGATCATTGAACTTGTAGCCGGTGTAAAGAACGGCTCGGAGAAGATCGGCAGTGTCGGCCTGCGACCTCTCGCGATTCTGATAAATCATCTCGCCATATCCACCGAACGAGACGCCCGGCTGGGCGCGATAGACCTTCGACGCTGCCGCTCCGAGGCCGTACTGTTGCACGTCGGCGGCAACAGGTTTCGTCTCCGCCTGCGGCGTTTTCAGCGCCTCGATCTCCTGCGTGAGAATGTCGATCTGCCGCTGCAACTCTTTGAGTCGCCGGTCGGTCTCGCTCTCCTGAGCCGGCAGAGATCCGCAAATCGACAGCGCGACAACAACGACCAGGATTCGCTTGAACATGACTTCAATCCTTCGGAAAATTTTTGGATCTGACAATGAGACGTGGCGAGATGATGAAGAGCGCCGCGACATCGTTCGCATTCGCCCAGCGCAAACCGTCTTCCGGACCCATGATGTACAGCGCGGTGGAAAGGATGTCTGCCGTCAGCGCATCGCTCGCGATGACCGATACCGATCCCCACGGTGGCAGCGCCTCGCCGGAGCGCGGATCGATGATGTGAGTGAAACGGCGTCCGCCGAGGACAAATGACTTTTCGGAGCCTGAGCTAGTCGAGAGCGAAGCGTTCCGGAGTCTGAGATCGACGATCGGTTTGTCGCGCTGCTCGGGATCGGCGATCGATACGCGCGACTCCCCGCGCACGGCGATCTGCCCGCCGAAGTTGATGACGACATGCGGCGCATCGATCGTCGCCAGCATGCGATCGATGGCGTAGCCCTTCCCGAAGCCGCCCTCTTCAATGGGAGCCCGGCCCGATTCGATCAGTGCAAGTGACTTTTGAATCGTTTCGCGGGAAGGGACCGCGCCCTCGCCGCGCGTTCGCCACGCGTCGATGAGCGGACGGATCCGCGGCTCGAACGCGCCGCCGGTGCGATCGCGCCAGAGGATGACGCGATCGATCAACGATTGCAGTTCCGGAGACGCTGCGCTCGTGTCGCCACGATTCAGGCGCGACAGCTCGCTGTCATCGCGCCACGTGCTCAACAACCGCTCGACTCGCGACGCCTCGGCGAAAGCGGCGTCGATCTCTCCCGCCGGCGCACTGATCTCGCATACGGTCCCCATCAGATAGCGAGCCCTGCTCACTTCGACTGCGGAGGCCGTGATCGGAATCAATACGATGAGGGCGAACGCGCGCACGCTCATCGCGCTTCGATCGTCGTGCGATGGTGTGCACGCGCGCGATCGAGGATCGAAGCGCCTGCCAGCCAGGCTGCGCAGACGCCGACCATGGCCACGGAGAACCAGCGCCCGTAAACACCGACGGGCGAATACGGCTCCGTCGCCACATGAATCGCTTCGCTATGCGGCAACAGCTCCGCCTCGGAGAATTCGTGAATGGAGTAGAAGACGATCTGAAGAGTGAACAGGAGCAGGAAGAGTCCGGTGACCTGGAAGAAGCGCTTGACGTTGATGCGATGGCCGAAGTGGGCCCACATCCACGACATCGTCGCCGCCGCGGCGATACCGAGACCGCAGCCGAGCCAGAAGCCGGCCTGCCGCACCTGGATGAGCATCAGCGCCGTCTCCATCCCTTCGCGTGTGACCATCAGGACCGTGAAACCGAAGACGGCGACGCTCGCAAGCATCGGCGATCGATGTGTCGAGTGGCGATCGAGACTCGACTCCATGTCTTTCTTCATGCGCGGCGCGGTGCGCCAGATGTGAATGACGAACGTCGCGACGAGCACCGCGGCAACAATGCCCAGCACACCCTCCCACAACGGCTGATTGACGCGCTGCAGAAGCCAGCCGAGATAGAAACTGGAGACGACCGAGACGACGATGCCCCAGTAGACCGCGGGGCGCAGCCAGTCGCGTCCTGTCTTGCGCAGGTAGGCAAAGATGATCGCGACGGTGAGGAAGGCTTCGAAGCCTTCGCGAAAGACGATGATCAGGGCGTTGACCATGGCTATTTTCGAAGCTGCATCGCCGCGACCTGAATCATCTTGACGCGGTCGGGGGCGTCGGGCTGCTCACCTTTTCGTTTGCAGGTCTCGCAGACGCCGAGGATCTGCAGGTTGTGAAATGTCGGCGTGAAATGTTTCTTCTTGCAGATCTCGCGCTGCCGCTCTTCGAGCCAGGCGTCGTGGAACTCGATCACCGATCCACACGTCGTGCAGACGAGATGGTCGTGATGCGAGTTTCCGGTGACATGCTCGTAGTGGTAGTGATCCTCGCCGAGATGGACGCGGCGGACCATGCCGGTTTTCACGAGCAGCTCGAGCGTGCGGTAGACGGTGGCGCGCGAGATCTTGACGGCCTTCTCCTTCATCTTGAAGAGAAGCTCGTCGGCCTCGAAGTGGTAATGGGTGGAGAAGATCTCGCGCACGAGCGCGGCGCGCTCGGCAGTGAGCTTCAGGCCCTGTTGCTGGAGAAAGGCGGCAAAGCGGTCGACTTCCTTCTGAACGTGCGGCGGCATTTTCGGCAAGAAGCGATTGAGACTCAGTCTCAACTGCGACGTCTAGTCTATTTCCAGAATCATCGCCAAGTCAAGCGCCTACAACCTCGTCCGGGCCGCCTCCGCCGCCGCCCGGATCGGCGGTTGCCGCGGATCGATCGTCAGCGAACGGTTCCAGAAGTCGAGCGCCCGGCCGTAATCGCGCTTCTTCGCGTAGAAGATGCCGAGGTTGTTCAGCGCCAGAGTCGACGATGGTTGCAATCCCAGCGCACGCTCCAGCTCCGGCAGGCTTTCCGTGTAACGATCCGCCTGCGCCAGCGCCGAACCGAGATTCGCAGCAATCAGATACGACTGCGGGTAGATCTCCTTCCCTTTCATGAGAAGAGTGATCGCCCGCGAGGTCATGTTGTTCTGCCGGTACAGCGCCGCGAAATCGCAGAACCACTGATCCCCATTCGGAAGCCCCTTCGCGATCGCCTGAACGAACACATCGTCCGCGGCTGTGTACTGCTGCTTTTCGAAGAGCGTCATGGCCATGTTCAGGTAGGGCGCCGGCCGGTTCGGATTGATGTCGATCGCCTTCTGGAACGCATCGATCGCCTCTTTCGCATTGCCCTGCTTGCGCAGCTCGATGCCGAGATTGTTGTAGTACGCGTAGGGGCCCCACTGCTGGGGTGGAAGTGGTTTCGCCGACGCCGGCTCGACGTTCTGATCTTCGAGCTGCGGCTGCATGCCGACAGAAGGATCGAGCAGATGCCCGATCGCTTGCAGCTCGCGCTGATAGATTCTGGCGTCGACGCGCACGAGCACTGATACCGGCCGCTCGCCGAAGAATTCGGTATAGCTCACCACGCGCACCGACTCCACAGGTGAGATGTCCTTGAACGCCCACTGTGCGAGATGTCCCGGCATCTCGCCCGATTGCGGAAGACCGAGGACCGCGAGGACCGATGGAACGAGATCGTAGATGGAGATCGTGTGTCCGGCGCGCGACGGCAGCACATGATTTCCGTACGCGATGAAGACTCCGGGATTTCGGTGATCGGAGAGCGCCGCGCGCCCGATCGGTTGCGTCATCGGGCGATTTTTCCCCCATCGAAACCCGTGCGCGGAGAGGATGACGACCGTCGTATCTTCGCTCAACACCTGCAGCCATTCGCCGAGCAGGCGATCGATCTCAGCGTAATAGTTCGACACCGTCGGCCAATACTTGCGGTACTTGTCCTGACTGATGCCGTCGCGGTAGGGCGGGTGGTAGGGCGCGAAGAGATGATTGACGACGTCGGTGCCTTCGTACGTCATACAGAACACGAGCGGCGACTGCTCGCGATACAAGTTGATGGCGACGCGGTGATCGCTCCACGTCTTGGCCAGCACGTTGCGAAAGACATTGACGGGATCGTTCGGATCGTTCGACTCGACGGCGCGCTGATATTCGTTCGCGGAAATGTTCAGGAAGCGGCCGACCTGGCTGAAGCCGACGGTCGACGGATCGACTTCGAGAGGAGCGACACGCTGCGCCAGAGCCGGCGGATAGATCGCGTTCTCGAGCAACTGCACCGGCGAGTCGAACACCGACGTCGTCGACGGGGAAGGCGGCCAGTCCGTCCACCAGTTCACTACCACCGCGTGCCTTCCGAACCCCTCGGCGATATCCCAGATCGCCGGCGCACGCCGCGAGTACGAATCGACCGGAACGCGCGTGCCGCCCTGGAAAAAGTCGATCACGCCGTGGCGATCGGGCGTGACGCCGGTCGCGACAGTCGTCCAGACGAGAGGCGAGACCGTCGGCTCGATCGTCTGCAGCGAGGCGGTCGTGCCTCCTTTCACCAGCGCCTGAATGCTGGGAATGCGACCGTCATTGGCGAGCTCCTGGATCAGATCCCAATCGGCGCCGTCGATGCCGAAGATCGCGACGCGTCCAGCGACGCCGCGCGCGCTGCGCCTCAGCTCAGCGCGCTTGTAGCGCAGGAGCGCCTCGCGATCAGGCTCCATCCGCGCAATCTCGAAGGCGCTGACGCTGAGACCACTTCGCGCGAGGTGTGCAGCGACGATGCGCCGCAATCGATCGCGACTGGTACTGAATTGCGAGGTGGGGGAGAGCAGCTCCTCGATCGGCACTTGCGACGTCACCGCGGAAACCGCTTCGCCGACGCGCGCGCGGATCCACGCGCTCCAGCCGTCAGTGACAAGGCGCCGTGAGTCTGCGAGTTGACTGCCGACGATGCTGAATCGCAGCCGATAAGTCACGGTGACGGGCACGCCTTCTTTCGAAGTGATGCGAATGACGCCGTCGCGCTGCGCCGCTCCTTCGCGCTTCTCGAATGAGAGGCGGTAGTAGCGATGCGGCGGCAGGAAGGTGACGTAACTGCCGACCGTGCGCACGGCGCCGGTGTGCTTGTCGACGCCGAAGATCAATCGCCGTGAGGAAGGAAGGAAGAGCCCGACGAGTAGGTAAATCGTGCCGGCCATGCAGGCCAGCCAGAAGATTGCCCTCAGGAATCGTGAACGAACCACGGGCCTCGGTTATGCGCGATGTTTGCCAGGGGCTAGTAGTCGTTAGTCCTTAGTCGTTGGTCGTTGGTCGTTAGACACCAACGACTAAGGACCAAGGACCAACGACTACTTTTTCTTCTTGACGAGCTGTTTGACTTCATCGTTCCCGATGTTGCTTTGCGCGGAGATGATGACGGCGGCGGTCCCCTCGCGAAACGCGGGGATCGTGCAGCGGATGAGCGCTGTGCCGTCGGCGGAGGTCTTGCCGCGAAAGACGACGCGCGGCGGCTCGACGGTCGAGATCACCTTCACTTCGATCGCCGCTGCGGGAATCGGATTCTGCGAGAGGCTGCGGCGCGTCGCCACGCGCAACTCCACTGGCGCACCGGCGAAGAACTCGGCCTGATTGAGCAGCGAGAGCTCGAGATGCTCGCTCTCCGCTTCGGAGGCGAGGTAGTCGATGATGACCTGATCGAGAGTTTTCTCGTCGGCCGCCGGCGCGGCAGCCTTGGCCGCTTCCGGCGCCGGATGCGCCACGGTCGCGCGTGCCGTCTTGATCTTCGTTTCGTCGGCCGGCTGATCGAAGCGGCCGCGTTTGATCGCCGCGATCATCGTGCGATGCTGCTGCTCCATCAAGCCGGCGATCCATTTTTCGTCGACGCCGGTCTTCATCTGCTCGGCGTAAGAGGTTTTCTTCGACGCCAGGATCTCGCCGCCAACGTACACGAGCGACTCGATATAGGGGTTTTGCAGCCCCTTGTCTTCGGTCTGGATGTGATAGACCTTGTCGTTGTGCTTGATGTCGGTGTTGAACCCGGTGATCACGGGCTAAACCCTTCCATAGACGGCAACTTGAGCGACCGAGTGTATCAGTTCTGATCGAGCCAGGCACGCAACCAGGCGATCTGCTCGCGCACGCGACTGCGATCGTCGGCATGCGGCATGAGCTCGAGATAGCGCTCGAAAAAGTCGATGGCTTGTGTATAGGCGTGCATCTGGACGGCGATCGCGGCGCGATCGCGGATCTCGTAAGGATCGCGCTCATCGAGGATCAGCAGGCGATCGACCGATGCCGCGGCGCGCTGCAGATCGTGCTGCGCGAGATACGCCGCTTTGAGCTGCGCGAGCTCGCGGCCGAGGATTTCTTTGCGGGAGAAGGAGCGGAGGTGATGCTCGCGCAGACGGACGCCGCCGCCGTACATCTCATCGAGAATCTTCTGCAGCTCGATCGTCGAGAGAATGCGTCCGCCGTCGAAGGGATCGACGACGATCTGGCCAAACTCGCCGCTGAACTTCACGAGGAAGCGGCCGGGCAGCGAGATGCCGGCAGCATCGATGCCGACGCGCCGCGAGATCTCGATATAGAGAATCGACAGCGTGATCGGAAGGCCGGCGTGGCGATCGAGAGCTTCATTGAGCAGCGCGCTGCGCGGATCGTAGTAGTCGTCGTTCTCGCCGCGGAATCCCTCTTCATCGAAAAGGATTCGATTGATCGTCTCGACGATGCGCTCGATGTCGTGCGAGCCTTCCAACCTTCCCTGCACGGCGCCGCTCCATGATCCGACCTGATGCAGGTAGCGGTCGATGTCCAAGCGCGGATTGTCTTCGAGCGAGATGACGAGCGATGCTTCGACCAGATCGAGCAGCGGCTCGGGACGCGCAGCGATCTCCCGGAAGCGCTGGCGCGCCAGAGCAGGATGGGTCAGCACGCGACCGGACTGCATCAGCCCTCCGTCTGTTGCAGCGACATCACCTTGCGGCGAAATTCATCGCTGATCGCTACCTTCGACTGCGTTTTCCAATCAAACAGGACGACGACTACCTTCCCAACAGCAGCAATTTGCTGGCCATTGCCCGTGCGGATCTCGTAGAGGAAATCAAACGACGTGGAGCGCATCTCGCCGATGCGCACCCAGATCTCGATCGACTCCATGGAGAGCTGGAGTTTGAAGTCGCATTCCGCTCGAACGACGATGAAACTGATGTCGCGAACGTCCCTGCCGCCGGTGAGCTCGAACCAGAGGAGAGTCCGCGCCCACTCGAAGTAAGTGAAATAAACTGCGTTATTGACGTGACCAAAAGTGTCAACGTCGCGGAACATGACCTGGTATGGCACCACGAACCATCCACCCTTCCACCCGCTGACTGCGTGTGCCACCATCATTTCGGTCGTAGGTCGTGGGTCGTAGGTACCGGGGGCCTTTTGCGCTGAGGCCCACGGTACCTACGACCTACGACCTACGACCTTGTCATTGTACGCTGCCACCCTGCACAGCCACCGGTGCACCCTGCTTCAAGCACGCCTGCAGATAGCGTCCCGGCAGTGGGTGATCGAGATAGGGCGCGATGATCTGCGATGCCGCGACGAGCTTCTTCAGATCGACACCGCTCTCGATCCCCATTCCGTCGAGCAGGTAGATCAGATCTTCAGTGGCCATGTTCCCCGAGGCGCCAGGCGCGTACGGACATCCGCCGAGACCTCCTGACGACGCGTCGAATGTGGCGATGCCCATCTCCATTGCGGCGAGCGTGTTCGCGAGCGCGGTGCCGCGCGTGTCGTGAAAATGCATCGCCAGCTTTGACGCCGGGATCACCTGACGCAGGATGCCGATGACTCCCTGCACCTGCATCGGAGTGCCCACCCCGATCGTGTCGCCGACGGATACTTCGTAGCAGCCGAGATCGAGCAGGCGCGCACACACTTCAAGGACTTTCTCCGGGGCAACGTCACCCTCATAGGGACACCCGAACGCTGTCGAGATATATCCGCGTACGCGCATGCCTTCATCGAGCGCGCGCGCCACAACCGGTGCGTAATTCTCGAACGATTCCTCGATCGACATGTTGATGTTGCGCTTGTTGAATGTCTCCGATGCTGCAGTGAAGATCGCGATCGACTTCACGCCCGCTTCGATCGCGCGCTCGAGCCCCTTCATGTTCGGGACGAGCACCGGATACTCCACGCCCGGATCTTTGGGAATGTTCCGATACACCTCGTCGGTGTCGGCCATCTGCGGCACCCACTTCGGACTGACGAACGCGCCGGCCTCGATGACGCGCAGTCCAGCATCGGAGAGCGCGGTGATGTAGTCGATCTTCGCCTGCGTCGGGACCGTGACCTTCTCGTTCTGCAGGCCGTCGCGCGGGCCGACTTCAACGACTTTGACGCTGTCAACTGAGATCTTCATTCCAAGGTCACCAGATCGAGTCCCGGTTGTACCAACTCACCCTCCGTGCAGTTGATGGAAGCGATCGCTCCATCGTGCGACGCGACAATCTGATGCTCCATCTTCATGGCCTCGAGCACGACGAGTGGTGTTCCCTTCTTCACAACATCGCCGGGCTTCACGAGTATTTTCAGCACGAATCCGGGCATCGGCGCGCTCATCGAATGATCGCGGTGGCGATGGCGGGTGCGCGAGGCGGAGACGTCCACCGAATAGATCTCGCCATCGAACGCGAATTGAACGGTCGTGCCGCGGATTGCAAAAGGCACGATGAACGTTCGCTCGCCGACGCGGATCTCCGCCTCGTGGCCGCGAACGGCAATCAGCTCGACCTTCATTTCTTCGAGTATCGGCTACCGGGTGCGTCGATCGGTACCCGGCTGTTGCAGAGAGGACACTTCGATTCCTCATAGGTCTCCAGGTCGAGCGTCAACAGCGATTCGTAAGGAGCGTCGAACGGATTGTCCCTGCCGCTGCGATTCAGGATCGAGCCAAAGCCGTAGACGATCCCGCCGTGCTGCTTCACCACATCCGCGGTCTCGAGCGTCGACTTGCCGGTCGTGACGACGTCCTCGATGATGACGACGCGCTCGCTTTCGCGGAGCTTGAATCCGCGGCGTAGCGTCATCTTTCCGTCCTGGCGCTCGGTGAAGATCATCGGCTTGTCGAGCGCCTCCGCGACGGTGTATCCGATGATCAAACCACCGAGCGCCGGCGCGACGATCTTCTGCGGGCGCAGCGACCGCACTCGCGCCGCCAGTGCCTCTCCGATCGCCTTCGCATTCCTCGGCGCCTGCAGCAGCAGTGCGCATTGCACATAGTTCGGGCTGTGCAGACCGGACGACAGGCGGTAATGACCCTGCAGAAGCGCGCCCGTTTTGTGAAGGAGCGCCAGAACATCGAGCGGCATGGCCGGCGAGAATAGAATGTCGTCCGACAATGGGCAAGCTGACCGAGAAGGTTCGAAACGATCTCACGGAGTCGATGAAGGCGCGCACGGCCGAGCGGACGTCGACGCTGCGCATGCTGCAGTCGGCCTTCAAATACGAGCAGATCCAGGTCGGACATGAGCTGTCGGACGAAGAGGCGCTCGCCGTCATCCGCAAATCAGTCAAGCAGCGTCACGACTCGGTCGAGCAGTACACGAAAGGGAATCGCCCCGAGCTCGCTGCGAAAGAGCAGGCCGAGATCGAGATCCTGAAGACGTACATGCCGCCTGAGCTCACCGACGCGGAGCTCGAGTCGGGTCTGCGCGAAATCATCTCCTCGACCGGCGCGCAATCGAAGAAGGACCTCGGCAAAGTGATGAAAGAAGCGACTGCGCGCTACAAAGGTCGCGCCGAAGGAAAAAGGATACAGGAGATCGTGTCCCGCTTACTGCCATGATTGGTGCCATGATTGCTGACTGATCACGAGCGCAACCGCTACGCCCGTCACCTCGCTCTCCCCGAGATCGGCGAGGAGGGGCAGGAGAGGATCAAGCGCGCTTCCGCGCTCATCGTCGGCGTCGGAGGTCTGGGCAGTCCGGCGGCGATGTATCTCGCAGCCGCCGGCATCGGACGCCTTGGCCTCGTCGACTTCGATACCGTCGACGAGACGAACCTGCAGCGACAGATCCTCTACGGCGAGTCGGTCGTCGGCGAGCGGAAACTCGATGCCGCATGGAAGCGCCTGCGCGATCTGAATCGCAATCTGAGAATCGAGACGTTCAACGATCGACTGTCGTCGCGCAACGCGTTGCCGCTGATGGAGCCGTACGACATCATCCTCGACGGCACCGACAACTTCGCCGCGCGCTATGTGGTGAATGACGCATGCGTGATGCTGCACAAGCCCAACGTCTACGGATCGATTTACCGCTTCGAAGGGCAGGTCTCAGTCTTCGACGCGACGCGCGGACCATGTTATCGCTGCCTCTATCCCGATCCGCCACCGCCACACCTCGTTCCCTCATGCGCCGAAGGCGGCGTCCTCGGCGTGCTGCCCGGCGTCGTCGGATCGATTCAGGCCACCGAAGCGATCAAATTGATCACCGGCGCCGGCGATCCGCTCATCGGTCGCATGCTTCTTTTCGATGCGCTGACGATGACGTTCCGCTCGCTCCGACTCCCGAAGAACGCGAATTGCAAAGTCTGTGGAGCGGATCCGGAGATCCGCCAACTGATCGACTATGAGGAGTACTGCGGTCCAGTGAACAGCATGGAGATTACGGCACGTGAGCTCGCCGATCGCCTCCAGCGCGGAGAGGAGTTTCTCCTCCTCGACGTGCGCGAGGAGAATGAATGGAGTCTCGGACACCTCGAGAATGCGCGGCACATTCCGATGAGGCAGATCCCTGCGCAGATCGATTCGCTACCGCGCGACGCCGAGATCGTCGTCTATTGCCGTTCGGGCGGACGCAGCGCGAACGTGCAACGCTACATGCTCGAGCAGGGATTCAAGAAGGTGAAGAACCTGGCGGGGGGCCTCAAGGCTTGGGCGCGCGAAGTCGATCCGTCTGTCCAGGTGAGCTGACTTCACGCCCGAACATCACCACGATCGACTTGCCGGCGCCACGCCCGGTTGTTGCCCCCTCGATGATCGCCACGCCGCAGTCGTTGTACTCGGGAGCGAGGATGTTCTCGCGGTGACCCTTCGATTCCATCCACGCGTCCACGAGAACTTCCACCGTGTCGAAGCCTGACGCCAGATTCTCGCCCGCGTAACGGAAGTCATAGCCGTGCGGCCGGAACCACTCGAATGGCTGCCTTCCTTCCGGCGAAATATGCGCCCAATAGCTTTGCTCTTCCATGTCGATGACGCGGTCGTCGGCAGCTTGATCGAGTCTCACGTCCTCGCGAAGCGGAGGCAGACCAAATGCGACACGGCGCACGTTCATCTCCGCGACGACCGAGGCGCGCGTGATGTCGGATGCAAATGCGCTCGATGCGACGAGGGCGATCGCCAGGACCAGGAGCTTGGGCATGTGCCGTTGAAAACGCATCGGTCGTTTCGCGTGCTTCCCTACTGCACGCCGTCGGGCCGGACGCGAAGGTAAAACGTACACGCCTTCCCCGTCTTCGAGTCCACCCACACCGAGCCGGCGTGACTGACCGCAAATTCACGGCACTTGAACAGTCCGCGGCCGGTGCGCTCCGGCGCTGACGGGTTCCAGACGAACGACGGCTCGAAAATCACCTGACGGAGGTTCTCCGGCACCAGCGGACCGTTGTCCATCACGAAGAAGAGCAGCAGAGGCTTTTCTTTGTGTTCCATCGAACGGACGCCGAGGACAACCGAACCGCCGGAAGGAACGTAGTGCAGCGAGTTGTCGAGCAGAATCGCCAGCGCTTCGCCGAGGTGCTCGTGATCGGCGAAGCTCTCGAAGAGCTCGGGAGCGTCGACCTGCAGGTGGATGCCCTTGATATCCGCATAGGGGATGAAGCGGTCGGCGACGCGGCGCACGACCTCGGTGACTGAGAGAATCGGCTGCGCGGTCGGCTTCCGATGTTCGATCTCCACATCGGCAGGGCGGAAGACCAGCACGGCGCCCCCCGCGCCGCCCGCCATCGGCACGAGCGAATACATCATGTTCCGGTCGTGAATGCGCATGGCCATCGATGCCGGCGCCGACAGATCGCCGATGCGCAAGCCGGTCTTCTCCTCGACGAGCCGCACGCTGGCGAGGTCGGTGGCAGACGCATCGAAGAGAGCCTTCGCCTGATCGGAAACGAACTTCACACTCTTGTCAGGTCCGAGGAGGATCGCGGGGACGCCAGAGGCAACGAGCAGATCGACGACGCTCGTGATCGCCGGTGATGCCGCTTCAACAGGGAACGGGACGACTTGAGCTTTGGGGAATGGGTCGAGTGCGTGGGCGGCCTCTGTCGCCGGCGGGATCGCCGGCGCCACGCTCTGTTGCGCTTTCGGCTTTCTCGGCTTGTCGCACTTCTCGCAGACGATTCCTGACGAGATTTCGTGACCACACAAGATACACGTTCGCGCCATCGAGTGGAACTCCGGACCGACGATCTTACGCTAAATGTCATCCCGAGCGTAGCGAGGGATGACACAGGGGGCTCTTCACTGTTCTAATCCGCACACCCATGCTCTGTCAGACCTGCAGCGCCTATAACGAAGACGACCGCGAGTATTGCTATCGGTGTCAGAACAAGCTGCTTGTCCTGTCGGGTCTGACTGCGTTCGAGGAAGAAGAGGTCGAAGATTACGAAGACGAAGGCGACCTCTCGCTCGACGAACATCTGCTCGAGCGCGTCTCCGCCATCGAAGAGATCGTCAAGCGCTCGGCGGAGACGATCCGCACGCTTGTCGACGCCATCCAGAAGCACGAGCGGGCCATTTTCATCAACCAGACTGGTCTGCTATCGGTCAAGGAGATCCTCGAAAAGAAGAACTTTCTCTCCAGCGATGAAGTGGTCGAGCTGTGGGAATCGAAGATGGGCGAGCAGATGCTCGCTCTGGAGAAGAAGCAGCGCTTCACCGAGCGGAAGGACCGCATCATGTCGCTCTTCCGCGGCGACAAGCGCGAGCGCTTTCTTCAACTTCTCGCCGACGCGGAGTCGGCAATCGACGCATTCGATCCCGATCGCGGGATGAAGGCGCTCGAAGAAGCCTTCCGTCTCGATCGCGACAACTACGAGCTCTCCTTCTTCCTCGGGGAGATGTTCTTCAACGACGGCAATCTCGATCGAGCCAAGTCCTATCTCGAGCGCACGCTCGAAGTGCAGCCCGATCATTTCGATGCCGCGGTCTTCTACGGCGTGCTCCTGCACGAACAGCAGGACCTCAAGGGCGCCGAGCGCTGGCTGCGGCGCGCCATCCAGATCTCACAGGAATCGTTCCTCCCGTACTTCTCGCTCGGCGCGATCTACGCGCGGAAGGGAAAGCTGCTCCGCGCGCAGAAGTTTCTCGAGAAAGCCATCGAGCTCGAAGCGATTCCGCAGGCGTTCTTCCTGCTCGGTACGATCTTTTACGAGAAGGGCCAGCTCGAGCGCGCGATCCGCTCGTTCCAGGGGGCGCTGAAGCTCGATCCCGATTACGAAGAGGCGATCTATCACCTCGGTCTCTGCTATCTCGATCGCAACTGGAACCGCAAGGCGATCGACTGCTTCCAGGAGGCGCTGGAGCTCAATCCGAACAAGATGGAGTACCAGCAGGCCGTCAAGATCTACGAAGGGATCTCCGAGCACACTCCGCTGGAAGGTCCGGCGGCGACCGAGTTCGGCGAAGCGGAAGCGCTCGTCAATCAGGGTAATTACAGCGAGGCGCTCGATCACTACCGCCGCGCGTCGCAGGAAGAGCCGGAGAACGTCAACATCCTGATGCCCTACGCGCTGCTCTGTTCGCATCTGGACATGAACAACGAGGCGATCGCTGTGTCGCGACGGATCCTGAAACAGAAGCCGACGGAGGTCGTCGCTGCAGCCGCGTACACGACGCTCGTCGAGGCGCTACGCGCCGAAGGCAATTTCAAGGATGCGAATCGCGCGCTCGAGGAGATGCTGCGCGACTACAACTCGAATTACGCGAAGTCGATCGCGTACTACGAGAAGGCCTACAACCTCGCCGAGATGGAAGAGAATCTCGACGAAGCGCTGGAGAGCGCGCAGCTCGCCTTGCGCTACTCGCCGAAGGAGTTGCGACAGTTCCCGCTCGCTGCGCTCGGTTGGGTTTACTTCAAACGCCGCGACTTCAAGAGCGCCGTCGATTTTCTGACCAAATCCGCGGATCTCGGCCCCACGCCGACGAACCTCATGCACCTCGGCATGGCACTCCTCGAGAGTGGAGAGAAGGATCGCGCCCGCGCGATTTTCCGAAAGGCCAAGAGCTTCAAGACCAAGGGCGCGGGCCTCGAGGAGAAGATCCTCGAGCAGGTGCGCTCGACGACGAAGCTCATCGACCGGCTGCACCAGCGGCGGCGAAGAGCGTCGACGAAATAGTCAGATCCTCGTCAACTTCGCGTACCTGGCGATGAACTTCTTCGGGCCGGCGCGATCGAAGTAGACCGTCAGCTTCGCGTCGGGTCCCGAGCCTTCCATCCTCAGGATCGTGCCGTCGCCGAACTGTTCGTGACGGACTCGCGCTCCGCGCTTGAGCTCGGCGCGTGGCGCTTCGGTCTTCGCCGCGCGAATCGCGCTCGGGTCGAATTGGACGGGCGAGTCCTTGAAGAAGCCGAGGACATTGCCGGTGGAGGACAGCCGCCCTCGGCTGTCTGGCGCCGAGCCGGACAGGCGAGGCGCCTGTCCTCCACGAATCGGCTGCTCACGCCATCGCGGCGCGTACTTCGGGATCCCGAGTCGGATCTCTTCTTTGACCTGTTGCGGAATCTCCGTGAGGAACGGCGAGGGGCTCTGCTCACGAAACTTGCCATGCATGCGCCGCTCGAGCGAATGCAGGCAGTAGAGCTGCTCACGCGCGCGCGTCATCCCGACGTAACAGAGACGCCGCTCCTCTTCGAGATTATCGTTCTCTTCGAGCGACTGCGAATGCGGGAGGATTCCCTCTTCCATCCCGGCGAGGAAGACGATCTTGAACTCCAGACCTTTCGCCGCATGCAGAGTCATCAGCGTGACGCCCTTCTGCGATTCGTAGCGATCGAGATCCGACATCAGCGTCAGCGAGTCGAGGTAGTCGGCGAGCGTTGCAGACGGATTCGCATCCGCAAACTCGCGTGCGGAGTTGAGCAACTCGTCGAGGTTCTGCAGCCGCGATTCATCCTGCACGTCGCGCGACTCGCTGAGCATCCGGCGATAGCCGGTGCGCAGAAGGAGATACTCGTACAGATCGGGGATCGGATTCGTCGAGGCTCGCTGCAGGTCGTGGACGATCTCGCGAAACTCGCGCGCCGCTTTGGAGGCGCGTGCGGGCAGGAAGGCGAGATCGCCCTCGATGACGGTCCAGAGCGAAACGTTTTGCTCGGCCGCCTTTTCGCTCAACGCATTCACGGTCGTGTCACCGATTCCACGCGAGGGAACGTTGATCACGCGCTCGATCGACGGCGTGTCGTGCGGGCGAATCGCCAGCCGTAGATACGACAACACGTCTTTGATCTCCGCGCGCTCATAAAACTTCACGCCGCCGACGACGGAGTAGGGCATGTTCGCGCGCAGCAGCTCTTCCTCGAACGGCCGCGACTGCGCATTCGTCCGAAACAGCACCGCAAAATCGGAGAGCTTGTATTCATCTCCACGCATCGCATTGATCTTCTCGATGACGAACTGCGCTTCTTCGCGATCGCTGCTGCATGTGACGATGCGGATCGGATCGCCCCCTCCTGACTCGGTGAAGAGGCGCTTCCCCTTCCGGGCAATGTTGTGGGAGACGACGCCGGTCGCGGCGTCGAGGATATTGCCCGTGGACCGGTAGTTCTGCTCGAGCTTGATGATCCGCGCGCCGGGGAAGTCACGCTCGAAATTGAGGATGTTATTGATGTCCGCGCCGCGAAAGCGGTAGATCGACTGATCTTCGTCGCCGACCGCGACGACATTACCCTCTTGACCAGCAAGCGTTTTAATCAGTATATACTGTGCACGATTTATGTCCTGATATTCGTCGATGAGCAGGTGCTGAAAGCGATCGTGCACTTCCTGGCGCACATCGTCGTTTTTCTGCAGCAGCTCGACGTACTTGCCGATGAGATCGTCGAAATCCATCGCGTCGAACTCGTGCAGCCGCTTCTGATACAAGCGGTAGATCTCCGCAACGCGCGCGCCGAAGAAGTCGAGATTCGTCTTTTCGTATTCGGCCGGCCCGATCAGCTCGTTCTTGGCGTTCGAGATCCGCGTCAACACCGAGCGCGGCGGAAACGCTTCGTCGTTCATGTTCAGCTCGCGCATCGAGCGTCGGATGAGCGTCAACTGATCGGCTGTGTCGTAGACGGCGAACGACTTCGTGAATCCCAGGCGATCGGCGTAGCGGCGCAGCATGCGCAGAGAGGTCGAGTGAAACGTCCCGATCCACGGCCGGGCGCCGATGGTCGGCACGAGGTGCTCGACGCGGCTGAGCATCTCGTTGGCGGCCTTGTTCGTAAACGTCACGGCCAGAATGCGAGTGGGATGGATGCCGAGCTCGCCGATGAGCCAGGCGATCCGGTAGGTGATGACGCGGGTCTTGCCGGAGCCGGCTCCGGCCAGGACCAGGAGCGGTCCAGTACCGTGCGTCACCGCCTCGCGCTGCTGTTTGTTCAATCCGGACAGATCGATCATCGATGTGTCATTCCGAGCGTAGCGAGGAATCCCCAGCCTAACAACAACGGGATCCTTCACCGTCTTCGCGGCTCAGGATGACACAAGGAACTATTGATTCGCGGACGGCTGTTGTACGCTGTAGCTGCCGCTCGGAGGCTTCATGTTTGGTCTGGGTGTCCCGGAGCTCATCCTCATTCTCGTGATCGTCGTCGTCATCTTCGGCGCCGGCAAGCTGCCGCAGCTCGGCCGCGGGCTCGGCGAAGGCATCGCCAACTTCCGTGAAGGCCTCAACAAAGGCAAGAACGAACCCAATAAGCCGATCGACGACAAGAACCGTTCCTCCCTCGGCTCATAGCGAAGCTGGATGTCCTCCCATCAAGAGAAGTCGCCGCCGACGACACCGGTATATCAAACCGATATCGCGCAGACTCCGCTGCCGGAAATCCTCGTCACGATCCATCGATACAAGGCTCCCGGAACGATCACATGCCGTCGCGGCAATGAGCTGAAGGAGATCTTCCTCGACCGCGGCCAGATCATCTTCGCTACCTCGAACCAGGTCCGCGACTCTCTCGGCGACAAACTCCTGCGCGAAGGAAAGATCACGCAGGAGCAGTATGACGAGAGCGTGCGCCG
>DASYUK010000234.1:0-1701 GCA_036001325.1 Thermoanaerobaculia bacterium
ATTGAGCAGTCCGGCGGACATCGCCTCCTGCTCGAATCGCCGGGTGCGATCGGGATCGCCGGCGAGCGCGGCGGGAAGAATCTTCAGCGCGGCGTCGCGCTTGATCCGCGTGTCGTGCACGCGATAGACCTCACCCATCCCACCCGCGCCAAGCGACGCGATGACTTCATAATGAGCGATGCGCGATCCGGCGGTGAGCATGAAGTGGGAAGTTTACCGAAGGGCCGGCTGAGGGCCATGAATCGGAGCATGGTCGTCTCCTCGTCGTCGCCTTCATGTTACGCAATCACACAACGATTCGGATCATTAGCGCGCGCGAAGCACGGCGGCAGGAGCGGCTGAAGTATGAAAAGCAAGTCGATTCGCGCTAACGACGACCCGCTCGGAACTCGTAATAGTGGTACTCACTCATGAGGACGAAGCCAGTGCCGGTACACTTCGATCCAGTCTTCGAGCAACGCCTCGAGGTGGGCCTTACTGATCGAGGAGCGCTTCCTGTTCATCAGCGGAAATTGATAATCTGATTCTATGACCACCCACATATCGGCCACGCAGGCGGTGAGAATGTTTTCGGACCTGCTCAACCGGATCCGCTACCGCGGCGAGGAGTTCGTTGTCGAGCGTGGCGGTGAACCGATCTGCCGCATTTCTCCGGCCGCGCCAACGCGACGTCTGACCCTGCGAGAGTTGCACTCGCTTCTCCGTGAAATTTCGACTCCCGATACGATCTACGCGTCCGATGTGCGGCGCGCCGCCCGCAGGCAGGGACGACTGCCGCGTTCCTCACAGGCACGCTGATCGATTCTTCCGTCCTGGTCGCCGCCGAAAGGCAGACGCTTGATCTCGAGCCGTCTCTGGCCTCGTATGCAGACGAACCTGTTGGGATCGCTGCGATCACAGCCTCGGAGCTCCTGCACGGTGTCCATCGCGCCGCGAATCGCCATCGCCGCCGGCTATCGTATTGCCACGCGGAATCGCCGGAGTTTCGGCAGGATTCCCTGCTGCAGTTACCTGACAGTCCGAAATCTTCCCGCAGACGTCGCCGCGGAGCTCGAGCGCGAACGGAAGCGTCGTGGCACATCGCTCAACCAGGCCGTACTGAATGCACTTCGAAAGGGACTCGGACTCGGGACGGAACGCAAGAGCAACGGCTTGGCCGCACTTGCAGGGAAATGGACAGCGCAGGAGCTCGAAGAGTTCGATTCGGCCGTGGGTGAGGCCGCGGAGAGAGTGGACGAGGAACTCTGGCGTTGAGTTTCTGGCCGGTCGTCGAGCAAACGAGAACGAGCGCGAGTTGCGAGAGTTCCTGGCGAATCCCGTGGTCGAGGAGTTGAGCGTCGACGCTCCGGTGGCGCGCATCTACGCGGAGATCGTGATCTCTCTTCGCGAGATCGGCATGCCCCTTCCCGTGAACGACATCTGGATCGCAGCCTGTGCCGCCACGGCCGGAGCGAGCGTCCTCACCTAACGATGCTCACTTCCGCCATATCCGCCGAATCGGAGCGATCGTTCTCAGTTAGCGACGGTCGCTCGCGGATTTGACGCCATTACCCCCTCCCGGCCACTTCGCGTACTCTTGCTCTAGCACATCGGGTCCAGAAACCATGCTCCGTCGTCTCCTTCTCGTGATCGCGATCGGCGTCGCGCTAGCGCTCGTCGTGTGGCGCCTCACGCGGCCGGAGCCGGTGCCGGTCGCCGTCG
>DASYUK010000235.1:0-2059 GCA_036001325.1 Thermoanaerobaculia bacterium
TGTAGAGGAAGTACTCGCCCATCGCTGCGCCGGCGTACGGTGCGAGATATTGCAGCGGGGCGGACTCCGACGCGGACGCGGAGACGACGATCGTGAATTCCATCGCGCCGCGCTCTTCGAGCGTGCGGACGACCTGCGCCACGGTCGACTTCTTCTGGCCGATGGCCACGTAGATGCAGATGACGTCCTGCCCCTTCTGATTGATGATCGTGTCGATGGCGATGGCGGTCTTTCCCGTCTGGCGATCGCCGATGATCAGCTCGCGCTGTCCTCGACCGATCGGAATCATCGAGTCGATCGCTTTGAGGCCCGTCTGCAGAGGCTCTTTCACGGGCTTGCGGTCGACGACACCCGGCGCGATGCGCTCGATCGGATTGCGCTCGGAGGTGTTGACCGGACCCTTTCCATCGACCGGCACTCCGAGTGGATTGACCACGCGACCGACCATCTCCGGTCCGACGGGCACCGACATGATGATGCCCGTCCGCTTGACCTCGTCCCCTTCCATGATGCTGGAAGCTTCGCCGAGGAGCACGACGCCGACGTTATCTTCCTCGAGATTGAGCGCCAGTCCGGCGACGTTGTGCGGGAACTGAACGAGCTCGCCGGCCATCACCTTGTCGAGGCCGTAGACGCGGGCGATGCCGTCGCCGACGCTCGTCACCGTGCCGACCTCCGAGACGTCGACGCCGCGGCCGATGCCGCTTAATTGCTGACGGATAATCTCTGTGATTTCTTCTGCCTTCAAATCAACAGCCATATGATCTCCGTTTTATGGCGACGTTAATGACACTCTGAATCGATGAATCTTCCCGACGACAGAGGCATCGAGGATCTCGCTGCCGATGCGCACCACGAATCCACCGATGAGCGACGGATCGATCTCCGGTCGCACTTCGACACGCTTGCCGAGCTTCTGTTCCAGCGTCTTCCGCAATTGCGCGAGCTCCTGCTCGGTCAGCTTGTTCGCGCTGCGGACGTCGACGACAGCGATGTTCAACTGTTCGTTGATCATCGACGCCAGGGCGTCGACGACGGAATCGAGATCGTTGATGCGATGGTTGCGGATCAGGACCTCGAGTACTTTGCCGGTCAGGTCGGACAATCCGAGCCGGCTGGCGATCGCGTGGGTGATCTTGAACTTCGCATCGAGCTCGATGCCCGGATTCGCGTACACATCGTGAAGTTCCGCCGATTCGCGGCGCGCCTGCTCGAACTTCTCGAGCTCCGCACGCACCGTGTTGGCGCGCTGCGGTGATCCGGCGACGTCGAGGAGGGCGCGCGCGTACGGTCGGGCGAAGCGGCGGATCAAGCCTTCACCTCGCCGACCTCGCGCAAGCTCTCCTCGAACAATTTCTTCTGATCAGCTTCCGTGATCTGCTCTTTCAGGATCGCTTCGGCGCGCTCCGTGGCCAACTCGCCCGCGTATTCGGTCAATTCGCGACGCGCGAGCTTGAGGCGGTTGTCGACTTCGTTCCGCGCGGACTGCAGGATCTTCGCGGCCTCCGCCTCGGCCGCGGCGATCAGCTCCTGTCGCTGACGCTGCCCTTCCGCTTCAGCGCGCTCGCGAATCGAGCGCACCTCCTGCTCGATCAGCGTGAGCCTTGCTTGAATGTCCGTCGCCATCTGATCGGCTTTCGCGCGACGCGTTCGCGCCTCTTCCGCCTCGCGGCGAATCTGCTCACTTCGCGTGATGAACGCGGTCTTGATCGGGCTTCCCAGGAAGTAAGCGAGAAAGCCCAGGAAGGCCAGCATGTTGATGAGCTTCAGCAGCCAGCCGGGGATGCCGAAATAGGTCTTCGGCGCCTCGCCGCCATGCCCATGCTCTTCGGCTGGATGGGCGACTTCGTGCGCCTTTTTCTCAGCGCCATGCGCCACAGAGCTGGGAGAAGTCTCCTGCGCCGATGCGTACGCTGCAACGAAGAGGATCGTGACGAAGATCAGGAGCCGTCGCGTCACACCGCCCTCCCGAGGATGCGCTGAGCGGCGAGGCGCGCGAGAGCTTCCGATTCGCGCGCGATCTTCTCGCGCGCCACCTTCACGTCGGCGCTCAACTTCG
>DASYUK010000236.1:0-19277 GCA_036001325.1 Thermoanaerobaculia bacterium
TAGCAAGAGACGCTCAGCAAAAGGCACGGCCTCGCAGCGCCGCGGATGATAACCGGTCGATTGCTCCGAGAACATTCGCCGACGCGAGAGCGTCGACCCTGATTCAATTCGCACGAGGGGGTCTGTCGCCGACAACAGCACTGCGCACGCGCAAACCCTCCGGTTGCCTCTGACCTGCCTGGCGGGTCTAATCCTCCGAGGAGCTTTTCATGCGAGGACTGGCTGTGGCTTCCCTTTGCGCTTTGCTCGCGCTCGTTGCGCTCTCGGCGATCCCTCCGAGCGACACGCGCTCGCGCGACGCGGAACGGCTCGTGCGCGAGGGCTCCTTCAAGCTCGCTCTCGAGGCCTATCAGAAGATCGACAAGGCTTCGCTCCCCGACGACGAGAAGCGATGGGTCGAGTTCCGTCTCGCCGATCTTCTCTGGCGCTCCGCTCCGGAAGGAAACGACCCCACTCCCTTCGATGACGCTTCGCGCGCGCTCGAACGCCTGCTGCGCGACGACAAGGGCAACGAGATCCGCGATCGCGTCTGGGCCGAGGCGCAGGAATCGCTGGGCGATCTCTCGTGGATGCCGCGCCAGCGTCGGAACTGGGGACCGGCCTGGCAGCGATACAACGCCGCCCTCGACTGGTGGGCCGGCTCGCGCGACATCGAGCAGGCGCGCGCCCGTTACCTCGACATCGTGTTCAAGGCATCCGACAGCCACGAGGATGGATATCCGTACGGCTACTACGCGATCAACATCCCGCTCGAGATCCTCGAGAACGCCGCCGAGATCGCCACGACGCCGAACGACAAGTCGCACGCGAACTATCTCATCGCCACGCGGCTGGCCCAGCAGCGCGATCCCGAGTCGGTCGAGCGGGCGCGCAAGAGCTTCGACGCCGCGATCGCGTCAGGAGAAACCAGCGAGTGGTACGACGACGCGCTCATCCAGTATGGCCAACGGCTCGAGTCGGCCGGAATCCTGACGTATCTCGACGACGGCACTTGGCGCATCGAGCCCGACTACGAAGCCGCGCTCGCGACCTACCGGCGCATCCTCTCCGAGTACAAGCGAGGAGAGACGCGCTTCTGGGATCAGGCGCAGCAGCGTGTCAACGACATCACGCAGCCGTCGGTCGGCCTCGCCGTTTCCAACGTCTTTCTCCCTGGATCGAAGGCCGAGTTCCAGCTCCGATGGCGCAACGTCGGCGAGATCGAGCTCTCGATGTCGAAAGTCGATCTGACCGCCGACCTCACGAACTGGAAGGCGGCGGGCATCGGCAACTGGTACGACGCGATCGACGCGAGCCGCGGTCGCGAGCGCTTCTCGTGGAAGAAGATCGCGACGACGAAGAAGTACGTCCCGGGAGCGGAGCGCGTGGCCATCGATCGCGATCTCACCCCCGGCGCCTGGCTTCTCGAAGCAAGAGGCGGCACGCAGACGGCGCGCGAGATCGTTCTCGTCACCGACTCTGCGATCGTGACACGCACCTCGCCGTCGAAGACGCTGGTCTGGGTCACCGACGCTCGCAGCGGCGCTCCGCGCGCCGGAGCGAACGTCTCGCTCTGGACTGAGTATTGGGAAGACGGCGCGACGAAGCGTGAACAGCGCACCGGCACCACCGATGGCGATGGTGTCGCCGAGATCCCGCTGCGCGGAAACCGAAACGGTCAGATGATCGTGTTCTCCAACGCAAAAGACCAGCAGGCCTTCGCCCAGTTGTGGGGCCATGGCCGCGGCGACGAGTCGCAGCAGTGGCGCATCTACGCGACGACCGATCGTCCGGCCTACCGTCCGGGCGAGACCGCGCAGTGGAAGATCACCGCGCGCGTGACCACGAAGACCGGCTACGCCGTTCCTTCGACCCGCAACGTGAAGTACGAGATCTTCGATCCGCGCGGCAGCTCGGTGTCGAAAGGCTCGATGACGCTCAATGCATTCGGAAGCGCATGGGCCGAGCTCCCTCTCGACGCTTCGATGCCCCTCGGCGAGTATCGCGTCAATTTCGCCGATGGCGATCGCGGCATCGGCTCGGCGGCGCTTTTTCGGCTCGAGGAATACAAGCTCCCCGAGTTCCGCGTCTCCGTGAAAACCACCGACGAGAAGGGCCTCTCCAGGTCCTTCCGCCTCGGCGACACGGTCGAAGTGACGATCGAGGCCTCGTACTACTTCGGCGGTCCCGTCACCAACGCCACCGTCGAAGCGGTCGTCTACCAGTCTCCGTACTATCGCTACTGGTTCCGCGAGCGCGCCTACCCGTGGTACTTCGAGACACCCGACCAGAGCTATCGCTATCGTGGCGGTGGGCAGATCGTGAAGCGTGCGACGCTCACCACCGATGCCGCCGGCCGCGCGAAACTGACGTTCGACACGCCATCGTCCGCGGGCCAGGACTTCGAGTACCGCATCGAAGCCCGCGTGACCGACTCGTCGCGCCGCGAAATCACATCGTCAAGCAGCATTCGTGTCACGCGCGCTCCCTATTTCGCCGAAGCGCGGCCGGCGCATTGGCTCTATCGCCCCGGCGACACGGTCGAAGTCGAGTTTCACACCGTCGATGCGAATGACCAACCCGTGCAGGCCGAGGGGACGTTGAAGGTGACGCGGGAGGAGTGGAAGGAAGTGTGGCTCGATCCGAAGGGGAATGAGGTGAGCGGCCGGCAGATCGAAATGATCCGCGCTCGCGAGAGGGTCTTCCCTCCTCCTCCCGAACCGGGGCAGCACCCATGGCTGGTTCGCTCACGCGGCTACGAACAGGAGGAAGTGCTGAAGACGACAGTGAAGACCGATGAGAAAGGTCATGCCGTCCAGAAGTTCACCGCTCAGAAGGAAGGCTATTACCGGTTCCACTGGTCGAGCCGGCCGATTGGCGTCGACAAGCCGCGGCCGCGCGACGTCGTCGAGGCATGGACGACCGTCTGGGTGGCGACGAAGGACACGACGCGCATCGGCTACTACCGCGAAGGGGGTGTCGAGATACTCATCGATGAAGATACCGTCCGGCCCGGCGCCACGGTGCCGGCAATGATCGTCGTTCCGACATCCGATCGCTACGTTCTCTTCGACATCGCCGGCGAGGACATCATGAGCCGGCAGCTCATCCACACGACGGGCAACGTCAAGCTCGTCGAGCTGAAGCTCGGCGACGAGCACATCCCGAATGTCTTCCTCACCGCGTCGATGGTGATGGACCTCCAGCTCCACCAGGACACGAAGGAGATCATCGTCCCGCCGGTGCAGAAGTTTCTCTCTGTCGACGCGAAGCCTGACCGTGAGGAGTATCTGCCGCGGCAGGAAGGGACGCTGACGATCACGGCGAAGGACGCCGATGGGAATCCGGTGAGGGCCGAGGTCTCATTAGGCGTGGCCGACGAATCCGTGTACGCGATCCAGGAAGACTACGCAGGCGATCCGCGCCCGTTTTTCTACGGACAGAAACGCGCGCAGATGGTGCAGACCGCCAGCAGCTTCATGCAGAGGGCCTATGTGAAGCTCGTGGAGGTGAAAGAGGGGGTTCTCGTTGACGAACGGTTTGCCGGTTTGAAGGATCAGGAGCTGGAGAGGAAGCGCGGCGAGTTGGGCGCGGCGATCGGAGGCGTCGAAGCGCGAAGTGATATGGCCCTGGACGCGGTCACCGCTCAGGCACCGGCTGCTCCTCCGGCCATGCGGGAGCTCGCGAAGTCGAAGGCCAACGAAGAGAACAAGAAAGAGGGCGCTCGCGCCGGCGAAGAACCGGCGGTCGTCGTTCGCAGCGACTTTCGCTCGACCGTCTTCTGGAAGCCCGAGGTCATCACCGGCGACGACGGCAAGGCCACTGTGAAATTCACTTATCCCGATTCGCTGACTTCGTGGCGCGCCACCGCGCGCGCCGCAACGACCGCGAGTCAATTCGGGATCGCCAAAGAAACGACGCGCACGAAGAAGCCGCTCATCGTCCGGCTGCAGGCGCCGCGATTCTTCGTCGTCGGCGACCAGACCGTCGTCTCGGCGGTCGTCAACAACAACACCGATCGCAAGCTCACGGTCGCTCCATCGCTCGACGCCACCGGCGTCGTCGTCACCGGTCTCTACGTCGACGGAAAGATGACGAAGAGTGAAGCGAGCCCGATCAGTGTCGAGCCTGACAGTGAAGGGCGCATCGATTGGGTGGTGACGGTGAAGGAACCGGGAACGGCGCGGCTCCGCGTCACGGCCAGAGCGGGCGACCTCAACGACGCCATGGAGCGCAGCTACCCGGTCGAGGATCACGGCATCGACAAGCTCATCGCCGTGTCCGGAAAATCGCGCGGCCCCGAAGCGACGTGGAAGCTCGAGATCCCGCGGGAGCGCCGCTCGACGACGATGACCGTGCAGGTGGCGCCAAGCATCGCCGTCACGATGCTCGACGCGCTTCCTTACCTCATCGACTACCCGTACGGCTGCACCGAGCAGACGATGTCCCGCTTCCTCCCCACCGTCATCGTCGCCAAGACCCTCAGCGACCTCGGCGTCCCTCGCGAAGTCGTCGCCACTCGACTCTTCGGCGGCATCGAGCAGAAGTTCGTCGACAAGACACAGCCGAAAGGGAAGAAAGATCTCGAGAAGCTCGACGAGATGACGCGCGCCGGACTGGCGCGCCTCTACGACTTTCAACACGATGACGGCGGATGGGGATGGTGGAAGCAGGGCGACAGCGATCATCACATGAGCGCTTACGTCGTCTGGGGTCTGGCGCTGGCGCGCGACGCCGGCATCAGCGTTCGCAGCGGCGTCATCGAGCGCGGCGTCGTCTACCTGCAGCGCGAGCTGGTGAAGGAAGAACTCGATCCGGACCGGCAGGCGTGGATGCTCCACGCGCTGGCGGCGACGGCGAAGGGGCGCGCGCCGGAGGCGTTCGAGAAAGCGGCCATCGACAATCTGTGGAAGAAGCGTGCTCGTCTGAGCAGCTACGGCCTCGCGCTCTATGCGCTCAGCGCGCATCAGTTCGGACTCAGCGAGCAGGCGCAGACGCTTTCGCGGAACCTGGAGAACGGCGCGGCCATCGACAACGCTCCCGACGCTTCGCTCCTGGTGAGGGGAAGCGGCTCAGGGGCCGGCACGGTGATGGCGACCGCGCACTGGGGCGCGCCGGCTTTCTGGTGGCGCTGGTACGACGGGCCGATCGAGTCGACGGCGCTCTCGCTGCGCGCGCTTTCGGCGATCGATCCGAAGCATCGTCTCATCGAGCCGTCGATGAACTGGCTGGTGAAGAATCGTCGCGGCGCGCAGTGGAGCAACACGCGCGACACGGCCATGGCCGTCCTGGCGCTCAGCGATTATCTGCGGGCGAGCGGCGAGTTGGGCGGCGACGTGGAGTACGAGGTTAGCGTCAACGGTGTGAGCGTTGCGACGAAGAAGATTCTCCGCAGCGAAATGCTCTCCGCGCCGAGTCGCTTTTCGGTGCCGGCATCGGCGATCCGCGACGGCGTGAACCTCGTGACGGTGAAGAAGACGAAGGGCGCCGGCGCGCTTTATGTGTCGGCCGAGGCGCGATTCTTCAGTCTCGAGGAACCGGTGAAGGCGGCCGGCAATGAAATCTTCCTCAAGCGCGACTACGAGAAGCTCGTCGGCCGCCCGACGCTGCTCAAGGGCTACGTCTACGACAAGGTGCCGATGAAGGATGGCGATTCGATCCGGAGCGGTGAGCGTGTCGACGTCATCGTCACGGTCGAAGTGAAAAACGACTACGAGTATCTGTTGCTCGAAGATCTCAAGCCGGCCGGGCTCGAGGCGGTCGAGCTGGTCAGCGGCACGCCGCTCTACGCGCGCAAGCTGAAGGCGTCGGCGGTGGCAAAGCCGAAGCGAACGGCGGCCACCGTCGTGCCGGCGGACGACGATTCGACCGCGACGCACTGGGTCTATCAGGAGCTGCGCGATCGTAAAGTAGCGATGTTCATCGACAAGCTCGATCAGGGTGTGTGGGAGATCCGCTACACGTTGCGAGCCGAGGTTCCCGGGAGATTCCACGCGCTGCCGCTGATGGGCGGAGCGATGTACGTCCCGGAGATCAAGGGCAACAGTGACGAGATTCGCATGACGGTGGAGGAGAGGTGAGGCTTCGTTTTTCAGATTCAAGAAGCCTTTCGTTTGAAAGCTACGAAGCCTAACTCTGCGCGCTGCACCGGACGCGAACCGCGCCGTCATTTTCGCGAGAGCTATACTTTTCCGCGTGCGGTTCGCGCCGGTGAGCGCTGAACCGTTGGACGGACGGAACTTTCCGTGGCGGCAACGGCCACTAGACAATGTGTATTCATAGAGGCACGCGCTAACTTGCTGATTCGGCACGCACTTCACATGCCCCGGCGGTGAATCCAATTTGGCATTCACAGTTTTTTGTGATGCCACTTCAGAAAACGATCCATCGTTCCGTCCGCCAGCGCTTTCGGAGCGTCGACCGGCAAGCCCAGCTCGGCCGCCACCTTCTTCGCCAAATCGACGTGCGTCCACGGATACAGCTGGTACTTCATGATCATCGCGTATCCGCCGTGATCGATCAGCCGCTTGATCCAGCTTTTCGGAAGCATCCTCGCAGCGAACACCGGCGTGATCTCTAGGTGCTCACACAGCGCGATCTTCGAGTCGAACTCACTTTCATCCATATACGACAGCGTGTTCTTCACTTCGATACCGTAACTCTGCCCGTCGCGCTCGAAGATGAAGTCAAGGTTTTCGTTCGTCGTCGTCCATTCTTTCTCACCGTAGCGGCGCGTGTGCTGGTCACGCAGCAGAAACTGGCGCTTCGCGAAGCCCGCGAGGACCATTTGCTCTCCCCAAAGGCCGATGGCAGAGCACATGTTCGGGCTACCGTATTCGTTCACCAGCTTCACGATCTTGCCTGCATCGCGTTTGTAGTAACGATGGCGCTTGTGCCATAGCAGTTTGATATCAGAGCCTGTTGCGAGCTTGCGCTTCTCGGTCGCAAGTAAGCCATCAGCAATCAAGTAATCGATTGCGTTGCGAGTTACCCAGTGGAAGAACGTGGCCTCGTTTTGCACCACGACCTGGTTTACGAAAAAGACGCTCGAATCGTTCGCTTCGAAGAATGCGCGAAGACTTTCTCGAGCTGAAACGTCGTACTCGTCCGGACCACCGGCGTACTCGGGTTCATACCCGATGTCGTCCCAGTCGCTCACGCCAGAACAGTGTAAGTCTGGAACCGCCGTCCAACTCGGCGCTCAGGCGGACTTCGGCCCGCAGCTTTGGTAGGCTACTTTGCAAGGGCCGCGAGCGGGCCGAAGCCGCTCAGCTTCAAACGTCAGACGGACGACAGTCTGTCATGTTCATGGCGCGCTGCTGTCGCCGATTTGTCGTGGTGGGATCCCGTCCTTCGGTTTACGTTGCTGGCGACAACGGAGGAACACAATGGATCAAACCGCAGTCGCTCGGCAACATCAGACAATTACGTGAAGTCCGACACTGGACTCAAGAAGAGCTCGCGCTCGCCGCCGGCGTCGATCCTCGAACAGTCCAACGTGCCGAAGCCGGCGAAAAGCTCGGCGCAGCGAGCCTCAAAGCCATCGCGGCGGCGTTCGACACGACGATCGAAGACCTATCTGTTTTAGGAACAGATCGAAGCGACGCTCGAGGAATTCCGGAAGAAGTACACGATCATCGACGTCCAGCCGGTGACGCGCGGATGCGACCTTGCCGTCTTCTTCGCGAACACCGAGGCGTTTCAATTCGAAAAGATCGGAGACTTCACTGACGAGCAGCTCGATACGATCGCTGAACTCGAAGCCGGATCTTCGAGATTGGTTAGACGATCGGTTCAGATCTCACACCCATGCTCCGGCGCGAGGCCGAGAAATCACTCGATCGTCTGCTCGGAGTACTCGCCGCCATGAACGTGTCTGTCTCCGCGGGTGAAGAGGCGAATGAAGCTCAGATCGGGAGACCGGCCCTCATTCGAACTTCGCGTCCTTTACGTTGCGGTCGTGCCAGGTGAACGTCCTCTTCACGCGCTCGTGCGGGAGAAGAACCAACGCGTCTCTTTCACATAGTTTCTATAGCCGCCGTCGACGCCATGAGCGAAATGCAACTGAGCGGTGGATCGAACGGAGCAACCGTCCTCAATTGGTCGTCGGGCGTCACACAAAAGCTCACCGATTCGTTTTTCGATTGCGTGCGTCAGAAGATCGAGGATCATTGACACCCTTCCGGTGCGGGAGTAAGTTCGCGCGACCTCGGAGGTCCGCATGAAGCATCCCGTCTCCCTTACGGTCAACGGCGTGAAGCAGACCGCGGAAGTGGAGCCGCGCCTGCTCCTCGTCCATTTCCTGCGCGACACGCTCGGGCTCACCGGCACCAATGTCGGTTGTGACACCAGCCAGTGTGGCGCGTGCACGGTCATGATCGATGGTCTGGCCGTCAAGTCTTGCACCGTTCTGGCGGTGCAGGCTGACGGCACGAAGGTGATGACCATCGAAGGTCTGGCCACTAACGGCAAGCTGCATCCCGTGCAGCAGGCTTTCTGGGACAAACACGGACTGCAGTGCGGCTTCTGCACGCCGGGGATGATCATGACCGCCTGCGATCTGATCGAGCACAATCCGAATCCGAGCGAAGCGGATGTGCGCCACGGCATCGAAGGCACGCTCTGCCGCTGCACCGGATACCAGAACATCGTCGCCGCGGTGCAGGAAGCGGCCGCGCGCATGAAAGCCTGAGGAGAATCCCATGGCATCGCGAATCTTCGGTTCTGCGATCAAGCGCCGCGAGGACCCGCGGCTCGTCACCGGGCAGGCCAAGTACACGGACGACTTCGTTCTGCCCGGAATGGTCTACATGTCGGTCGTTCGCTCGCCGTACGCGCATGCGCGCATCCGGCGCATCGACACGAAAAAAGCGGCGGCGATGCCGGGAGTGCTCGGCGTCTTCACCGGTCAGCAGATGAAAGACGCCGGCTTCGGACCGATTCCCTGCGCCTGGGTCGTTCCGGGATCGGACACGAAAACGCCGCCGTATCCGCCGATCGCCATCGATACCGTGCGCTATGTCGGAAACGCCGTGGCCATCATCATCGCCGGCGATCGTTATCAGGCCCGCGACGCCGTCGATGCCGTCGACGTCGACTATGAACCGCTGGCGGTGACTGTCGATGCCTTCCGCGCCACGCAGAAAGGCGAGCCGCAACTCCACGGCGACGTGCCGGACAACATCTGCTTCCATTGGAAGGTCAGCGGCGGCGATGTGGAGTCGGCGTTCAAGAGCGCGGATGTGGTGGTGAAGGACCACATCATCAATCAGCGGTTGATCCCGAATGCGATGGAGCCGCGTGCGGCGCTCGCGCAATACGCCAGTGCCGCCGGCGAGATCACGCTCTGGTCCACGACGCAGAATCCGCACATCGCCCGGTTCCTTCTTTCGCTCGACACCGGCACGCCTGAGCACAAGATCCGCGTCATCGCGCCGGAAGTCGGCGGAGGTTTCGGCAGCAAGATCCCGCACTATCCCGAGGATTCGATGGCGGTGTTCGCGTCGAAGATGGTGAACAGGCCGGTGAAGTGGACCGAGAGCCGAAGCGAGAACTACCGCTCCACGATTCATGGGCGGGATCACATCCAGGACGTGGAGCTCGCCGCGAAGAAAGACGGCACCATCGTCGGCCTGCGCGCGAAAGTCTGGGCAAACCTCGGCGCTTATCTGTCGACGGCGTCGACCGGCATCCCCACGATTCTTCACGGTCTGATGCTCTCCGGTGTCTACAAGATCCCGAACATCCATGAAGATGTCTACGGGGTCTTCACCAACACGACGCCGGTTGATGCGTATCGCGGCGCGGGGAGACCCGAGGCCACATTCATCGTCGAGCGTCTCGTCGACCTGCTCGCGCGCGAGCTGAAGATGGATCCGGTCGACCTGCGTCGAAAGAACCTGATTCCGCCGTTCACGGACGGCTACACCGTCGCGACCGGGCTCGTCTACGACACCGGCAACTACGAAGGCGCGCTGAACAAAGCACTCGCCATCGCCGACTATCCCAAGCTTCGCACGCAGCAGAAGGAGATGCTTGCCAAGGGACAGTACATGGGCATCGGCCTCTGTACCTACGCGGAGATCTGCGGCCTGGGACCCTCGCAAGTCGCCGGCGCGGTCGGCTTCGGCGGCGGATTGTGGGAGAGCGCGATCGTCCGCTTCCATCCGTCGGGCAAGGTCAATGTCATGGTGGGGATCTCGCCGCACGGACAGGGAGAAGAGACGACGTTCGCGCAGATCGTCGCGAGCGAGCTCGGGGTCGGCGTCGACGATGTCGAGATCACCCACGGCGACACCGATCAGACGCCGATGGGCTGGGGAACGTACGGCAGCCGGAGCACCGCGGTGGGAAGCGGCGCGCTGATGGGCGCGATCGGGAAGATCAAGGAGAAGGCGAGGCTCGTGACCGCGCATCTCCTCGAAGCTGCACCGGATGACATCGACTACGCGGACGGGAAGTTCTTCGTGAAGGGATCGCCCGACAAATTCAAGACGATTCAGGACGTCGCGTTGATGGCGAACGTCGCGTGGAACATGCCGAAAGGCGTCGAGCCGGGACTGGAAGCGTCGTCGTTCTTCGATCCGCCGAACTTCGTCTATCCGTTCGGCGCGCACATCGCGGTCGTCCAGGTCGATGCGGAGACGGGCGAAATCGCACTGAAGCGCTACATCGCCGTCGACGATTGCGGCAGGGTGATCAACCCGATGATCGTCGAGGGACAGATTCACGGCGGCATTGCACAAGGAGTTGGGCAGGCTCTCTGGGAGGGAGCGGTCTACGACGATCAGGGACAACTGCTGACCGGTTCGATGATGGACTACGCCGTTCCGAAAGCGGAGTTCTTTCCGAAATTCGAGCTGGCGATGACCGAGACACCGACGAGCGTGAATCCGCTCGGCGTGAAGGGAATCGGCGAGACCGGCACGATCGCCTCGACTCCTGCGGTCTACAACGCCGTCGCCGATGCGCTCGCGCCGCTCGGTGTCAAAACGATCAACATGCCGCTCACTCCGGAGAGAGTGTGGCGCGCCATCCGTGAAGCGAGGAGGTGACCGATGTTCGCAGCGCCGTTCGACTATCACCGTCCGAGGACCGTCGCCGAAGCGATCAAGATTCTCCGCGAGGTCAAGGGGTCTCGAGTTCTGGCCGGCGGTCACAGCCTGCTGCCGGCGATGAAACTTCGCCTCGCTTCGCCGGCCGCACTCGTCGACATCAGCCGCATCGAAGAATTGAACGGGATCCGATCGGCGAAGGATGGCCTGCAGATCGGCGCGCTGACCACGCACGCTGCGCTTGCGGCGTCGGACGCGGTGCGAAAGAGTTGCCCGGTTCTGGCTGAGACTGCGGGACAGATCGGCGATCTGCAGGTGAGGAATCGCGGGACGATCGGCGGCTCGGTCGCGCACGCCGATCCCGGCGCCGACTATCCCACCCTCATGCTGCTCCTCGACGCGAGATTCACCGCCGCCGACGGGAAGACGCGCGAGATTGCGGCCGAGAAGTTTTTCGTCGACCTGTTCACGACATCGCTGAAGCCCGGCGAGCTTCTCACTTCGATCACAGTGCCGGCGACGGACGGCGCCGCCGTCTATCTCAAGCACAGGCATCCGGCATCTTCGTTTGCAGTCGTCGGAGTCGCGGCGCTCGTTCGAATGAAGGACGGCAAATGCGGCGATGTCCGTGTCGCAGTCGGCGGAGCCACGGCTGTCCCGATACGCGCGAAAGCGGCGGAGCGTGCGCTCGCCGGGCAGGCGCCCACCGCGGCGAACATCGAGCGCGCGGCCGCGGCGGTGGGAGAGTCACTGAAGAACCCGATCAGCGATTCGTATGCGTCGGGCGAGTTTCGCGTACACCTGGCGACGGTGATGGCGAAGCGTGCCCTGGCACACGTCACTCGCGGCGGATAGCCGCCGTCGCGTACGTCGCTCAGATCAGCGCTCGCAGGCCTGTACGAAACATGCGCACTTGACAATCCCGGGGATTCGCTCTAATATTTAGAGTACTCTAAAAAGGAGAGAGAAATCGATGAACATCGACTCGATTCGCGACGATGTCTCCTACGTCCGCGAGATCACCCGCGCCGATACTCTGCGTCCCCCTTCGAGCATCGCCCTTCTTTGGGCGGCTCTTGTGGCCGTCGGCTTCCCGCTTGCCGACTTTGCGCCTTCACGCGTGGGAATCTTCTGGATGATTGCCGGACCGGCCGGCTTCCTGGCGAGTTGCGCGCTTGGATGGTGGGACGCCCGGCGTCGCGGGCAAATGAGCAGAAGGGAGGGGGCAAAGTGGACGATGCACTGGCTTGCGCTGGTCGTCGCGATCTTCCTCGCCGCTCCACTGCTCCAGACCAAACAGGTCACCGGGAAGGGATTCGGCGCTCTCGTTCTTCTTCTGCTCTCGTTGACCTATTTCCTCGGGGGAGTGCATCTCGAGGGAAAGCTGCGATGGATCGGCCTCCTGATCGCGGGCGGTTACGTCGCGACCTTTTTCCTTTCCACGTATGTGTGGACGATCATCGGCGGCGTCTTTGCCCTCTCGCTGGCACTCTCGGCTTTCGTCGGAGAACCGAAGCGTGCCTGAACGCGATGGCGGCGCAGTCATCGACGGATTCGATCGCCTCCTCGAACACCGTGTGCGACTGGCGATTTGCGTTCTTCTGTCGCGGCACGACGCCATCTCCTTTTCGCGTTTCAAAGAGTTGCTCAGCGAGACCGACGGTAACCTCGGCGCGCAACTTCGCACGCTCGAAGACGCTGGTTACATCGGCGCGCGCAAAGAATTCCGAGAGCGAAAGCCGGTGACCTGGTATTCGCTGCGCTCCAAGGGACGCAAGGCGCTGATCGCGCACGCCGAAGCCTTGCAGGATCTACTCGATGCGGTTGGCCATGAGTAACCTCGCTTCGCCTTGTGAAGTGCGAGTGGAAGCGTTCGAGAAGCTCCTCTCCGCATTGGCAAACGAACGAGATGCCGCCGCTGAGCAGTACGAGCGGATCCGACTCAAGCTCCTGAAGTACTTCGAGTGGCGTCACTGTCCCGATCCTGTGAGTCTCGCGGATGAGGCTCTGGACCGCGTCGCCCGCCGTCTCGACGAGGGGGTGCGAATATGCTCTCCCGAGCTTCTGCCGTATGTGTATGGCACTGCCCGCAATGTGCTCTTCGAGTTTCGGAAATTGCAGGAACGCGAAGCGAGAACTGCGGCCCACCTTCGTGTCTTCGGGCTTCTTGTCCGCGGTGATGAAGAGAGAAAGGAAACCGACCGACAGCTCGATTGCCTGGACAGGTGTCTGAATGACCTCCCCGAGCATGCTCGAGCTCTCCTGATCCGCTACTACCAGCGAAGTGGAGCGCCAAAGGTTGAGAGCCGAATGGAACTCGCGAGGGAGTTGGGGATACCGATGAACGCTCTGAGAATCCGCATTCACAGGATCAAGGCGGAGCTTCTGCGATCCATCGAGTCATACATGCGCGGCTGCAAGCAGTAACCGTATGATCGGCGGATGTTGACGGTCGAATCGGTCTCCAAGCGCTTTCGATTGGCGCGCGCGTTCGATGCCGGCGAACAAGGCTTCGGCCAGATCGTGAGTGACAAACAGCATCGTCACATCGCCGCGATCGCGAAGTGCGACGAACTCCTCTTGAAGTTCGTGCCTCACGAGAGGATCGAGCGCGCTGAACGGCTCATCGCACAGCAGCAGTGTCGGCCCGGCGATCATGGCGCGAGCGATTCCGATCCGCTGCTGCTCGCCGCCGGAAAGCGAGCGTGGGAACCGCTGCCCGAAGCGATCGATCGGCATGCCCAGCCGCTCGAGGATCTCGCGCGCGGCGGAGCGCGTCTTCTCTTCGGGCCACTCGAGGAGTCGGGGGACCGTAGCGATGTTGTCGTACACGGTGCGGTGCGGAAAGAGAGCCGACGCCTGAAGGATCGTGCCGATTCTCCGGCGGCGCACCGCGAGATCGGTTCCATCGAGATCGACGTCATCGATCGCCACGCGGCCCGATCGCGGAACGGTGAGACCGTTGAGGAGCCTGAGAACAGTCGTCTTCCCGCCCCGCTCCGGCCGACGAGCGCGACCGCCTGGCGGGGCTCGATCCGGAGTGACAGATCGTCAACAATCGCATCGCCTGCCGGCGACACAACGGAGACTCGTTCGAGCACAACGGACGAGGCCACCCTACTTGACGCCGTTTCGAAGCTCGTTGAAGTGCGCTGCCTTGATTGTCGTCAACGCTGCACTGATGCTTGGATCAGTGTAGCCAAGAGCGACCAGGCCCAGCGCGGCGCGCGAGTCGTCGAGGTTTGAGCGCAGCTCGTCGATGTGGATCTTCTTGACCGGCACGAGCGCGCCGATGGTATCAGTGAAGGTGGCGGGACCGAGCCGGGCGAGTACGTGCGTCGCGCTCACCGCGGTCCGAAGCTGAGTCATGTGAGCAGCGTTGATGATGGTCGATTCGGCGATCAGCGGGTCATCGGTGAAGATCACGGTTGTGGCAAGGTCGGGCGGGCCATATGGACCCGTGTTTGCGCCCGCGCGGGCGCCGACCTTGTAGAGATATGAGGTATTCGCCGCGGCCGAAGAATCGGTGAAGGCATTGCCAGCCGGCGTGCCCACCGTGACATAAGCGATTCCGTCGGCGCTTCGTACGACTTCATAGCTCGTCGCGTCCGCAACAGCGGTCCAGGAGAGATTGACAGAAGTCGATGTAGCGGCGGTCGCGATGAGGTTGGTGGGCGCCGCGAGAGTGGTGGCGCACTGCGAGGTGGTGGCGAACGAGGTCGTGATCCCGCATCCCATCTCATTCGTGATCGTTGCCGTCAGTGTCACGTTGGCAGAGTTTGGTGTGAACGAGATCGATGCGCTCGTGGCCGATCCCTGAATCGAACCGCCGGCGATTGTCCAGGAGTATGTGCAGCCCGTGCAAGGGTAGACCGAGGCCGTCTGCCCGGCGGCACAGGCGAGGTTGCTGCCGACCGTAATCGTGCCGGTGGGCGTCGCATAATAGAGTCCGTCTGTCAGAATTGCCAATATCTTCGCGCTCGGCTTCCCCGCCTCCCCGAACAGGTATCTGCTCTCGGGGTACCCTCCGGCGCGCGATTGGAGGTAGCAGTAGCCCATGATCGTCCCCTTCTCCGGGGGGACGCTGGGCGTGCCGGAGAAGCAGCCGAATTGGCTGCTGCTGTAGCACTCGTCGACGAAATTCCGTGTGACGCTGTACAGGGTTTTCTCTTCGGCGGTCAGACCAACGCAATGGGTGTGCGGCGAGGCGACGACGTGCCCCAGCTCATGGGCGAACCCGTGCAACCCCCACCAGTTGTTCACCGGAAGGCCATAAACGATTCCGTCCCCTGTTGTGTCGTTCGGGCTGGGAACGACCAACTCGACGCTGTCGTAGATACCATTCAGCGCGTAGGCACTACCGTAGCTGCAGAGGGTGTCAGTAAACGCAAGGCCACCTCCCCACTTGCCGCTGACCATCACCGCGGCGGAACGAACCACTGCCGAGTAGTTGTCGTTCCAGTAAGTGCGAAACTCCTGCAGACCGGTGAGAAGAGACCCTTCTGCAACGAACGGATCCGGCGCGTCGCTCGGTCTGATGTTGACCTGCCCCAGGTTGAGTTTGGTGTTGAGATCCCGCATGTAGATCACGGACACCTTTCCGACGAGGTCGCCGATATAGGTGTTGACTGCGGCATCGGTCGCTGCACCAGATGGTCCAAACGCTGCGTATAACTCGTTGTCGGTTTCGACCGCGATCCGTAACTCATACGACGTATTGATCACGGCGAGCGCACTCTTCTTCGGACGGATCGACAGTTGCCCGGCCGGCATGGTCACCTTCTCGGTCGCACATTCGAAAGGCGGGCCTTCAAAGCCTTCGTCGAATGGATCGATCTCCGCCACGAGGACGGGCGCCTCTTTCTCCGGATTCGCCATGCGCTGTCGTGGCAGACGCCGGCCTCGTGCGATCGCGAACTTCTTCTCCCCGATCATGATCAAACCGTCGACCGCGGAGCTGTTTGTCGACACCGAGAAGAAGACCGTCGCCGTCGGGTCGTCAGCCACTCGGCCTTTGAAATATCGGCGAGCGGGCGGGGCGATTCTTCGCGGCGGATCCGAGTCGTAGACCAGAATTGCGGCGTCGGGGGTGTAAACGGAGAACTCCTCGAGCTCGATCGTCCTCGTTTCGGTGTCCGAGAGGATGACGTCGCGGAGAACGATCTTCTCGTTCGTCCGCGCGTCGCGAATACGCGCGACCACGCGGCGATCGAGCTCTCGCGCTGTATTGGCCACCACGACGGCAGGTGTAAGGCCGGATAGCGTCAATGCGAACAATGCCCACCGAGCGGGTGAGAGGCGCCGGCTGAGAGAGTAGTCGGACACGAGTATCCTTTTGACGGTTGGCCGTCGGAAGCATTACTGAATTGTGAGAGGGGCCACTATACGCCTCGCGGAGTGTTAGCAAAAACATGCACCATGCACACATCATCTTCCTCGGCGCCTTCCTGCTTGCGGGGGAGCGACTTCATTTCGACGGCGCGCTGCAGCCTCAGTTCACCGAGAACCAGACGCGGAACACGGCCGAAGCGACGCGCATAGGTCTCGCCCGCTGGGCTGTGACCGAGCATGGGCGCATGCTCATCGAACATTTCAACCTGAATGAATACCAGGTCACGATCATCGAAGACACGAGCGAGAACGGCATCGGCAGAGCGCCGCAGCCGGGTCTCGCGACGCTGGTCGCGGCGAGCGATCACGCGAAGCTGAAATCGTACGAGCTCATTCTCAACCCGACGTATTTCAAGATCCCCGATGGGATGGAGCCCTTACCGAACCAGCCGGTCACGCCTGCCGACATGATGGCCATCGCCTGGGCGGGCGAGATGCTGCACGTCTACTTCTATTCGCAGGGCATCAGCCTGCCGCATCACGCCCGCGATGACTTTCAACGCGAGTGGAGCGCCATCGCCGCGGAGCTGGGGATGCCCACTCTGAAGCATGACGACGTCGATGATGAGCGGCAGAGAGGCCTTCTCCCTGCGGGAGAAGGTGCCGCGAAGCGGCGGATGAGGGGCGCGCATCGTTCGAGAAACTCGCCCCTCACCCGGCGCTACGCGCCACCCTCTCCCGGAGGGAGAGGGCACTCACTCCTCGGGCGCGCGGACGAGTTTCTCGAAGAGAGAATTGAGCGCGGGACTCGACCCGGAGGAGCGCGTTCGATTTCGCAATCTGTTATCGGAGATCGGATTCGGGAAGCTGGTCATTCTGTCGACTCATATCGTTTCCGACGTCGAAGCGATTGCGACGGAGATCGCGATCATGAGCGAAGGGTCGCTGATCGCCATCGCCGCGCCGGAGCAGTTGCTCCGCGACACGGAAGGAAAAGTCTGGGAGATGGTCATTCCGTCGCATGAGTTCGAGAGGCTGCGCGGCCGCATCCGCATCTCGAGCGCGGTGAGGCGGCCCGACGGTGTGCACACGCGCGTGGTCGGGCCGGAGAACCCCGGCTACGGCGCGTCGCCGGTCGAGCCGACGCTGGAAGACGCATTCCTGTTTCGAATGAGCACGGCGCGCGTGGCGGCATGAGCACTCCTGTCGCTCGCATCGCCGCGATCGTTCGCGCCGACATGCTCATTCGTTTCCGCAGAGCGTCGACGCTGGTCATCTTCCTGCTCCTCGGCGCCTTCGCCTACGTTTGGATTCCGGATCCCTCGAGCGGCCAGGCCCTGATGGTGATCGACAATCAGCGCGCCGTTTACAACTCGGCGGCCATAGCGTTGGGGACGGCGACGATCGCCACGTTCTTCGTCGGGCTGGTCGGTTTTTATGTCGTCTCCAATGCGCTGGCGCGCGACGTGTCCTCGCGTTGCGGATTCGTCATCGCCTCGACGACGATGCGCGGAAGCGAGTATCTGATCGGGAAGTTCGCCGGCAACGTCGTGTTCCTTACGACGTTCATCGCCGGATTCATGGTCAGCTCGATGGCGATGTTGATTGTCCGTGGCGAGGCTCCGCTGCAGCCCCTCGTTTTTGCGAAACAGTACCTCCTGGTGGTGCCGCCGATGATCGTGTTCGTATCGGCGCTGGCGATCGTGTTCGAGTCGGTCCCGCTGCTCTCCGGCAAGTTCGGCGACGTCGCCTATTTCTTCGTCTGGTCCGGCATCCTCGGCGCCGTTGTGGCGATGATCGAGACCGGTCATGGCGTCTCAGTTGCGCGCTACCTCGATTTCGTCGGCCTCGGTTACATGCTCGACCAGATGAAGACGGCGTCGCACACCACGCACTTCTCGATCGGATCCTCGGGGTTCGACCCGTCGAAGCCCACGTTCGTGTTTGATGGTCTCCAGCTCGGGCGCGCGTGGATTCTGCCGCGGCTCGTATCGACCGTGCTTCCGGTGTTCCTCCTTCCCATCGCCTGGCTGTTCTTCCATCGTTTCGATCCCGCTCGTGTCAGGAGTGCCTCTCACGGAGAACGAAAAGGCTGGATCAGCCGACTGAGCTCGCTCTTCAAACCGGTGACGCGACGGATGGTGCTTTTCGGTGGCGGCGCGGCCTGGACGGAGGCCATGCTCGCCATCACGGCGTTTCCGCTCTCCGCCGCGATCGTCGCCGGCCTGGCCATCGCCACACTGGCCGACGGCTCATGGCAGCTTCACGAGCGGCGTCTTGCCGATCGGATTCGCAGCGGCGGCGATTCTTGCCGCGGACATGTCCACTCGGGAGAAGCGCTCTGGAACAATCGGATTCGTATTCGCAGCGCCGCGGTTGAAGTCGAGCTTCGTCTGGTGGAAATTCGCGTCGACGATTCTCGTGATGGCGATCGTTCTCATCGCTCCGATTCTTCGGATCGCGGTGTCGAGCCCGCGCTCGCTCGTGGCGTTCGCTGTCGGCCTGGTCTTTCTCTCCGCTCTCGCGACATCTCTCGGAGTGATCAGCGCGAATCCGAAGACGTTCATCGTTCTCTTTCTGACGTTCTGGTACGTGGTCATCAACGATCACGGCCGGACTCCGGCTCTCGACGTCGCCGGTTTCTACGGCATCGCCACCCCCGGAATCACTCTCGCGTATTCACTCGCCGCGGTTGTGGCACTCGCCGCCGCCGAGGGATTTCATCGGTGGGAACTGCGCCGTTCGTGGTGACGGAAATCGGCGGGAATTTGCGCCTTCTCGGGAGGCGGCCTGACTCAGTTGGTAGAGTCGGAGCTTCCCAAGCTCGCGAGCAACGACTGAAAAAGCTCCCCAAGCTCCTCGACGTTGTCGCGATTGACAGTCACGCTGAGAGTCACTCGCTCGGCGTGATCG
>DASYUK010000237.1:0-3428 GCA_036001325.1 Thermoanaerobaculia bacterium
TCGACCTACTTTCGCATCTCCACGTTCCCTGAATACGGCAAGCTCTCGCGCGTGGAGATCGATGCCTCCAGCGCCTTCAGCCGCGTCGAGAGCGACGAATACGAAAAGGAGAGCGCCCGCGACTTCGTGCTGTGGAAGGCGAAGAAAGAGAACGAGCCCTCGTGGAAGACGTCGCTCGGCGAAGGACGTCCCGGCTGGCACCTCGAATGCTCGGCGATGTCGATGCATCTCCTCGGCGAAACCTTCGACATCCACACCGGCGCCGTCGATCTCATCTTCCCGCATCATGAGAACGAGATCGCGCAGAGCGAAGGAGCGACCGGGAAGCGGTTCGTGCGCTTCTGGATCCACGGCGAGCACCTCAACATCGATCAGCAGAAGATGTCGAAATCCCTCGGCAACATCTACACGGTCGAGGAGATCAAACAGATGGGCTACGACCCGCTCGTCCTTCGCTACGCGCTGCTCTCGGTGCCGCATCGGACGAAGTTGAATTTCACGACGCAGTCGCTCGAAGATGCGCGCAACGCGCTCGAACGGATCGAATCGTTCTTCCTCCGTCTCGACGAGGTGGCGGCATCGGCGCCGCGCGACGCCGCGCATGCCGATGAAGAAGGCGATGCGCTGATCGGACGCTTTCTCGCTTCTTTTCAGGATGCAATGGACGACGATCTGAACACGGCCGGTGCCTTGGCGGCGCTTTTCACGATGATCCGCGACGCGAATACGGCCATCGACGAAGGCCGCATCAGCTCATCCGACGCCGAAGGACTGCGCAGCGTGTTGCGCAAGATCGATCCCGTTCTCGACATCTTCCCGCGCCGCGACAAGTCGCTCGACTCCGACATCGAGAAGATGATCGAGGCGCGCAACGCGGCGAGGAAATCGCGCGACTTCGCGGAGTCGGATCGGATTCGCGATGCGCTATTGGCCCGGGGCATCATTCTGGAGGACACACCTGGTGGGACACGATGGCGGCGGAGGTCGTAGGTCGTCGGTCGTAGGTACCGGGGGCATCTGCGTTCTTGCGACAAGGCCCCCGATACCTACAACCCATCACCCACGACCATTCTCATGATTGGCTATCTCGAAGGCACACTCAAACATCTCGACGCGACGCGAGCCGTGGTCCTGGCCGGCGGTGTCGGCTACGACGTGCGCATCTCCGCGCAGACGTATTACCGGCTCGAAGGAAAGCGCGACGTGGCGCTCGATATCTACACCCATGTCCGTGAAGACGCGCTCGCGCTTTATGGATTCGCGACGAGCGAAGAGAAGGTCGCGTTCGAAAAACTGATCTCGATTTCGGGAATCGGGCCAACGCTGGCGCAAAAGATCCTCTCCGGAATCGACGCCCCCGATCTCGCCGACGCCGTCATGCGCGGCGATGCGCGAAAGCTGGCCACCATTCCCGGCGTGGGTAAAAAGACCGCGGAGCGCATCTGCCTCGAGCTGCGCGACAAGCTTATTCTTCCGGCGGCCGAAGCGGCGAAGAAGCCGGTCACGCGCGGCACTGTCGACGACGACGTCCACTCCGCACTCGTCAACCTCGGTTATCGTCCGAAGGATGCCGAGGGGGCGATCGAGGCGGCGCGCAAGGAGCTGGGAAGTGAGGCCGAGCTCTCCGCTCTCCTCCGCGCCGCCCTGCGACAATTGACGAAATGATCGTCGCCATCGCCTTCGCGCTGCTACTCGAAACAGATCCGATCGAGCAGGCCGTAACGGACGTCCGCGCGCACGGCCGCGCCACGATCGCCGGCGAATCTCTCGGCGCGCCGGAGGACGTCGCGAGATTCTATGAGCAGCGTGAGCTCGCACCGGCGTGGGAGAGCGAGAACGCTGCCGCCTTGATCCGCATCATCGATCGCGCTGCGGAAGATGGTCTCGATCCGGCCGACTATCACCGCGCGCTTCTCAACGAAGCGATCTCGCCCCAACAGGACGTGCTGCTGACCGACGCATTTCTCACACTCTGTGATCACTACGTCCGCGGACGCGTTCATCCCGAGTCGCTCATCGCGAACTGGTGCATTCCGCCGCGGCGATTCGATCTGCCCTTCGTTCTCGACGGCGCGCTGGAGACGCACTCGGTCGATGTCGCGCTGCGCACACTGGCGCCGCCGCACGATGCGTATCAGCGGTTGCGCCGCGCGCTCGCGGACTATCGTGAAGCTGACGAGTGGGCGATCGTCGATCCAGGACCAACACTTTGTCGCGGTGACAGCGGACCGCGTGTTGCGCAACTGCGCATGCGTCTGGGCGCGAGTGTGGCGCCGCCGATCCCGGCGGCGCTCGCCGGCGGGATCGCCGGCGCCACACTGTTCGACGCCGAACTCGATTCGCTTCTACGCGATTTTCAACGACATCATGGTTTGAATCCCGATGGCATCGCGGGCGCCGACACGATCGCGGAGCTCAACGTCACGCGACAGCAACGCATCGAGCAGTTGGAGTTGAACCTCGAGCGCTGGCGCTGGATGCCGCGCGCGCTGCCGTCGCGATACCTGCTCGTCAACATCGCCGCGTTCGAGCTCGATGGATTCGATGACGGACATCCAACGATCACGATGCGGACCGCGGTCGGCAAGCACTACACGAAGACGCCGTTCCTGCGTTCGGAGGTCACGAAGATCGTCTTCAATCCCTACTGGAACGTTCCGCCGTCCATCGCGGCGAAGGAGCTCGCACCGAAGCAGCAGAAAGACGCGAGTTACTTCGCGCGAGAGCACATCGAGGTGCTACCGGACGGCAAGCTCCGTCAACAACCGGGCCCGTGGAACGCTCTCGGAAAAGTGAAGTTTGACATGCCCAATCCCTTTGCCGTCTATCTGCACGACACACCTTCGAGATCGGTGTTCGCGAGAGACGCGCGCGCGGTGAGCCACGGATGCGTGCGCGTCGAATATCCCGCCGCGCTCGCGTCATGGTTGCTTGGGCAGCGGATGGATCCGCCGGCGATCGCCAAAGCGATCGCCAGCGGTCGCAATCAGCATGTTCCGCTCGATGAACCGGTGCGCGTCTATGTCCTTTACTGGACCGCGTTCGTCGGCGATGATGGTGAGGTGCAGTTCCGGCGCGATGTCTATCAGCGCGATGCCGAGCTGGCGGCAGCGCTCAAGCACGCACCTCGGCAGCCACAACGGTCGCAGTCGCTCTCCGGCCCCAGATGAGGTGGTCGATGCTCCACACGCCGGCACCGTTCGCAGCGATGTACAGGAAGATGAAGCAGTAGAGCACCGCCGGCTCCCCCTTGTTCACGATCGGGATGAAGCCTTGCGGCGCGTGAACCATAAAATAGGCGACGGCCATCTCGCCGGCGGCGATGAACGCTGCGATGCTCGTCAGCAGACCGACCAGAATCAGCGCTCCGGTCAACAGCTCGATGATTCCAGCGATGCCAGGGAGCGACGTAATCGCATAAGGCCCTC
>DASYUK010000238.1:0-8471 GCA_036001325.1 Thermoanaerobaculia bacterium
CGATTTACTCGGCGCTGGGGATCGATTACACGACCGTCCGTCCCGACGATCCACTCGGCCGCGGCTTCGAGTACGTGCCGTTCGCCAAAGATGGGACGTACAAGCCCGTCGACGAGCTGTTCTAAACTCCGCGCTCGTGCAAGACGAGCCCACCCCGCGCAATCTCCCCGAGCGCACGGGAAAGCATTACTGCGTGCGATGTCTCCGCGACGTGCCGGCGGATGAGTATTTCGCGAATGATCATCTGTGTGATCAGTGTGCGGCGGAGCTCAGTGAGAATGACGAGCCATGAAGGTCGCCGTCATCCACGACTGGCTCACGGGGATGCGCGGCGGCGAGGCGGTGCTCGAAGCGATTCTCGATGTCCTGCCGGACGCGGAGCTCTTCACGCTGTTTCACTTTCGGGGATCGGTTTCGCCGAAGATCGAGTCGCGAACGATTCACACCTCCTCGCTGCAGCGGATGGTGAGACGCATCGGCGATTATCGAAAACTCCTTCCACTCTTTCCGCGCGCCGTCCGCCAGTTCGATCTGCGCTCCTTCGATCTGATCGTGTCGTCGAGCCACTGCGTGGCGAAGAGCGTCGACGCCCGCGGCAAACCGCATCTCTGTTATTGCCACACACCGATGCGATACGTGTGGGATCGTTTCGACGATTACTTTCCGAAGTCGAAGCGAGTCATGCGTGCGGCTGCGCGCGTCGTCGCCGCGCGACTGCGCAAGTGGGATGCGCAGACAGCGAGCGAGGTAACGCAGTTCCTGGCGAACTCGGAGTTCGTCCGACAAAGGATCGCCGCGTATTACAACCGCGATGCGGAAGTCGTGCACCCGTTTGTCGATGAAACGTTCCTGACAGCGCCGTTCGCGGATGGACGAGACGACTACCACGTCATCGTGTCGGCACTCGTTCCGTACAAGCGGATCGATCTGGCCATCGAGAGTGGGAAACGGCTCGTGATCATCGGGAGCGGGCCGCTGCAGAAGAAGCTGAAGCGTCGCGCTCCCCCCAACGTCGAGCTTCTCGGCTCCGTAGAGAGGGATAGAATCGTGGAGCGGCTCTCTCGCGCGCGGAGTCTGATCCTGCCAGGCATCGAGGATTTCGGAATCACGCCTCTGGAGGCGATGGCCGTCGGCACGCCGGTGGTGGCGTTGCGGGCTGGTGGCGTTCTCGACAGCGTCGTAGAAGGTCGCACTGGGATTTTTTTCGACCGGCAGGATGTACAGTCGCTGCGCCGGGCGCTCGATGAAGTCGAGTCGCGCCAGTGGGACCGCGCTCTGTTACGCGATCGTGCGGCGGTGTTCTCACGAGCGCGTTTCACCGAGAGGTTTTTGGGTGCTTTGAATCAGGTCGTAGGTCGTTGGTAGTAGGTAACGGGGGCTGCAGCGCCTCAGGCGACGATGCCCCCGGTACCCACGACCTACGACCGACGACCTAAAAGATGATCGAGCAAAAGCACAGAGGATTAGCCTCCGTCTACCTCCTCAACGACGCCGTGGCGTCGAACCTGGCCATGCTTTGCGCATACGTCCTTCGATTTCAGTTCGAAGTGATCCCGGTGACGAAAGGGCAGCAGGCGCTCTGGTCGTACATCGAGCTTCTACCGATCGTCACGATCGTCTTCCCGCTCGCCTTCGCGGTGCAGGGTCTCTACAACATCCGGCCGATCCGCAGCAAAGCGGAAGAGTGGCTGCAGGTGGCGATCGGTTCGGTCGTCGCGACCGTCGTTCTTTCGGGCGTGCTGTTGTGGGTGCGGCCGGGTCAGCCCGATATCCTCTACTCCCGCGCAACTCTCGGCATCTTTCTCGTCTGCGCGATGCTCTTCGTGATCCTCGGCCGCGCACTGGTGCGCTCGATCGTCGAGCGCCGGCATCGGATCGGGAAGGATCTCGATCGCGTACTCATCGCCGGCGGCGGCGAGCTGGCGCACGCCGTCGTCGAGCGCATCAACGCCCATCGCAATCAGCTCGGGTTCCGCATCGCCGGCTATCTCCGCAACGGAGACGAAGGACAACTCCCGGGTCTCGAATGTCTCGGAACGATCGCGGAGGCGGAGCGCGTGGTCGACGAGCAGAAGATCGATCATGTCTTCGTCGCGCTGCCACATGCTTCATCGCAGGCGATGATGGCGTTGCTCGATCGCATCGTTCGCACGCCGGTATCGATCCACGTCGTCCCCGATCTGCTGCAGTTCATGGTTCTCCGCTCGCGCGTCGAGGACATCGACGGCCTGCCGACGATCAATCTCTCCGAGACGCCGCTGGAGGGCTGGAGCCGCTTCGTGAAGCGCGCATTCGATCTGATCGTGGCCGGCGGAGCGCTCCTCGTCTTCTCGCCGATCATGGCGCTCATCGCACTTTCAATCTGGCTCGAGGATCGCGGACCGATCTTCTATCGTCAGGTGCGGATGGGTCTCGACGGAAAACCATTCGACATTCTCAAGTTCCGATCGATGCGCGTCGGCGCGGAGAACGACACCGGCGCGGTCTGGGCCGATCGCGACGATCCCCGGCGGACGAAGATCGGACGTCTCATCCGCGCCTGGTCGTTCGACGAGCTGCCGCAGCTATGGAACGTGGTCAGCGGCGACATGAGCGTTGTCGGTCCGCGCCCCGAGCGCCCGCAATTCGTCGAGCAGTTCCGTGCCGAGTACCCACACTACATGCTCCGACACAAAGTGCGCGCCGGGATGACGGGATGGGCGCAGGTGCATGGCTGGCGCGGCAACACATCGATCCGCATGCGCATCGAGCACGACCTCTATTACATCGAGAACTGGTCGCTGATGCTCGATCTCAAAATTCTCTTTCTGACCCTGCTGCATGGGTTGCGGCACGAGAACGCTTATTAGTCCTTAGTCGTTGGTCCTTAGTCCTTGGGGTGTTTAACGACTAGGGACCAAGGACCAAGGACTGCAACCGTATAATCCGCGCCCGTCATGGGCAAGAACTCAGAAGCGTATTTCCAGCGAGCAAAGGAAGTAATCCCCGGCGGCGTGAATTCACCGGTGCGCGCGTTTCGCGCGGTCGGCGGTACGCCGCCGTTCATCGAGCAGGCGCAGGGCTCGCGCATGTTCGACGCGGACAATCTCCAATACATCGACTGCGTCGGCTCCTGGGGTGCAATGATCCTCGGACACGGCCATCGCTACGTCGTCGAAGCCGTAAAAAAGGCAGCGACGCGCGGCTTCTCGTTCGGTGCGCCGACTCTCGCGGAAGTCGAGCTGGCGGAGATGGTCGTGCAGGCGATGCCATCGATCGAGCTGCTGCGTCTTGTCAATTCCGGAACGGAAGCGACGATGAGCGCGCTGCGACTGGCGCGGGCGGCGACCGGTCGCAACAAGATCATGAAGTTCGACGGCGGCTATCACGGCCACGTCGATTCACTGCTGGTGAAGGCCGGTTCGGGCGGCGCGACGTTCAACGTCCCCGACTCCGCAGGCGTGCCCGCCGAGGTGACGAAGTTGACCATCAGCGTCGCCTACAACAATCTCGATGCCGTGCGCGCGGGCGTAGATGGCGACGTCGCCGCGATCATCGTCGAGCCGGTGGCCGGCAACATGGGATGCGTTCCACCCGCGCCCGGATTCCTTCAGGGATTGCGCGAAATCTGCGATCGCAACGGATCGCTCCTCATCTTCGATGAAGTGATGACCGGTTTTCGTGTCGCATTCAGCGGCGCGCAATCTCTCTACAACGTCAAGCCCGACATCACGACGCTCGGCAAGATCATCGGCGGCGGCATGCCGATTGGCGCTTACGGCGGCCGGCGCGAGCTGATGAAACTCGTCTCGCCGCTCGGTCCGATGTATCAGGCCGGCACGCTCTCCGGAAATCCTGTCGCCGTTGCCGCGGGGAAGGCGACACTCGGCGTGCTGAAGAATTCAGCGATCTATCAGGATCTGGAGGAGCGGAGCGCCGAGTTCGAAGCCGGAGCGCGCAAGGCTGCGGAGAAACACAGTGTGCCGATGACCTTCAATCGCGTCGGCTCGATGTGGACGATGTTCTTCACCGAAGGCCCCGTGACTGACTTCGAGTCAGCAAACAAATCGAACCGAGACGCCTACGCGCGCTTCTTTCATGTGATGCTCGCCGAGGGTGTTTATCTCCCGCCATCGCAGATGGAGGCGGCGTTCTTCTCCGCCGCCCACGCCAAGAAGGACATTCTGCAGATCATTCAGCGCGCCGAGCGCGCGCTGAAGAAGGTGGCGTGGGAGTTTGGGTCTTAGTGTAGCGGCGCACTTCAGTGCGCCGTCGGCGTGCTGAAGCACGCCGCTACACTAGGGCGTCGCGGAGCGCCGCAAGCGTCTCGCGCTCAGCTGACGCATGCAGTTCCCGCGCTTTCTCCCACGCTGCGTCCGCGCGCGCGAGCAGTTGAGACTTCTGCGCTCCGCCGGCAAGGGAGACGAGGTTGATGCACACATTCTGATACGCGCCGGCGGCAGCGGCCCGCGCAACCTGCGCGCCGACGCCGACGTCGGAGAGCGACGCCTGCAACCCGATGCGCGCGATTTCGCGACAGAGCTCGATGACCTCGGGACACTTTTCGAGAACGCCGAGGGGCACTTCGATCGCGCCGATGGTTGCATCGGCGATCGCGGCGTCGCGCTGTGCGTCCTCTTTCGGCAAGCGCATCGCCTCGAGCAGCCGATCGAACGCCGTGGTATCCGCATCGACAGCGGCGAGGAAGTTATCCTTGAGCTCCTGGGCGCGCACGGCGATGCGATCGAGCTCCTCCTGCTTCGCCTCGAAACCCTTCTTCGTGTGCGACAGGACCGCGACCATCGCCGCGAGCCCCGCTCCCATCGATGCGGCCAGCGCGGCGACCGAGCCGCCGCCCGGAGCGGGTGAGTCACTCGATAAATCGTCGAGGAATTCGCGTACCGACATCGACGCGAGCCGCGCTGTGGAAGCGAGGCGATACTCGATCACGCGCTCTTTCGGATCGAACGGCTTCACCTCGTTCAATCCGAGGGTGCGGATGGCTGTGTGCATGAGCGCCGACTCCGGAACGCCGGTGGGGCGTCCCATCCTGCGCAGGTAATGACGCCCGGCGTCGAGCAGGACCGATCGCGGCACGAGGCCGACGATCTCGGAGCCCGTGACGCGCAAACCGCGTTCGCGCGCGCGCTCCTCGCACGTGTCGAAGACGACATGCAGCGGTGTGACATCGAGATCGGTGAGGTTGACCGAGACCTGTGCTGTGCCGAACTCCGGAATGACCCAACCGACCGCTTTCACGGATTTCAGAAGTCCCGGTTCCCATAGCGGCTCACCGCTGCGGTCAAGAATCGGGTCGCCTTTCTCATCGCGCTTCATGCGCCCGCGCTCACGAACATCGAAGGCGACTCGAGTCGCGAGCCGCTTGTCGAGCGTGTTGAGATTGATGTTGTACGCGACGAGAAACTTGCGCGCGCCGATCACGGTCGCCCCCGCCTTTGGCACGAACTCAGAAGGTCCGTAGTCGGGTTTCCATCGAGGATCCGCGAGCTTTCGCGCGCAACCTTCGTATTCCCCTTCGCGGATGTCCGCGAGGTTGCGGCGATCCGGCACGCTGCACGCGTACTCATAGAGATAAACGGGAACGCCGAGCTCGCGACCGACGCGTTCGCCGAGGCGCCGGGCGAGGTCGACGCAATCATCCATGGTCACGTTGGCGACGGGAACGAACGGCACGACGTCGACGGCGCCGATGCGCGGATGGGCGCCGCGATGCGTCGTCATATCGATCAGCTCCACGCCGCGCTTCACGAGTCGAAATGCCCCCTCGAGCACCGCCTCCGGATCGCCGACGAATGTGATCACGGTGCGATTCGTCTCCGCGCCAGGATCGACGTTGAGCAGCGTGACGCCGCTGACCGACGCAGCCGCATTCGCGACCGCGTTGTAAACCTCCGGACGCCGCCCCTCCGAGATGTTGGGAACGCACTCGACCAACTTCATCACTCTTCCTCTGCTCGCTCACGCACCGACAACCAGCTCCCGAACCATCCGGCGAGTGTGCCGCCGATGACGAGCGCGATGATCTTCTGCCACGGAAGAAATGTCGTGAAGAGAAATCCCCACAGGAGCGAGCGAGCCGGGGCGAGCGTCTGGCGCGCGGCGAGGAAGAGGACGAACAGCAGCGCGACGGCCGCGACGCCGCCGATGAAACCCTGCAGGATTCCTTCGAAGAGGAACGGCCCGCGGATGATGCGCTCCGTCGCGCCCACCAGACGCATGATGTTGATCTCTTCGCGATACGTCATCATCGTCAGGCGGATGACGTTGGCGATCGTGAACGCCGCGGCGATGGCGAGGATCCCGCCGGCGATCACGCCGGCGATGTTGATGATGTCGACGAGACGTCGCAATCGCGCCAGCCACTCCCAATCGAACTGCACCTGCTCGATGCCGGGCATCGCGCGAAGCTGCGCCATCTGATTCTCAAACGCGCGCGACTGGATCGTCGCCGGCGTGACGTCGACCTCGAAGGACGGGGGAAACGGATTCTCCTCGAGCTGCGCGATGAGCTCGGAGACATTCGCGAAGTAGCTCTTGAATCGAGCCAGCGCCTGATCGCGCGAGATGAAGCGATATCGTTTCAGGTCCGTGTGCCCGGCGAGATACTGCTCGACGAGGTGGATCTGATCGGGCGTCGCTTCCGGATCGAAGTAGATGTTGACCCGCGAGGTCCCCTGCCATCGGAGAACGGCCTGCTGGATGTTCTCGGCCACCAGCATGAATGTGCCGAGGATCAGAAGCGACATCGAGATCATGGAGATGGCGACGAAGCTTGTCCGCTTCGAGGTCCAGATGCGACGGACCGCCTCCTTGAAGAAGTAGGTGGTGGTGTTGGAGGGGACTTCCGGCTCATCGAGGTACTTGAACTCGCGAGCCATACCTTACGAGGAGATGATGCCGAAGAGCGAATCGGCGCGGGCGGGCCGTTCGGGCGTAGCGATCTTCTCGTCGGTCACGCGGCCGTGGTCGAGCGTGATCACGCGCCGGCCGCTGCTGCGAATGAGATCGCGATCGTGCGTTGCCAGCAGCACTGTCGAGCCGCGCAGATTTGCTTCGGAGAAAATCTGCACGATCTCCTGCGAGAGATCGGGATCGAGGTTGCCCGTCGGCTCGTCGCCGATGAGTACGAGCGGATCGTTGATCAGCGCGCGCGCGATGCCGACGCGCTGCTGCTCGCCGCCGGAGAGCTGCGGCGGATACGAATTCAGTTTGTGATGCAGGTTCACCGCGCGCAGCGCGCCGTAGGCTTTGCGCTTGTGCTCCTTCGGCGGAACGTTCAGGACGGTGAGGATGAACGACAGATTCTCGAAGACCGTCATGCGCTCGATGAGCTTGAAGTCCTGAAAGACCATGCCGATCTCGCGACGAAAGAAGGGGAGCTGCGAGTTCTTCATCGCGTTGAGATTTCGGCCGTTGACGACGATCTGCCCTTCCGTCGGAGCGATCTGCCGGAGGATCAGTTTGAGCAGCGTCGACTTGCCCGCGCCGCTCGGCCCGGTCAGAAAGGCGAACTCGCCTTTCTCGACGTGAAACGTCACGTCATGAAGCGCAGTCGAGTAGCGATCGAACTTTTTCGTGACGTGGTAGAAGTGAATCATTGCGGAGGCCTGTTGCTAGGTTAACATTGTCCTTAGTCGTTAGTCCTTAGTCGTTAAGGACCAGGGACCAAGGACCAAGGACCAACGTCTTTACGCCTGCCGCAATGCGAGAGCGATGGGCAGACGCGCCGCCCGGATCGCCGGCAAGAGGCCGCCGATGAATCCGATGAGCAGCGCATAGACCACGCCGCTGACGAGCAGGGGCCCGTTGACATCGAACGCAAAGGTCACCTGGCTGAACGTCTGCCAGTTGAGAGTCGCGGCGCGGTAGCCGTCGAACGCCGCCCAGGCCAGAAAAGCGCCGACGATGCCGCCGACCAGCGCCAGCAGGAGCGACTCGATGAGCACTGAGATCACGACCGGCGAGCTGCCGAAGCCGAGCGCTTCGAGCGTGGCGATCTCGCGAGATCGTGCGGCGACGGCCGTGTACATCGTGTTGAGCGCGCCGAAGATCGCGCCGATGGCCATGAGCACGGAGATGATGCCGCCCAGACCTGTCACAAGACGCACGACCATCCGCGACTGAGCCGCGTAATACTCCGACTCCCGCTGCACTTTCACATTGAGGCGTGGATCCGAAGTGAGCGCGTCTTTGAACTGCTGGTAGCTGCCGGGCGAGGCGAGTTTCACCTTGATCGCCTGATAGCTCGCACCGCGGTGGTACGCGGGCGCGAGCACGGCGGCGTCGCACCAGATCTCCGATTCGGGGAGGCCGCCCGCGGCCTGAAAGATCCCCACGACTTTCCAGTTGCTCTGGCCGAACTTCAGATCCGCTCCCAGATCGAGTCCGCTGAACTCGTTCAGCGCTCCTCGACCCACGATCACTTCGTTGCGTCCCCACTCGAACATCCGCCCGCGCGTGACGCGAAGTTC
>DASYUK010000239.1:0-2419 GCA_036001325.1 Thermoanaerobaculia bacterium
CACCAGATCGAGTCCGCTCATCGACGGCGCGCGCCGCACCTCGGCGAGCAGATCATCGAGCGCGCGCGACTCGGTCGTGATCATCCCGCGCATCGCTCCTTCGTTGCGGATCTTGCGCGTCAGTGCCCGCGTATCGATCCCGGCGATCGCCGAGATACGATGCTCACTGAAATATTCGCCGATCGACATCTCAGCGTGCGCGCTCGACGGCTCGGCGATCGCGTCGCGCACGACGAATCCCGCCACCTGCGGCGCGGCGCTCTGCGCGACGCTGCGCTCCACGCCATAGTTGCCGATGTGGGGGTACGTCATCACCACGATCTGGAAGCGATACGACGGATCGGTGGAGATCTCCTGATAGCCGGTGAGCGATGTATTGAAGACGACTTCGCCGATCGACGTCTCCGTCGATCCAAATGAGTCTCCTTCGTATACGGTGCCGTCTTCGAGAATGAGGCGGGCGGCGGGCATTAGGTGCATTATAAAGACCATGCAGCTGCCGCATGTGAATTACCTCGCCGTTCTCGTTGCCGGTGTCGCGATCTTTCTTCTCGGTGGTCTCTGGTATTCGCTCCTCTTCGCAAAGCCGTGGCTGAAAGCGATGGGGATGACTCAGGAAGAGGTCAAGGCGGCATCCGCTTCGACGTCGATGCCGCTCAGCTATCTCGGGGCGTTCATCTGCGGCTTGTTGATCGCGTGGGTGCTGGCGATCATGATCAAACATTTCCCGCCCGTGAGTGTCGGGCGCGGCGCAGTGGTCGGAGCTCTGTGCTGGCTCGGCTTTGCCGGCGCGACGAGCTTCGCCAGCTCACTCTTCTCGATGAAGCCGAAGGAGCTCTGGCTGATCAACTCCGGCTACAACCTCGTCTCCTTCGTCATCGCCGGCCTGATCCTCGGCGCCTGGCGCTGATCATTCATGTCGCAGCGCTTCGATGGGATCGAGCCGTGCGGCGCGCGATGCCGGCACGATCGTCGCCAGGAATGAGACCACGATCGAGAACGCGGCGATCACCGAGAGATCCGACGCTCGCGTCACGAACGGAATCGACGAGACGAAGTACACCTCGGCGATCTCCGGCGGAAACGAGACGAGCTGGTAGCGCGTAACGATCCAGCAGACAACGACGCCGAGGATCAGGCCGGCGGCCGTTCCGACGAAGCCGACCATCGCTCCGTACCACAGAAAAATCCGGCGAATGCTTTTCTGCTCCGCCCCCATCGAGACGAGGATCCCGATCTCCTTGCGTTTCTCGTGCACGGTCATGATCAGCGTCGAGACGATGTTGAACGTCGACACGAAGACGATCAGCCCGATGACGATGAACAGCACGAGCTGTTGGATCTTGAGCATCGAGAAGAGCTGGCGGTTCATGTCACGCCAGTCGCTGACCGCATAGCGATGATCGGTGCGACGCCCGATCTCGCTGACCACACGAGAAAGATCAGCGCCGTCGCGAAGCTTCACTTCGACGAGGTTCGCCGCGCTGCTCGATCCGATCAGCTCCTGAGCCTCGCGCAGATCGAGAAAAAGCCAGCGCGCGTCGTATTCGTAGAAACCGGTGTCGAAGATGTTTGTCACCACGAATGACGCAGTGCGCGGGAGGAATGTGCCGGCGCGCTCCGTCGGAACGGTGACACTGATCGAGACGCCTCGCGTGACGCCGAGCTTCGCCGCCAGATACTTGCCGATGGCGACGCCGCGCTCGCCCTCCGGCGTCGTGAAGCTCGTCGACCCGACGACCTTCGCCAGCATCGGCGAGCTATGCGCACGCGCGGGATCGATGCCTTTGATCATCACTTCCGAGCCGGTGGTGTTCCGCTCCGTCGTGACGACCGCCTGCACGAAGACGACCGGCGAAGCCTCCGCGACTCCAGGCGTGGTCAGGACCGTCCTGAGTAGCGATTGCGGATCCGTGATCGGTCCGGCGACGGAGTAGACGAACACCTCCGCGTTCCCGCCGAGGAGCTTGCGCTGCAGGTCGCGGCGATAGCCGGTCATGAGAGCCATCGAGATCACCAGCGCCATCACGCCGATGACCAGCCCGAATACCGACACAGCGCCGACTGCCGAGACCAGAGCGTCTGTTGGCCGGCGCAGGTAGCGCCAGGCGATGCGACGGGGGAGTGACACGACGCGTTAGTGTAGGCCTTCTCCCACCGGGAGAAGGTGGCCGAAGGCCGGATGAGGGGCTGACCCTCACCCGGCGCTTCGCGCCACCCTCTCCCGGTGGGAGAGGGATTCGCGCGCCTATAATCCGCGCCGCATGAAACGCCTCCTCGCTCTTTCGCTGTTGCTCGCCACCACTGCGCTCGCGCAGATCCCCACACCATCCGCCTTCCTCAAGATGAACATCGGCGCGGACCGCACTCTCGCCGACTACCGTCAGATCGTCTCGTATCTCCGCGCGCTCGATGCCGC
>DASYUK010000240.1:0-9212 GCA_036001325.1 Thermoanaerobaculia bacterium
GTCATCAGCGGCTGGCTGTTGCGCATCACGACTCTTCAGAGTTTCCTGCCGGGGGCGATCGGCATGAAGCTCGTCACGGCCACGGCGTTCTTTCTCGCCGCCGCGGCGGTGATTCTCATCGTCTGGAACGATTCGCGCGCGAACGTAGCGTCAGCAGTTCTCGCATTCTTCGTTCTCATTCTCGGACTGCTGTCGCTGGTCGAAGAAATCTCCGGTCGCGATCTTCTCATCGACAGGATATGGATGGGGGAGGCGCCGGGAGCAATCGAGACGGTTCATCCAGGACGGATGGCCACCAACACTGCTGTTTGTTTCGTCGCGCTGGGCGGAGCGCTGATACTCGCCCGCAGACACTCACGCGCGGCGAGCATGATCGCGCGCCTGTTGTTGCTCCTTGTCGGAATCATCGCCCTTCAGGTACTGATCGGCTACGTCTTCTCGGCGCGCCAGGTGCGGAGCTCCGCGACGACGACTCCGATGGCTTTGCCGACCGCGCTCAATTTCGCGCTGCTCGCCTTCGCCGGAGCGCGCCTCCGCAAAGACGAGTGGCCGATGTCGATCATCGCCAACGATTCTGCGGCGGGCGCCGCGGCCCGCGCCCTTCTCCCCGCTGCGGTCGTGATCATCGTCGGAATCGGCTGGCTTCGTCTGTTCGGAGAGCAGAAGGGATGGTATGGAACGGCCACCGGGACGGCGCTCTACGCGATCGCCAACGTGCTGGCGCTGTGGGCGGTCACATTGTTCGCGGCATCGCGCCTTCACCACACCGAGCTGGCTCGCCAGCAGGATCAGGACAATCTTCGACGCGCGCTTGCTGCACACGATTTCATCAGCACGGCGCCGCGCGAACGAGAGACGGTGAAACGAGCGATCATCGATCAGGGTCGCGTATTGGTCGACGCTGCCGGCGCGGCCCTGGCCGTTCTCGAGCACGGTCGCGTCGCCTATCGGGCCGCTAACGGCAGCGCGAGCGTACTCGAAGGTCTCGAAGTCGAAGCGAGTCGAAGTTTCGTATCGCAATTGCTCCTGGAAAATCGTCGCGCGATTCTCGCCGACATCTCGCGCGAAAGCGGCGTGGAGGAAGAGGTGCGCGAGCGTATGCATGCCGTTTCAGCCGCGATTCTGCCTCTTCGCTCGGGCGAGATTCTGCTCGGTGCCATCATCGTTTTCGCCGAGCCCGGGAAGCTCGTGACACCGCAACAACTCGATCTTCTGCGCATCATCGCCAATCCCGCCTCGGCAGCACTGGCGCAGGCGCGCCAGTTCGAAGCGAGACAGCTCCTGCTTCAGGAGCAGGCTGGCGAGCTCGCCTTTTTGCAGGAGGAGTTCACGGCCTTCATGGCGAACAACAGCGCCGCGACCTTCATCAAGGATCAAGGCGGAAAGTATGTCTACGCCAATCCCGCGATTCGTGAGTTTCTGGGCCGTGACGTCGATGACATCCTCGCGGCCGGTGACGAAGATATTCTGTCTCCCGATCGAGTGAAAGTCCTTCAGAGGAATGAGAGCGAGATTCTTTCCGGCGATCGCACCGTGCGGGAGTTCATCCAATTCGACGATGGGTCATTCTGGCTTCTGCAGCGCTTCCCCATCCGCGTTGAAGGACGTCCCTCGTTCCTCGGCGGGATTGCGGTCGATATCACCGAACAGAAGCGCGCGGAGGAGCGGATCGCACAATTGAACGCCTCACTCGAGCTGCGTGTCGCCGCGCGCACGAAGCAACTCCAGCGCGCGAACGCGGAGCTGGAGGCCTTCACGTACTCGGTCTCCCACGACCTGCGCGCTCCACTGCGCGCGGTCAGCGGCTACACCAAGATTCTCGAGGAGGATTTCTCGGCGGCGCTCGATGATGAGGGGAAGCGGTTTCTCGCCGTCATTCGCACCGAGGCGCAGCGGATGGGCAATCTGATCGATGACCTTCTCGCATTCTCACACATGGGAAGGCAATCGATCGCTCCGACGGAGCTGGACATCGCCGTTCTTGCGAAAGAGGTTTTTGAAGAAGTGCGGCGCGATCGACCCGATCGCGTCCTGGAGCTCGAGTGTGGCGACTTACCACCGGCTCGTGCCGACCGGAGCACGATTCGGCAAGTCCTGTTCAACCTCATCTCGAATGCTGCGAAGTACGCAAAGAGAGAAGGAGTTGTCCGCATCGAGATCGGAGCGAGGGAGGACGATGACTTCAACACGTACTGGGTTCGCGATTTCGGTGTCGGTTTCGACATGCTCTACGCCGACAAACTCTTCGGCGTGTTTCAACGACTGCACAGCGCCGAGGAGTTCGAAGGCACGGGTGTGGGGCTGGCCATCGTCGAGCGCATCGTGACACGGCACGGCGGTCGCGTCTGGGCCGAAGGTACCGTCGGCGAAGGAGCGTGCTTCTACTTCACTCTCCCCAACGTCCATTCACAAATGGTCCATGAAACAGATACGCCGGTGGCGGATCTTCAGGAGAACCTGTCATGAACGAAGTCGAGATTCTTCTCGTCGAAGACAACCCTCACGATCTCGAGCTGACGATGCGCGCGCTCAGAAAGGGGAACCTCGCGAACAACATCACCGCCGCCCGCGATGGGGCGGAGGCGCTCGACTTCATCTTCGCGCGAGGGAAGTACGCGGACCGCAGCGTTCATGATGGTCCACGAGTCATCTTCCTCGATTTGAAGCTGCCGAAGGTCGACGGCATCGATGTCCTGCGCGCGGTGAAGAGCGACGAGCGCACGAAGAAGATTCCCATCGTCATCATCACCTCCTCGGCCGAGGAGCGCGATCGAGTCGAGAGCTATCAGCTCGGCGCGAACAGCTACGTCGTGAAGCCGATCGAATTCGACGACTTCATGAAGACGATCACTGACCTCGGTTTTTACTGGCTGGCCGTGAACAAGACAGCGCCCTGACGCCGTGGACAAACAACACATTCGCATCCTCAATCTCGAGGACAGCGCGATCGATGCCGATTTGATCACTCGCGAGCTCAAACGCGCGAATCTCAATTTCTCGATCTCGCGCGTGGAGAGTGAACCGACGTTCCGCGCGGCGTTGGAGACCTCTGATCCCGATGTCATTCTCGCCGACTACAACCTTCCGGCGTTCGATGGCATCGCCGCGCTGAAGATCGCGCGGAGTTTCGCTCCCGATGTACCGTTCATCTTCGTCTCGGGGTCGATTGGTGAGGATCGCGCCATTCAAGCGCTGCGCGAAGGGGCGACCGACTATGTCATCAAGGATCGGATGTCTCGACTCCCTACAGCGATCACGCGGGCCCTCACGGAGAAACGCGAAAGACAACTTCGTCACCGGACCCAGGAAGCGCTTCAGATCAGCGAAGAGCGCTTCCAGTACGCGGCTCGCGCGACGCTGGAAGTGATCTGGGACCGGGATCGTGCGACCGACAAGGTTTTCTGCAGCGACGCCTTGCGCACGGCGTGGGGTTACGACTTGCCCGACGGAGAGTCTGATTTCTCGTGGTGGACCGAGCGCATTCATCCGGAGGATCGCGACGCCATGCTCGGCACGGTCGACGCGGCGTTGGAAAAATACGATCGATGGAGCGGCGAGTATCGCTTCCGCCATGCCGACGGAACCTATCATCACGTGCTCGATCGGGCTTTCATCGTGCGCGATGAGCAAGGCCATGCTCGGCGAATGATCGGCGCCATGATCGATGTCACCGAGGAGCGCAAAGCGGACGAACGTGTGCGGGAATCCGAGCTCCGCTTTCGCTCCGTCGCTGAGACCGCCGCCGACGCCATCGTCCTGTCTGACATCTACGGCAAGATCATTTTCTGGAACCAGGGAGCGGAGCGGTTGTTCGGGTATCGCAGTTCGGAAATGGTCGGGCAATTCTTTGAGATGCTGATGCCGGAGCGCTATCGCGCGCGGCATACGGCGGGCATGCAGCGGTACCGCGAGACAGGAGACGCTCGTTACTCCGGGCAGGTCCACGTATTCGAAGGCCTGCGCCGCGACGGACGAGAGTTTCCGCTGGAGATGTCGCTCACAATATGGAAAGCGGGAGGCCAGGACTTCTGCACGGCCGTGATGCGCGACATCTCATCGCGCGTCGCGTACGAGCGGCGGCAACGCCTCCAGTTTGCCGTAGCCCGAACGCTTGCGGAGGCGACGTCTGTCGCCGAGGTCACGTCGCAACTGCTGCAGAACGTCGGCACTGAATTGCAGTGGCAGGTCGGCCTCTGGTGGCGCAACGATCGCGAGCGTGGGGAGCTGCACTGCACAGATACCTGGTCAGCCCCCGATTTTGCGGGACAAGAATTCCTGGAGGCGAGTCAGAGACTCGTCCTTCGTTTTGGCGAAGGACTCCCTGGTCTGGTCGCGCTCACCGGTCACGCTGTGTCGGTCGATTTCGATCGGTCCTACGACGTCGAACAGTATCCCCAAGCAGAAATCGCTCTGAAGGTCGGACTCACGCACGCCGTGTCGTTCGCTGTCGTCGAGCATGGCGTGGTCACGGCGGTCATCGAGTTCTACGAGAAACGCTCCGCGATCGATGATGAGCACATTCTCGACATGATGACCGACATCGGCCGCCGCATCGGCGAATTTTTCGAACGACGGCGCGCGGAAGAGCGCCTCATTCAAAGCGAGACCAGTCTGGCCGAAGCGCAGGAGATGGCCAGGCTCGGAAGCTTCCACGTCGATTTCAATCAGGGTTCGGTCGAATGGTCGCCCCAGGCTTGCCGCATCTTCGGCATCGAGCCGGGCGAATTCGGCAGCACGTTCCAGGACTACTTGGCTCGTGTGCATCCGGACGATGTCGAATTCGTCCTCCGCATGACGATCCTGCCACACAACGATCGATTATTCGATTTTCGCCATCGAATCATCCTTCCCGACGGCGAGGTCCGCTTCGTCCACAATCGCGCACGCGTGGTCGCCGGCTCGCCGGAGTCGCCGGAGAAGATCGTCGGCACCGTTCAGGACATCACCGATCAGGTGCAGTCGGAGGAGACGATCCGACAACTCAGCCATCGGAACGAAATGATCCTCAACTATGCGGCCGAAGGAATTCTCGGCATCGACATCGAAGGGCGAGTGATCTTCGCGAATCCCGCCGCGGCGAAATTGACAGGTTGGTCGGCCGAGGAGCTTCAATCGGCTCCCACACTGCATAGTGTGATTCACCACTCGCACGGAAATGGCGACTCGTATCCGCAGAAGGACTGCCCGATTTACCAGTCGGTGGCCGATGGCCAGCCGCGCTCCGGCGAGGAAACGTTCTGGAGAAAATCAGGTGAATCGTTTCCGGCGCATTTCACGTCCTCACCCATCATCGAGCACGATCGCGTCATCGGCTGCGTCGTGACATTCGAGGATGTCACCGAACGCAAGCGCCTCGAGCATCAACTCGAGCAGGCGAATCGGGTCAGCGGTCTCGGACGTGTGGCGGCGACGATCGCGCACGAGTTCAACAACGTGCTGATGGGTATTCAGCCATTTGCGGAAGTGATCCGCAGACGCAGCCAGGACGAGAAAACTCTGAAAGCTGCCGATCAGATCACCACGTCAGTCGCGAGAGGCAAACGGGTGACGCAGGAAATTCTCCGCTTCACCCAACCGGCCGAACCGGCGTTGCAGCCCGTTGTGTTGCGAGACTGGTTGGAACACATGCTGCCGGAGCTGCAAAGCCTGGTCGGGGCACGCGTCGAAATTGTTCTCGAGGTTCCGCCGCGAGCGATCATCGTACGGGGCGATCCCGCCCAACTGCAGCAGGTGCTCACGAATCTCGTTCTGAATGCCCGCGATGCGATGTCGGGCGAAGGTGCCATCACCATCGCGGTTGATGATGAAGCGAGCGAGGGAAAATTTTCATTCGAACCAATTCCGGCCGGTCTGGCGCTTCTCACCGTCCACGACACCGGCAGCGGCATGTCGCCGGAAGTGTTGCGCAACATCTTCGAGCCTCTCTTCACGACGAAACGTACCGGCACCGGTCTCGGACTCGCTGTCGCTTTGCAAATCATCCGCCGTCATGGGGGCTCGATCCGCGCGGAAAGCCGTCCCGGAGAAGGCACGACCTTCTTCATCCTTCTTCCTACGATGGCGGCGCAAGCGCCGGTGCTCGAGTCCGAAAAGGAACAAGCGAAGCCGCGCGTGAGGCGGCTTGTGCTCGTGGAAGATGAACCGGCGGTAGCAGCGGGGTTGAAACTCCTTCTCGAGGCGGAGGGAATCGAAACGCATGTCGTCGAGCGGGGTGGCGAAGCGCTCGGTGCGATCCGGGAGTTTCGGCCGGACGTCGTCATTCTCGACATGAGCCTTCCCGACATGCGCGGCACCGAGGTGTACGAACAGATCGCCGCTCAGCATCCTGCGCTGCCTGTGCTGTTTTCCTCGGGTCACGGCGATGAGTCGTCGATCGATCGCTACGCCGGCAGCGAACACGTCGCGTTTCTGCGGAAACCGTACGATCTCGACGCGCTCATGAGCGCCCTCGAGAAGATCGCGCGCCAGTCGGGCGCCGTGCCGATGTGAGACGATGTTAGGAGTATCGCGATGACCACCTCGGAACTGGAGACTCCTCAAACGCATCAGATCGTTCTCGTCCTCGACGACGATCTGATGGTCACAGAGGGACTCTCCGCCGGCCTGGCCCGACGGGGAAGAACGATCGTCACCTGCAATGATCTCGAGAGCGGCGAGCTGGTCGTCGAATGGCTCAAGCCATCACATGTCGTGAGCGACATTCGTTTGTCGGGCGCGTTCGGGTACGAAGGCCTCGATTTCATCCACTTCATCAAACGCCACTCCCCCGACACGCGAATCATCCTCATGACCGGAGATGCTCCCGATGCGTTGCAGTTCGAAGCGTCCGAGCGCGGAGCGGTCGGGTTTCTGCAGAAGCCGTTCGAGATCTCGGAGCTGGATTCGTTGCTCGATCTGATGGCGCCACCTCGCGCAGGAAGCCCGGAGTGGCCCGACGTTATCAGAGTCCCGCTGCTCGATGAGGTCCTGAAGGAAAACTGCCTTTGGACGATCTTTCAGCCCATCATCAAGCTCGCCTCAGGCGAGCAGGTTGGATACGAGGCTCTCGCTCGCTGTCAGTCCGACTCGCTTCTGCGCAATCCTGAAACGCTGTTCAAGTATGCGACGAGAAAGCATCGGGTCAGCGACCTCGAAATGGTCTGTATTCGCAACGCGATTCAATCGGGCGCGGTGCTCGCGCAGACGGCGCCTCTCTTTCTGAATATTCACCCGGCGGTGTTCGCGTCGGGCAAGCGAATTCACGACACCGTGATCGCCGAAGCGGAACGCGCGGGCATGAGTCTCAACCGAATTGTCCTGGAGATCACCGAGCAGGGATCGCTGAGCGAGGAGCCCAAAGCTCTCGACACGATCGAGCAACTCAAGAAAGCGGGCGTCCGTTTCGCTTTTGACGATATCGGTGTCGCGTACTCTCATCTTCCGTTCATCGGCAAGGTTCGGCCGTCGTTCCTCAAGATCAGCCAACATTTCGGTACGGGCTTCGAGGCGGATACGACAAAGATGAAGATCGTTCGGAACCTGCTGGCGCTCGCCAATGAGTTCGAGTGCGAGTTGATCCTCGAAGGTATCGAGAGCGCGTCGACCGCTACCGCGGCTTTAGAGCTGGGGATCAAATACGGGCAGGGGTATTACTTCGGGCAACCCGCCCCGGCGGCATCGTTCATAGACGCTCGGAATGCGGCGAAGGTCTGAAGTCCATAGTCGTTGGTCCTTAGTCGTTAGTAGCCAACGACCAACGACTAGGGACCAACGACTACACTAGGAGACCTGCTTCTCCTTCATGCGCGCGTAGAGCGTCGACGGACTGATCTGAAGGAGCCGCGCCGCTTTGCGTACGTTGCCGTCGGCCGCCTTCACGGCGGCGGTGACGTACTCGGCGATCATCTGATCGAGCGGTTGAATGTCCCACTCTTCCGAAGGCAGCGCACCGCTCTTCGCGGCCACAGCCGGACCGCCCTCGCGCTCGATCGTGAGGTCCTCACTGTGAATCTCGTCGGTATGCAGCGTGAGCAGGGCGCGCTCGAGGACATTGCGCAGCTCGCGCACGTTTCCCGGCCACGGATACGTCTGCAGCTTCTTCATCGCGCTCGGGCTGATCTTCGGCAGCGGCCGTCCGATCTCTTTTGCCAGCGGCCGCAGAACCTCCTGGACGAGAATCGGAAGGTCCTCCATGCGCTCCCGAAGCGGAGGCATGAGGAGCCTGACGACGTTGAGGCGGTAATAGAGATCGCCGCGAAAACGATTCGCCGCCACCTCGGCGCCGAGATCGCGATTTGTTGCTGCGATCAGTCGAAAGTCTGCGCGGAGATCGCGGATCCCGCCGACACGCCTGAATTTCTTCTCCTCGAGCGCTTTCAGCAAACGCGCTTGTACCGTGAGCTCCATTTCGCCGATCTCGTCGAGGAAGAGCGATCCATCACCGGCGATCTCGAACAGGCCGGGCTTTGTATTGGTCGCATTGGTAAACGCGCCGCGCTCGTGGCCGAAAAGCTCCGATTCGAGCAGCTCTTTCGAAAGGCCGGCGCAGTTGAGATCGACGAATGGCGCGCGCGCACGCAGCGAGCGGTTGTGAATCAGCTTCGCCATGATGCCTTTGCCGGTGCCTGACTCCCCTTCGATCAGCACCGGCGATGGAGCGCGCGCGATCTGCCCCAGGATGTCGTTGAGGTGAATGATCGCGGGCGAGATGCCGGGCAAACGATCGACATCCTTACTATCAGCGCGGTGGAGGGCGATCAGCTCGCGCTGCGTCGCGGCCATGCGCGAGGCCTGTTGCAGCGTCAGCGTCAGCGTGTCGAAGTCGAACGGCTTCTGCAGAAACGTCTCGGCACCGAGCTTCATCGATTCGATGACGCGCTCGAGATTGCCGACGCCTGACATCATGATCACCGCGGCGGTCTCTGAGTACATCTTGAACTGATGCAGCAGGTCGATCCCGGAGAAGTCGGGAAGCTGCACGTCGAGGAGAACGACGTCGGGCGAAAAGTCCGCAAATGTTACGAGGGCTTCTTTGCCCGTGGTCGCAGTCCGAACTTCCCATTCATCGCTGAGCAGCGCCTCGAGACCAGACACGATCTGAGGGTCGTCGTCCACGACCAGGATGCGCTTCTGTAGCTCGGGCATTGATCGACAATCATACGGGTGTCCAGTTTCCGAACAAAGCGCAATTCTTCGGCTGGGACCATATCTCCCGTTAATTGAGCAAGTTACCA
>DASYUK010000241.1:0-2010 GCA_036001325.1 Thermoanaerobaculia bacterium
CACGACCTGAATGGGGCGTTCATCATCTTGTACGCCGGAAATATTGGTCTCAGCGTCGACGTCGATCTCGTCCTCGACGTCGCAGAGCAACTGCGAGACCTCCCGATTCGATTCGTATTCGTCGGCGACGGTGTTCGCGCCAAAGGTCTCGCTGACGAGATCTCTCGCCGAGACCTCTCGAATGTCCGCTACCTCGGTTATCAACCGCAGGAAGTGGCTCATCTCATCTATCCGAGCTGTGACCTCGCGATGATTCCGATGAAAGCCGGCACGACCACCGACACGTTCCCATCAAAGGTCTACACGATTCTGGCGAGCGGGAAGGCGGTCCTCGCGGCCGCTGATGAGGATTCCGAGCTTCAGTGGATGATCCGTGAGTGGCATTGCGGGCGAGTGGTGCAGCCGGAAAACCGAAGTGAGTTCGAGCAGGCGGTGCGCCGTGCTTATGCCCAGCGTTCGCTTCTCGATGCCGAGGGCGAAGCCGGCAGGTTGCAGGTGATCGCGAAGTATTCGAAAGAGGCTGTTGGCGCGCAGTACGATCGGCTGATCGCCGAGATCGTTCGCACATGAAGCGATGTCTGATCACCGGCGCGACCGGCGCGATCGGCCCGGCGGCCGTCAGCGCGTTTTTCGACGCCGGCTATCGCGTGCGTGTCCTGTCGCGCAAGCCGGTCGCGAGAGACGACATCGAGACGGTCGTCGGAGACCTGCTGGATCCCTCGGCTGAAACTGCGACTCGCGATATCGATGTGGTGATTCATCTCGCCGCGCGCCTTCATACGCTCGAGCAGCCGGCCGATGAATTCGAGCGCATCAATGTCGAAGGAACGCGGCGGTTGCTCGCGGCGGCGATCGAATCGGGCGTCCCGCGTTTCGTTTTCGCGAGCACGATCGCGGTTTATGGCAGCGGAAACGGCGTGATCGTCGATGAGTCGACGCCTCCGGCCCCCGACACGCCTTACAGGCGCACGAAGCTGGAAGGGGAGAAGCTCGTGCTCGGCACGCGAATCGGCGTCGTTCTCCGGCTCGCATCTGTGTACGGCCCTCACGTCAAGGGCAATTACAGAAATCTCGTGAAGGCGATCGATCGACGTCGCTATGTTCCCGTCGGGAGCGGCCACAATCGTCGCACTCTCGTCCATGAGTACGATCTCGGACGCGCGTTGCTGCTCGCCGCAGAGAGCAACGCCGTCGCCGGATCCGTTTTCAATGTTACCGACGGCCGGTTTTACGCGTTGCGCGACATCGTCGATGCGATCGCATCGGCGGTCGGCGGCAAGCCGTTTCGATTTCACGTTCCGCTCTTCGTCGCCCGGGCAGGCGCCGCCGCGCTCGATCTCGTCAGGCCTTCCATGCACGCGCGAGAACTTCTCGACAAATACGTCGAGGATCTCGCGGTCGACGGCAGCCGCTTCCAGCGAGCCGCCGGCTTTGTGCCGCGAATCGATCTAATGAGCGGTTGGGACGCGACCGTTCGAGGTCTTCGGGCCGACGGGGCCCTCTGACTCGCGCATCGAGACCAGCACCGCGAGTGCGGCGGCCATCGCCGGGATCGCGATCAGTGTCGCCACCGCGAACGCGGCGCTGCGAAGGGACGCGATCGCCAGCGTAGAGGCGATCGCCGATCCCGCCGCATAAAGCGTCACGACCATCGCGTGGGACATTCCGCACTGTACCAACCGTTGGTATAGATGGGAGCGGTGGGCCTGCAGAACGTTCTCGCGCCGCACAAGACGCCTGAAGAACGTCAGGACGGTATCGAAGAGGAACGGCCACACTGAGCAGATCGTCACGAACAGCATGTTCGGCTTCGCCTCCACGCTCATGAGCGGAATTGCTGCGATTGAGAACCCGAGGAAGGCGCTGCCGACATCGCCCATGAAGATCGATGCCGGCGACCAGTTGTGAATCAGAAAGCCGATGCTGGAAGCACTGATCAAAGTGCCGAGGACTTCGATCGTCGGTTCGTTCTGAACATGCGCGAGGAGTGCGATCGCTGCCGCGGCGACC